>CAJUQB010000026.1 GCA_910588285.1 uncultured Lachnospiraceae bacterium
AAAACCGGCCGGAATGGATCAACCTGTCGGATGAGTTCTTTGAAGGGAACCATGAATTTCTGGAAATGAAGGTGCGGGTACTTTATGGGGAGCAGGGAAAGAAGGATATTATCAGCCAGTACGTGGATTTTACGAAAGTATACCACGAGCAGGTGAAACAGCATGGCAGGACGCGGGAAGCAGTGCTGGAAACCATACGGGTCTGCAAAAACCAGGATGTGCTGCGAGAGTACCTGGCAGAACGGGAAAAGGAGGTTATTAGTATCATGATGGCATTATTTGACCAGCAGAGGGCAGTAGAGCAGTTTGGATATGATAAAAAAGAAGAAGGAAAAAAGGAAGGAAAAATAGAGGGGAGAATAGAAGGAAAAATAGAAGGAAAAATGGAAACAAAGAAAGAGACGGCACTGACACTTTCGGAGATGGGGATGCCGGTAGATAGTATTGCCAAGGTAGTTAAGGAGGGGGTAGATACTGTTCAGCAGTGGCTTTCTGGAATGGTGGCGGCAAAGCCGTAAATAGGGAGTAAAAAATGGAAACGCAGAAATACAAATGGTACAGCACCTTCCTTCTGCCCTGGCGGTGCGCGCCCTTTTATGCCACTATGCGTGTGGTTTTGATGCTTGTAAGAAGGGCGGTTTCTATGCAAGGATGTACCATGAGCAGGCCAGGTGGTATAAGGAAGGATAAAGATCAGTATGAATTTTTTTATCCTGAAAAATATTATCCATCGCTACACCAATGCCGCATAGCTTTAACATACCAATATCTGCATAATCATCTCCAAAAGCAGCAGTGTCCCCCCTTGTGGCGGCCCGGCCTACCGGTTTTCGTCAACCGAGATTCCGCATATTGAAAAATCCAGAAAATGGCAGCGGCTTCCGTCTCTGACGGATGCACCAATGGCACCATTCAGGTAAGGCCGATCTGTGTCAACATAGCGCATCAATTCTTTATCACCTTCTGATATTACGAATTTGTTTCCAACAGCCTGTATGGATAAACGGTAATGACTGCCGCATTTCCATGGAAAATCCGTTTCGCAAAGAGTGCGGTATCCGTTTTCGTTTTTCATAAATTTCAGCGTACCTCCTTCCGCCAATACCAGTGCATAAGAACGTACTGCTCCCTGGACGCGGACATTGATACCATGCCATTGTCCCAGCTGCGGCCTTAGGGTCGCAGTAAAAGTATAATCACGGAAATTGACATCCCCTGTATAGGCCTCGCCAAAATCAGAGCAGCTGCCATTCAGGGCATTCTCCGTAAGATACCACAAGCCTTTTAGCCGGGTGAACTGGCTCACTTCCGTGTGCAGGCCGTTCCACATATCCATATGTTCCTTGGCAAAATCAATGGTATAATCAGGGGAGCCGGAAATGTCAAAATCATCCATCCAGGCGCAAAGTGCCCCAGAGCATGCGTCTGCACTCCGGAACAGGACGCCCACTTCACTGATACAAGCACCTTCCATAGCCGGGACAGGCATAAATAGCTTAGTAAACACCTCCCGGACCTCAATGGCTTCCCCTTCTGTTATTTTGCCTGAATTAGTATCATAGATATATAAGCAGGCTGTAATGCTGCCGGATATGTTGGTATCGCAGCAAACCTGACAGGATATATTCTGACCAGGATAGAAGATGGGGGAAAATGCAGGATCATAGCGGCTGTCGGAAAAATCCGTTGATGCATAATATGTTTTATAAAATAGCTTGATTCCGCAAACATCACCTTCATAAGCCGGAAACGATGGCGCTACGAGCTTCAGAGAGCGGCTTCCCCCGGACGCCCTTTCCGCACTGTTCATGATCTTATAGCCCAGTGTGCTGCCGTGCTCGGCAGCAGCCCGAAAACCGTGTGTGGAACCAGGCAGTTCAAAATGGAACCGCGCTGTTTTGCCATTGATAATAGCAATAACATCATCTGGCGGCGTTTCACCAGCTAACCGATACCCCAGGGCTGCCATGTAGGTGGCGTCTTTGGCTATATCCATGATGTTCATGGAGCCCATGACACTGGAAGCAGCCAGGAAATCATTTATGGGGCTGCGCCATCTGTCGTAGTCAATCCCTTCAAGGCCAAGCAGAACCCCCATAACCGTACCCACATTAGCCACATTGCAGTCAGTATCCCAACCGCACATATTGCAGATATTGATTGCCTGATCGAAATCGTGCCCTCCGTATAATAAGGATAAAATAATAACAGCTGAATTGGGGATGATGTGGCAGACGCCAGGATACCGGTCATATCCGAAGTTATTCTGGACATAGCGAAATGCATCCTCCCAATTTCCGGGTTTTTCTTTATAAAAGGCAATGATGGCATCTGCCATGCGCCGGTACGCGCAATCCGGCGGAATAACAGATAGGCCCGCCTGGATCACCTTCTCGATATTGCTTTCCACAAAGGCCTCAGCAATACAAGCGGCAATAAACTGCCCTCCGTAAATTCCATTCCCTCCGTGTGATACGCTGGCCATTTTCCCGGCAAGTTCTGCAGCCTGCCTGGGATTTCCGGGGGAAACCAGCCCCCAGGTATCAATAAAGATTTGCCCGCCGATTTGTTCTGCTACGGCTTCGCCGTTTTGTTCCACAGAACCGCTGCGGGGGGCGGGGATACCGGCTCTCAGGTTGAGATAGGCCGTGTGTTCTGTTGAAATACCATAGCCTCCCCACCAGTAAAAACCATGTTCGTAAGGTGCGTAATTGAGCCAGGTTAATCCCATTTGTTCAACAGTGGCATCCAGACCATAATCATCAATTGACCGGAGAAAAAACATGGGTCCGTTCGTATCATCATCAGCAGCAAAATTTTTATAATCGGCTATATAACGATTCAGTATGCCGTAGGTTTTTCTGATTCGGTCATAGCTCCAGCCTTCAATCGGAGCGCCGTAGCGGACACCGATTGTCTTTCCCAGCCATCCGGCATAAACACGATTCAAGTAATCATTTTGAATTGCCATGAGCATCCTCCTTTTTTGTCAGATCCGGTTTCCGGAAAGCTTCTCAAACAGATCCGTTGCCAGCTGGTCCCGGTTGATATGGTATACATACCGGATCAGACGGCTGTGGTCGTAAGCGTACAGGCCGTCGTACTCCGGTACTGGCAGTGTATCCAGCCGGGACAGCATAAACCGGCTGTTCTCATTCAGCAGCCAGGCCACCGCAGCCACATCCCACAGAACCCGGGACACCGCAAGCCCTGAAGCATAGGTGCTGATCTCATCCCGGACACGCCCCACCAGAAAATCACACAATTCGTTTTTCCCGCCAAGGTAGTGGACAAGCTCCACAAAAGGAATGGAAAAGCTGCTCACAACACCCATACAGGGAAGCTGGACAATGGGCGCACCGCTCTTAAAGACCACCCGGGCGGCGGCAACATCCTGAAACAGGTTGAACTCTTTGGTATCATGATATTCCCGGCTGTGCCCGCCCAGCCACACAATCACAATATTTTCTGCAATTTCCGGTTTTAAAAGCAAGGCAGAGGCCACATTGGTGATGGCGCCGATGGCCACCACATAGAGGGGATGGTCGGGACAGTAGGAGGAAGCAAGCTCCGTAAGGTTCGTGGCGGCGTCGGAGGGCACCGGCGTGGCTTCATCTTTCAGATAGGTTTCCGAGCCTTTATAGGTCACAGAGGCAAATTCCTGCCGGTTTGTCAATGTAAGGAGGCGCAGGATCTCCTCATAGCTTTTGAGCATGCCGTCCTTGGGAGATTCGGAATGGTGGTTGTAAAAGGGCGCTGCATGGAGGGCCTTCAGGTTCAACCTGTCGGATGCGG
Source organism: uncultured Lachnospiraceae bacterium (assembly GCA_910588285.1). GTDB lineage: Bacteria > Bacillota > Clostridia > Lachnospirales > Lachnospiraceae > 14-2. The sequence continues at coordinate 3,796 of CAJUQB010000026.1, forward strand.
CCAGAAGGTAGGCAATGGCGAACTGGTCGTCGATCTCGTTAAAGGTATCCGTGTCCAGTACCACATCCACCGGGGTTGAGGGGACGCACAGGTTTTTGAAGTATTGTTCTGTGTTCATAATTTTGCTCCTTAAGAAAATTGTTTGCCAGGGCGTATCTTTTTTACATGTATCCATCATTATACCAGAAACGGCCCATTTTGAGAAGGGGAACAAATTTTTATCTCGTTACTATTCACGGCGGCCGTGAATAGTAACGATTCGGGGCGATATTCCGAATTTTGCTACGCAAAAATCGCCCCTCACTCCTGAATCATGTTCTCACGGAATGCGCAGCTAGTGCGCATTCCTGACCCGTGAACTGTAACCTTATCTCCTATCTTGCTATGTGGAAGTTTTTTAATTATAATGAAGATAGAATAACACACAGAAATGGCGGAGTATTTTGGGTAATAAAGAATTCAGTACGAAAGTATACCACGAGCAGGTGAAACAGCATGGCAGGACGCGGGAAGCAGTGCTGGAAACCATACGGGTCTGCAAAAACCAGGATGTGCTGCGAGAGTACCTGGCAGAACGGGAAAAGGAGGTTATTAGCATTATGATGGCATTATTTGACCAGCAGAGAGCAGTAGAGCAGTTTGGGTATGATAAGAAAGAGGAAGGAAAAAAGGAAGGAAAAATAGAAGGAAGAATAGAAGGAAAAATGGAAACAAAGAAAGAGACGGCGCTGACACTTTCAGAGATGGGGATGCCGGTAGATAGTATTGCCAAGGTAGTTAAGGAGGGGGTGGATACGGTTCAGCAGTGGCTCTCGGGAATGGTGGCGATAAAGCCGTAAAAATACAATAGTTGTGAATCCGGATCCGGTTTGCTATAATAACCTTATGGATGCGGAATGGCAAGGAAATAAATATAGCAAAGGAATAAACAGAACATAATGATAGAAGTGAGTAAGGTTACAAAAACATTTACAGTAGCTGATAGAAAAAATAAAGAAACAAAGGAAATAAAGGCAGTAAAGGATGTTAGCTTTTGCGTTTCAAAGGGCGAGAAATTAGCCTTTATTGGACCGAACGGAGCAGGCAAAAGTACCATGATAAAAATGCTTACAGGTATACTTACCCCGTCTCAAGGGGAAATCACGGTTAATGGCATCGATCCCCAAAAGAATACAAAAATGCTTGCCAAATGTATTGGAACGGTGTTTGGACAACGCGAGCAGCTATGGATAAACTTGACGCCTTACGACAATCTCATGTTTCTGGCATTAACATATGGAATGAACAAAAAAGATGCAGGAAGGGTCATTCAGGAATTTGAGAAAATTTTTGAAATCGGGGAACTCATGCATGTTCCAATAAAAAAATTATCCTTGGGGCAAAGAATGAAGTGCGAAATCATAGCAGGATTAGTACATAAACCAGAATTGTTGTTTTTGGATGAACCAACGATTGGATTAGATATTGTTGCAAAAAGCAATATATTACATGTGATCGATAAGATGAACAGGGAATTTGGAACAACGGTTTTTTTTACAAGTCATGATATTTCTGATATTGAGAAGCTATGTAATAGAGTGATCATCATCAATAAAGGGGAAATAGTGATTGATGATCCGCTGGAAGCGATAAAAAAGAATTATTTTAAAAAGAAGAAAATATGTGTTACCTTGAAGAATGCGCCATCAGCGAGAATCATGGAGGCGTATAAACCGGAATGCCTGGATGGAAATAAGTATGTTTTGGAAGTAAAAAATGAAGATCTCGAAATCGGCAGCGTTATTAGTGACTTTGATCCCCAAAATATCATGGATATCACGATCCAGGATTCTTCCCTGGAGTCAGTCATAGCCAATATATATCATGGATAGAAATAGGAAGGTTTGAGGTGTTCTTGGAAAAATATGTATAAATATTATGCAGCGATGAAATATGAATTTAAGGACCGAACAGCATATAAGATTTCTCTGTTTTTTAATGCGGTAATCTTTGCCCTGGTTATGTACGTGATGGTTCATGTTTGGGGATATCTATATCATGATAAAGATGCGCTTATAGCAGGATATTCTTACCAGCAAATGATTTGGTATGTGATTTTAACAGAATTAATATGGTTTTCAACAAGAAGCGCTATCTTGACACATCAAATAAGTGATGATATACGAACCGGAAATATCTGTTCCTATGTAAATAAACCATACGATTATCCAGGTTACATACTAGCCAGATATTTGGGAGAAATCTCCTTTAAAACGATTGCCTTTATTCCAATTGGAGGAATCCTTGGTGTAGTGTGCCTGCGTATGTTTCCGAATGCATCTTTTATTTCGGTGGCAAGTGTGCTGGTTACCTTTATACTGTCTGTTATAATTAATGGGATAATTCGTGTATTAGTCGGATTGTCTTCCTTTTGGATCGAAGACACGAAACCTGTAATATGGTTATATGAGAAGCTGATTCTGATTATGGGAACCGTGTTTCCGCTGGAGCTGTTCTCAGAGAATATACAGCAGGTACTAAAATATACACCGATATACGTTATCAGCTATGGCCCTGCCAGACTTTTTGTAAAATATAATCATGAGGATTTTTTTAAGATACTACTTTCACAGATTATTTATATAGTGATTGGTTATCTGTGTATACAGATTGTATATAAAAAGGGGAAAAGGAGACTTCATGTTTATGGCGGTTAGAAGAGAAATAATCGTGGCTTTTCTGTCAATAAAATATAACATCATGCGTTCCTATACGGAATTTAAAAGCTTTGTTTTAAGTGTTGTTTTATCCGTATTGAATAATGCTGTATTTATAGTTCAGTGGCTGGTGCTATTTGGAATACATGGCTCCTTTGGCAGCTACAGATTTGATGATATTATGTTTATTTGGGCTATGGCATGTTCCACGGGAGCACTATACGGAATCATGTTTGGCGGCGCCGGCACATTATCACAGCTAATCATGGTGGGAAAGCTGGATTCATTTATCGTACAGCCTCGAAATCTGTATTTTAATATTGCCACAAGTGCTACAGACATGTCTGCGTTTGGTGATCTTGTATATAGCATCATATTGTGCGCAATATTTTCAAAGGATTATAGAACGGTTCTTGCTTATGTGATTTTATCATTAACAGGAGCCTTTATATTGCTTGCATTCCATATGATGATTGGCAGCCTGACATTTTGGATCTCTGATGGAAGATTGGTTTCTGTTTTGCTGAGCAATGTGATGACAGCAGTTGCTACATACCCGGATCAGATTTTCAATCGGTTTATCAGAGGGCTGTTATATTCGATATTTCCAGTTGGCTTTATTATTTTTATTCCGGCCCGTATGTTAAAAGAGCCGGATATGGAGATCATATTATATGTGATGATAGCAGCATGGATCTATTTCGTGCTTTCGGTTGCCTTTTTCTATAAAGGGAAAAAACGTTATTTATCATCAAATATAATGTCAAGCAGACTATAGAAACGTGAAATCCCGGCACAAAACCTGCAAAGGGTAAATCCAAAATGATAATGGAGCTGATTGAGCTGGCAAAAGAAAAAAGGATATCTATTGTCTGCATAACGAATGACATCTATAGCCCGGCAGCGAAATATTCAGATATGATGATTCCCATTCATGCAGGAGAATGGAAGGCGCCGCGTACAAAGGTTATTACATTATCAGCGTTAGCTTCATTGATGCTTGCATCAGCCCTTGCAGAGAAGAGTAAAGATGACATCAAAGAGATGGTAGATGAAGTGGCGCATATGTCGTCAAAGGTGATTGAGGAATCGGCTGCATGGAAGGATTATGCGGAAGGGATAAATGAAACAGGTGCATTTACCTTTGTGGGGTATGGAAGCAATTATCCGGCTGTATATTATGCAAAGGCCAAAACAAAAGAAGTTTTAAGGTGGCGTTCTGATCTATATCAGATTGAAGAATTTGCCCATATAGAGACAGTGGCCCCCTCACCGGGACAATATACGGTATTTCTGGTAAATAACTGCAAGAAAGAGCAGCGTGTTTTGGAGATTTTGGAATCAGCCAGTCAGATGCAGCGTGAGCTAATCATAGCTGCGCCCTGTTCGCTGGGGGAGGAATGTAGAAAAGCGCTTCCTTTGGCAAAGTGTGTTATACTTCCGGACGTTAGCGAAAATATTTTGTCAATATTGTTTTACATTGTGATTCAATTGCTGCATTATTATACGGCATTAATTAAAAATATTGATCCGGATAACCCGCCTACGAGGATATTTGCAAGAGGTGTTGCATTTAATGAGGATACTTGAATAAAACTTTCCATAACCTGAAAAGAGAAGGAGATGATTGCAGAACATAGAAGCTTCGTCAGCTGCTCTCCTCCTGGGGGGCAGCACATAGTTTTATTTTGCCCACTCTGTAAAAATATGTGCTGCTGCCAGTAGATAGATTGACAGAATTAGCTGTAAAATTTAGGTATAAGTCTTAATGATTTCTTCAGCAATTGTTTGTTTTGTAATACAGCGATCCATTGCCTGTTTCTCAATATAACGGTGAGCATCGGGTTCGTTCATTTTTAATTCACTGATTAAAATCCATTTTGCTTTGTTGACAAGACGGATTTCTGCCATTTTTTCTTGGATAGACAGGGATTTCTTTTCTAATTGCCTCAGTCTCTCCCTGGCGCTTTCCATCCAGCTAAGGGCATGTATCAGGATTGGCTTTGGTGTTGGCTTCGGCAGGGTGAACACACCGTATGCAACAACCTTTTCGTGAATTCCGGCGTGTATATCGCTTTTTACCAGAAGCAGCACAGCGGCTTGTTTGTTGGTACAGATGTCAATTGCAAAACGGGTACCGATATCGTCAGGCAAAGGTGCGTTGATGATGACAAAATCAAAAGCTTTTTCGGCGAGTATCCGTTTGGCGGCGCTGACACTGGCGGCAGCATGAACTGGGGAATATCTTGTTTCGGAGAGCAGGTCGGCAAAGGCAGAGGTGAAACGATCTGTTGCAGACACAATGAGGATACTGTAAACCCGTTCTTTTAAACTCATTTTGCACCTTCTTTTTCTTTGGCTTGAATTATTTATTACAATAGATGTCCAATATAGCGTCCGGTATATATTTTTTTATAAAATTGCTGTTTGCAGCGGCTGTACAGGCAGATTTATAATTGCCGGGCAGCTGTTTAAAATTGGCAAGGGTATTGGCATCTGCTTGATACAGATTGATATCCGCAGGGGCCGGCAGCTCCAGTTTATGCTCAATCCCATCAAGAACGGCATAAATGATCAGGGCGAATACCAGATAAGTATTTGCGGATGGATCAGGAGAACGAAGCTCAACACGGCGGTATTCACCGACAGCGGCAGGAATTCTGACAAGCTGGGAACGGTTCTCTCTGGACCAGGAAATATATTTTGGTGCCTTGCTGCTGCCAAAACGGCGATAGGAATCTTCAGTTGAATTTAAAAATACCGTCATATCAGCAGCTTTATCCAAAATCCCAGCAATCAAAAAATTCATATTGTCCAAATCATCTATATCATAAGATGACTTGACCGATATATTGATATGGAAGCCGTTTCCGGGCCTGTTTTCCAATGGCTTTGGGCTGAAATCAGCGCAAAGGCCATTCCTGCGGGCGATAGTTTTTACAACCGTTTGGAATGTCATGGCGTTGTCTGCGGCGGTCAGCGGATCAGAATAGCGAAGATCAATTTCATTTTGCCCCGGTCCTTCTTCGTGATGTGAGCTTTCCGGCTGTATCCCCATCTGCTCCAGAGTCAGGCATACCTCGCGTCGGATATTTTCACCCTTGTCCTCAGGAGCAATATCCATATAAGCAGCGTTATCATAGGGTTCTTTGGTTGGATTTCCATTGTCGTCCAGCTCGAACAGGTAAAACTCCTGTTCTGCGCCAAAGAAAAACTGATATCCGGAGATTTCTGCTTCTTGAATCGCGTTCTTTAAAATAGAACGTGTATCACATTCAAATATTTTTCCATTCGGATAAGTAATGTTACAGAACATCCTCACTACGCGTCCTTGCTCCGGTCTCCATGGCAGAGGCATCAGTGTGTCTGATTCAGGATGCAGAAACAGATCGGAATGGTTTTCATCGCCAAAACCGGCGATTGCGGATGCGTCAATGGCAATGCCATATGCAAAAGCGCGGGAAAGCTCCTGCGGCATAATGGATATGTTTTTCTGCCTGCCGAATACATCGCAAAAAGCGAGGCGGATGAATTTCACATCTTCTTCGCATACATATTGGATGACCTCTTCTTTTGAATACTTCATAAGCCTACCTACTTTCTTTTAATTTGCTACATACATCTGTTTGTATGGATTTTTACTGTCCGGTGTGATGACTGTAAAAGGCTCGGATAAAAGCTCGTCTGCAGAATAACCGAAATCTGCGCAATATTCGGACAGATACTTCCGGATTTCATCTAACTCCTCTAAGCCCGCACATTTTGCGGTAACCTGTTTGGGGAAAGGAATATTCTCACAGCTGCCCCGCAGGAACATTTTGCCTCCATGCATTCCGGTACAGGGAAAATTGCCGACAATGCGTTTATTATCTTTGTGAAGTCCAAGGACAATGATCACGCCTCCTGCCTGATATTCTCCAAGGAAGCTTCCGGCGCATCCGCCAATGATCATAACAGGAATTTTCTCTTTGTAAGCTTTCATATGAATTCCGGCGCGGTATCCTGCGTTGCCCTGTACGTAGATTTTACCGCCGCGCATGGCATAGCCGGCAGCATCGCCGATATTGCCATGAATCAGAATCTTTCCTTCATTCATGGTATCGCCTACAGCATCCTGTGCATTCCCGTTTACCGTAATATTGGCATTGTTTAAGTATGCGCCCAGCGCATTGCCCGGGATTCCTTCGATGGTTATATTCTTGTCGGACATACCGGCGGCAAGAAACCTCTGGCCGCAGCAGCCTTTGATGGTGTAATCGGTTTCTGCTCTTCGCAATGCTTCATTTAAAGCCCTATAATCTAAATTTGCAGCATCAATGGTTTGCATATTATACCATACCTCCCCAAATTGTTTGTGTTTTTTTTCAAAAAATACTGTAGAAGCATCAAGTTTTTTCCTGTTATTCTCCGGCATGAGAAATATTGAGTATCTCCAATTCCTTTTCCGTTAAGCCGATGCCGCGAAGCATCAGCCGGTTTCCGCGTAAAGCCTCAATGGAGTTGATTCCCATACCGCCCATGAATTCTTTTATTTCATGCTTCCATGCGGTCATCAAATGGATCAGCCGTTCGCTGCCTGTCGCCGGATTAAGCCTTTTTACAAGCTCAGGGCGCTGGGTTGCGATGCCCCAGTTACAGTTACCGCTTTGACAGGTACGGCACAGATGGCAGCCGAGAGCAAGCAGGGCGGCAGTAGCTACATAGCAGGCATCTGCACCGAGAGCGACGGCTTTTACTACATCTGCCGCGCTTCGGATGCTGCCGCCGACTACAAGAGACACATTGTTGCGGATCCCCTCATCCCGAAGTCTCTGATCAACGGCTGCTAGCGCCAGCTCAATTGGGATACCTACATGATCTCTGATTCTGGTAGGCGCGGCTCCGGTACCGCCGCGAAATCCGTCAATGGCGATAATATCGGCCCCGCTTCGGGCAATACCGCTTGCGATTGCTGCAATGTTGTGTACGGCAGCTACTTTTACAATCACAGGTTTTTTATATTCCGTAGCTTCTTTTAGAGAGAAGACAAGCTGGCGTAAATCTTCAATGGAATAAATATCATGGTGGGGCGCCGGGGAAATGGCATCCGATCCTTCCGGAATCATACGGGTCCGGGATATATCGCCTACAATTTTCGCACCGGGAAGGTGTCCTCCGATACCTGGTTTTGCACCTTGTCCTATTTTGATTTCAATGGCTGCGCCGGCTTCCAGATAATCCGCATGGACGCCAAAACGGCCGGAAGCCACCTGGACGACAGTATTTTTGCCATAGCAGTAAAAATCCTCATGCAGTCCGCCTTCTCCGGTGTTATATAAAACCCCAAGCTCTGCTGCTGCCTGTGCGAGAGCTCTGTGAGCGTTGTAGCTGATGGAACCATAGCTCATGGCAGAGAACATAACCGGCATAGACAGCTCCAGCTGCGGAGGCAGTGTGCAGTCTAATTTTCCATCTTCCGTGCGCTGTACTTTCGGTGGTTTCTTTCCAAGATAAACTCTGGTTTCCATGGGTTCCCGCAATGGATCTATGGAAGGGTTTGTTACCTGTGAAGCATTGATCAGGATTCTGTCCCAGTAAACGGGGAGCGGTTCCGGATTGCCCATGGATGACAGAAGAACGCCGCCGCTGTCTGCCTGCTTGTATATTTCTTTTATTGTCTGGGTTGACCAATTGGCATTTTCACGCAGGGTACAGCCGCTTTTTACAATCTTTAAGGCTCTTGTGGGACAGAGAGAAACACAGCGTTGGCAGTTCACGCATTTTGAATCGTCACATTTCATAATTTTGTGTTTTTCATCGTAGCTGTGGGCTTCATTCGCACATTGCTGCTCACATACACGGCAGGAAATGCATTTGTTTTCGTTTCTGATTACTTCAAATTCCGGATAAATAAATGTTGCACTCATAATAACGCACCCTCCTTCACTTGAACGATAACAGGCTCACCGCCGGCGGGAGACCATATATTTTCTGCATCAGGCTCTATGGTCCGAATAGCGGCTTCTTCACTGGCAATGAATACTTTATCGTCTTTTTCGCCAACTACCATGGAACGGAGCTTCAGACGGTCATTCAGTGCCATCAATCCGCCCTCGAATCCCAAAATGATGGAGAAAGGACCGGTAATCAGAAGGCTTGGAAACATAGTTCTAAGGTAAGTATGTTTCTTTTGGTCGTCCAAATCTGTTTTTGCCCCAATGGTACTCCAGAACGGGGCGGCGATTACACTTGCGGCTTCGCCCAGTGTAAGTCCCTGTACACGGAGCAGATAATCCATGATATAGGTAATGACTTCCGTATCGGTCTGGAGCGTACACTGATAGCCAAACATCTCGATAAATCGGCGGTTGGCGTCATAGGAAGATATTTCTCCGTTATGTACAACAGAATAGTCAAGCAGTGTAAACGGATGCGCGCCTCCCCACCAGCCGGGCGTGTTTGTCGGATAACGGCCATGTGCCGTCCAGGAATATCCTTCGTATTCCTCCAATTTGTAAAAGACACCCACATCCTCCGGAAAACCGACCGCCTTGAACGCGCCCATGTTCTTACCGCTGGAAAAGACGTAAGCGCCGGACATTTCGGCGTTGATCCACATAACCGTTTTGGCGACAAACTCTTTTTCTTCTGACTGCAAAGCTGCAAGAACAGATTTTAAGGGCGCGGCAAAATATCTCCATATGATGGGCTCGTCTGTGATTGCCGGGATCTTTCTGGTCGGAATGATTTCCGATTGGACAATTTCAAAGCGTTCTTTTAAGAAAGCTTCGCATTTCTTGCGCGTGTCGCGGGAATCAAAAAACATATGGAATGCATAAAAATCTTTATATTCAGGGTAAATGCCATAACCGGCAAAACCGCCGCCTAATCCGTTGGAACGGTCATGCATGGGTTTCATGGAATTTGTGATCATTTCACCGGACATCTTATTCCCATTTTTGGAAATTGCTGCTGAGATTGCACATCCGGAAGGGATTCTTACCTGGCCTTCGAATTTCATAAGTCTTCTACCTTCCTTTCTCGATAAATCAAAAAAGCGTCCACTTTAAAGGCAGATAATATCTGCTCTTAAAATGAACGCCTTTGCTCATATTCTATATTTATACAGCGGATGATGTGTTTTGTCAATGTTTTTTTGTACGATAGAAAAAAAGGATTGACAAATGATTTTTATAGGTGTATGATCCAACGTGTAAAGGCAAGGGAGTCTTTTGCGGCGCAGGGAAAAGCGCCATGAAAGCCATCCTTGTCTTTTTTGTGTTCAAATCAGAAGGGAGGAAGAAAATATGAATGAAGCAATGAAAGAATTTGTTCAGGAAGCAGTATCCGGCGAAGTGTTCGGGGTCTGGTTTTTAATCGGCGCCGCATTGGTATTCTGGATGCAGGCAGGCTTTGCGATGGTAGAGGCAGGTTTTACCAGGGCAAAAAATACAGGAAATATCATTATGAAGAACTTGATGGATTTTTGTATTGGAACCGTAGTATTTATACTGATTGGTTTTGGATTGCTGATGGGAGAAGACTTGTTTGGATTTATCGGAAGGCCAGGATTTGATCTGTTTACGGCATATGCAGAGTTTGATTTTTCCGGCTTTGTATTTAACCTTGTATTCTGTGCAACAACGGCAACTATCGTATCCGGTGCAATGGCGGAACGTACAAAATTTCTTTCCTATTGTATTTATTCCGGCGTAATTTCTGCGTTGATCTATCCGATCGAAGCACACTGGATCTGGGGAGGGGGATGGCTGGCGCAGCTTGGCTTCCATGATTATGCCGGATCTTGTGCAATTCATATGGTAGGCGGTATTTCCGCATTGATCGGTGCAAAAATTCTTGGCCCGCGTATCGGAAAGTTTACCAGAGATAAGAGCGGAAAGGTTTTGAAGGTAAATGCATTTCCAGGACACAGCATCGCCCTTGGAGCGCTTGGGGTATTTATTCTTTGGCTCGGCTGGTACGGATTTAATGGTGCGGCAGCAACTTCTATTGCACAGCTTGGTTCTATTTTCCTGACAACAACAGTCGCGCCTGCTGTTGCAACGGTTGTCTGTATGGTCTTTACATGGATCAAATATGGAAAGCCGGATGTTTCCATGTGTCTAAACGCATCTTTGGCAGGGCTTGTGGCAATCACGGCGCCGTGTGATGTGACGGATGCATTTGGTGCTTCTGTGATTGGAGCAGCTGCAGGTCTTTTCGTCGTGTTTGGCGTGTGGCTTCTTGACCATGTACTTTATATTGATGATCCGGTGGGAGCAGTTGCAGTCCATTGCATGAATGGAATCTGGGGTACACTGGCAGTTGGATTATTTGCTACGGATACGGCTCCCGGATACAGTATTGCCAATGCTTCGGGAGAAACTTTAACTGGTCTGTTTTACGGCGGCGGTTTTGATTTATTAAAGCTTCAGTTTATCGGCTTTGCCGGTGTCGCAGCATGGACGGCAGTTACTATAACGATTACATTTCTTGTGATCAGAGCAATTGCGGGCCTTCGGGTAGATAGAGAAGAAGAAATAGCCGGCCTTGATGCGGCAGAACATGGCCTCCCTTCTGCTTACGCGGGTTTTGCAATGCTTCCGGAGTATACGGAAGAGGGAAATGATCCTGTGGCGGTATTCGGTGATACTCCGGCTGCGGAAGCAATCCCGGTTAAGAAAGTTCCTGCATTTGAGGAAGGAACTCCGAAGTTTACAAAGATTGAGATTGTCTGCAGGGAATCCAGATTAGAAGCATTAAAGAATGCGATGATGAAGCTTGGAATTACCGGCATGACAGTATCTCATGTCTTAGGGTGCGGGATTCAGAAAGGCAAACCGGAATATTACCGCGGCGTACAGGTCGAGGCGAATCTGTTTCCGAAGGTACAGGTGGATATTGTAGTCAGTGCGGTTCCGGTCCGCAGGGTGATTGAAACCGCCAAGAAGGTACTCTACACAGGGCATATTGGTGATGGAAAGATCTTTGTTTATGATGTGGAAAATGTGGTAAAAGTAAGAACCGGGGAAGAAGGCTTTGACGCTCTTCAGGATGTGGAATAGTGAGTGGTCCCATAGCAGAGCCTGACAAGATGGATTTTAAGGAAGCGAAATGATTATGACAAAATATATATTTGTGACCGGAGGCGTGGTATCCGGTCTGGGAAAAGGGATAACGGCAGCTTCTCTCGGACGGCTCTTAAAGGCAAGAGGATTGAAGGTGGCGGCTCAGAAGCTGGATCCATATATTAACGTAGATCCCGGCACCATGAGTCCTTATCAGCATGGTGAAGTGTATGTGACCGAGGATGGGGCTGAAACAGATCTGGACTTGGGGCATTATGAAAGGTTTATAGATGAGGATTTGAATCAGTATTCCAATCTGACCACAGGAAAAGTCTACTGGAATGTATTGAATAAGGAGCGAAGAGGGGAATACCTTGGTTCTACAATTCAGGTAATCCCCCATATTACGAATGAAATCAAGGAATTTGTGTATCGTGTGGGGAAAAAGGCCGAGGCGGATGTGGTGATTACGGAGATAGGCGGAACCATTGGCGATATGGAATCACAGCCTTTTTTAGAGGCAGTGCGTCAGATCTCTCTGGAAGTGGGCAAAGAGAACAGTCTGTTTATTCATGTGACGCTGGTTCCGTATTTAAGTGGTTCTGAGGAGCATAAATCAAAGCCGACGCAGCACTCGGTGAAAGAACTCTGCGGGATGGGCATTCATCCGAATATCATTGTTCTGCGTTCCGATAAGCCGTTAGAGGAAGCTATTTTTCAGAAAATTTCTCTCTTTTGCAATGTAAAACCGGATTGCGTTATTGAAAACCGGACATTGGAGAATCTCTATGAAGCGCCTTTGATGCTGGAGAAGTCAGGGTTTTCTTCCGTTGTGTGCAGGGAACTGAATATGAATGCGCCGGAACCGGATTTGACAGATTGGGAAGAGATGGTAGAACGTATTCGAGAGCGTTCAGAGGAAGTACATATTGCATTGGTTGGAAAATATGTAAAACTTCATGACGCATATCTGTCAGTAGCGGAGGCGATGAACCATGCAGGATATGAACGGAATACATTTGTGAAAATTCACTGGATTGATTCGGAAAATATCACGAGAGAGAATGTAAATGACATGTTAAAAGAAATGAATGGGATCATTATTCCGGGCGGATTTGGAAGCCGTGGTATAGAAGGGATGATTTTATCCGCGAAATATGCCCGCGAAAACCAGATACCTTACTTTGGAATCTGCCTTGGTATGCAGATTGCAGTCATTGAATTTGCAAGAAATGTATCTGGAATTGCGGATGCACATTCCGGGGAATTTGATGAGCAGTGCAATCATAAAGTAATCGATTTTATGCCGGGACAGAGCGAGGCGATTGATAAAGGCGGAACGCTGCGTCTTGGCAGCTGCCCCTGCAGGATTAAGCCGGGTACAAAAATGGAGCAATACTATGGCACAGGGATTATATATGAGCGCCATCGCCATCGCTATGAATTTAATAATAAGTATCGCAAAGAGCTCACTGATTCCGGGCTTGTGGTCAGCGGTACGTCGCCGGACGACAGTCTGGTGGAAACGGTAGAGCTGTGGGGGCATCCTTTTTTTGTAGGTGTACAGTTCCATCCGGAATTTAAGAGCCGTCCCAACCAGTCCCATCCGTTGTTTAAAGGATTTATTGGGGCTGCATTAGAGCAGGCGAGGAGCTGCAGCCACGCCGACTGTGCAGAATACGCCATGTAGCAGGGGGGGAATAAGGTTATGGCTGTTCATGAAGAGTGCGGTGTATTCGGAGTGATGGGTACAAAAAAGGAAAATGCCCCAGGCATTGTTTATTATGGGCTGTATGCCCTGCAGCACAGAGGACAGGAGAGCTGTGGAATTGTTGTGAATGATGACGGTACATTTTATTCCTATAAAGATCTTGGGCTTGTAAGTGAAGTATTTTCTAAAGATACATTCACTCATTTTCCGAAGGGGAATATGGCGTTGGGACATGTAAGATATGGAACAACCGGAGGAAATACAAGAAATAACTGCCAGCCCATTGAAGTCAATCACCAGAAAGGAAAGATGGCGCTGGCACACAATGGAAATCTGAGCAATGCATTGGAGCTTCGCGATAGGCTGGAATTATCGGGAGCAATTTTCCATACAACCAGTGATACGGAAACCATTGCTTATGTGATTACAAGAGAAAGGCTTATGACGCAAAGCATTGAGGAAGCAGTCAGCAATAGCATGAATTTACTGGAAGGCGCTTATTCGCTGGTGATGATTTCTTCTGCAAAGATGATTGCCGCACGAGATCCGTATGGGTTCCGGCCGCTTTGCTATGGAAGGATGGCGGACGGGGCATATGTGGCTGCGTCGGAAAGCTGTGCGCTGTCAGCGGTAGGAGCAGAATTTATCCGTGATGTGCTGCCGGGAGAGATTCTGGTGTTTACGGAAAACGGTGTGGAATCCAGGAGAGAGCACTGTGAAATACGAAGGAAAAGAACCTGCATTTTTGAATACATCTATTTTGCAAGACCGGATTCTGTTATAGATGGAATATCCGTACATGAATCTCGAGTGAAAGCCGGAGAATTACTGGCAGAGTGTTATCCCACATGCGCGGATATTGTGGTTGGTGTTCCCGACAGCGGCTTGGATGCAGCATTGGGGTATGCGAAAAAATCCGGAATTCCCTATGGGATCGGACTGATAAAAAATAAATATATTGGAAGGACGTTCATCTCTCCAGAACAAAATGAACGTTTGGATAAGGTCAGGATTAAGCTGAGTCCGGTCAGTAAGGTGATAGATGGAAAAAGAGTGGTACTGGTTGATGATTCCATTGTCAGAGGAACGACCAGCAAACGCATTGTAAAGATTTTGCGTGATGCCGGAGCGAAAGAGATCCATATGAGAATTTCTGCTCCTCCATTTTTATATCCCTGTTATTATGGAACGGATATTGATTCTGAAGAAAATCTGATTGCGTGCCACCATAGTATGGACGAGATAGCACGGATGATTGGAGTAGATTCATTGGGATATTTGCCGATAGAGAAGCTGAATAAGCTGATAAACAGTGAGGATTATTGCGCCGCCTGCTTTCAGGGGGAATATCCGACTAAAATTCCGGCAGAACGTTGCAATTGGCGGCCCAAATGGCGGTGATATTTACTTGCCCATCTTGAAATCCTCCGGTATAATATATTTGTACAGTATGTGATTGTTATGCAAGAGCTTTGGCGATACGGTTGAGGTTATCCTGCAGGAAAGAGACAGTGAGAAAATATCTATGTGGAAATGCCAAAAATGCGGAAGGGAATTCAAGAAAAAAGAACAGGGCCATTACTGCGGCGAAAAGCCCAAAACGATTGATGCATATATCCAGAGCCAGGATGCGGATAAACAGGCGGATCTTAAGCAGATCCGCCAGATCCTGCAAAGGGCATTGCCGGAAGCAGAGGAACGTATCTCATGGAGCATGCCGACTTATTGGAATAAGCATAATATTCTTCATTTTGCCGCTTCAAAGGGGCACATTGGATTGTACCCTGGACCGGAAGCTGTAGAGCATTTTGCAGAAGAGCTCCAGGGCTACAAAACCGAAAAGGGAACGATTCGCATTCCTTATGGCAGGATTGACGCCGCGTTGATTGAGCGGATTGCAAGGTGGTGCTGGCAGACCGGAAACCATGCGTAGCCATAGCTGCTGATGGAATGGTGCCGGCAGCGATTCAGTCTGCCGGATCCTCCATCTGCATAGGATCATCTGGGAAAGCAGTTGCAGGTGCAGGCTTCTCCTCCGTATATGTGCGGGGAAGCTCGCGGCTGTAAAATACCAGCTCCATAAGCCCCTGCTTATCCTCCAGGCGCAGTCGGTAAGACGCATCCACCTGCAGGTTGGGTTCCAGGTTCCATATGCCCCGCAGGGAAAAGACGGTTTTGAAACGTTCATCCTCCGAATGCTCTGCGGCATCCAAAATTGCCGCTTCCAATTCTTCGGCTGACTGGTAGGTATTCATATTTACGGTACCACGGTTGATCTCCAGCTCATACAGATCCTGGGAATGATCCTGGTTGTTGAAATACGCCCGAACGTGCTCCAGCTCTGCGAAGCTTTCCGGGATTCCCTTGTCCGTCAACAGCTGAATCTCCGCCATTGCAATGGTGTCGTCTTCCCCGCACAGCAATCGGTAGGTTGCTGTGGTATCCAGGAAGGGGAGTGGGTTGCGGCTCTCATAATTGCGCGCCTCCGTTATGACCATATCATCCGCATCCAGGCCATAGTCCTCCAGAAATTTGGAAATATTCTGGTTGTAGTAACGGCTGAACTGGAAGTCTCCCTTGGATGGGGCATCGCTGTCCGGAGAGTTGTCTCCGCATCCGACACATATCAGCAGACAGAAACAAAGCACAGCTGTGTACAAAAAAACTTTCATTTTTCTCATAAGCGCCTCCTTTTTTGTGGAAACAGATGCTGTTATCAAAACGGGAATTCTTACTTTTATAATAGAGCGAAAAATACAATAAGTCAAATATAATATTCAGTTCTTCGGTCACGCCGTTCTGTTTTGCTGTCGCAGCGAAAACAATTTCCATACGCTTGTTGCAGGCGTAGTCAATCTCTGACAAATATAGTTAAGTTTTTGGCAAATATTACGATATAACTCATAGAAGTAAGTCAAGAATCCCGCTGCAGGCATTCACTTGGCTTGCTGCCCGCGGGAAAATCAGAAAATATAACAGGAGGATATGCCATGACAGACATGACACAGGTAATGCACTCTATGGAAAACGCGATGAAAATGCAGATGCATGCGAATTCGGAGCGGAGAGCCAGAGAAGCGGAAGAAGAAAAGAAGGATTTTTTGGAAAAGCTGCGGCAGGCTGCTGCCAGCAAAGCGGACCTCGAAGGGGACGCCATGAAGGTCAAGGGAGCGGAGGCAGCCACACAGCGGGACCAGCTGATGGCAATGACGATGCTGGGATGAAGCGCAATGCCCGTTGCTGGCAGCGGGGATTTTGACTGCTTCAATCAAAGAGCCAATGCATTGTGGGAATTCCGCAAAGCACTGGCTCTTTTTTATGATAATCTGCCGTTTCTAGCTGTTTTGGCGAAAGGCTTCCTCGTTACGATTCAGGTACTTTTTCACCTGGTCCATGGCGTTTTCCGTGATGATCAGAGCCTCGCTCTCCTCGCTGGGGAGCGTGTCGCTTGTAGTCATGCAAAAGGCAAAATAGCCTTTTCCGGTATCAAACAACAGACTGAACTGGGGGCAGTCCCGGGCAAAGGCCTTCTGAAACTGTTCATAGGTCAGAAGCTGTCCCTTCATTTCAGCCGGCTCCAGAGACGGAAAATGTCTTTTTATGCGTTCCACAAACTGTATGGCTGTATATTTTGCCGCATTCATCAGCATACTGTTTATGGCCTTGGATTTTGATCTTATCACACTGCCCAGGGTGCTTATAATGAGCGGTTCTTCAAAGACCAGAAGGAATTCCCAGCTCTTTTCATCCTCTGTGATGTAGATCAGGCGCAGATAGATGCCATCCCCAAATTGTTCCCCTCGGTAGCAGTTGTCGATCAACCGCGAGTCCAACTGAAACATCTGGTTCAGCTGACTGATGATGGTCTGGCCCATGATGGCCTGTTCCTCTTCCGGCAGAAGGTTATCCCACTGCCGTATGGTTTCTCCGCTGACAATTGCCAGATCCTCTGTCAGTGTATGCCCGATCAGCCATCCTGTACATACGCCGAGGAAATGATGAACGGAATTTTCGGAATAATCGTTTCTCTTTAGTTCCCGTTCCAGAGCGGGCAGCGTTATATCACGAAAATTACTGTGAATGCGCTTATGCATCTCAAATCCAGGATAATCAATGGAGACCATATAGGTTTCCTCATCCTGAAAATGTTCGAGGGTGTGGTCCTTAAAATACTTTATGGCCTCCTGACAAATCCACTGGCTTTTTTCTGCCAATTGTCCAAAATTTAAAAGCTTATTGAGAATGCCGAACAGCTTTTTATGCTGTCTGTCAATAATGTCCACTCCAATATTGTATTGCTCATTCCATACAATTCGATGTTCCATATAGTCGCTTCCTTTAATAAACACTGGCTGTTGCATTCATTGCAGAAAAAACGAATTAATTTTTGTGCCAGCACTATATTTTATGAAAGGAAGCTGTGGATTGTGCTTGGAAACATAGGAAAATGTTGTTTAATCAACACTTTCTCAAAAAGGTGTTGATTTTTTTGTAATATTTGTTAAAATTTAGAGGAACGAATAATTGTAAAATTGTGCAACATTTAAAGGACAGCAGATCGGCAGATGGGGAGTGTATGAGGGCGTGAGGGACACGGATTTGCGGGTCATTAAGACCCAGGAGAATATCAGGAGCAGCTTTTTGGGCTGTCTGGTGGAATATGGATTTCTGGATATGACGGTAAAAAATATTACCGAGAAGGCCCGGATCAACCGCTCCACCTTCTATAAGCACTATGCGGATAAATACGATCTGCGGGATAAGTATGTTGATGATGTGATTGGTGATTTTGTGGAGCATCTGGATGTGCATTTTATTGCGCTGCCCCGGATCACCATAGAGAATTATTATAAGGACCTGCGGATCTGCCTGGAATACTTTATGCGGCGCAGGGAGGAATATCTGATCCTGTGGGAGCATACGCTGGTGGAGCGGAATGTGTTTGAGGAGATGATTGACGGCGGCGTCCACAAGCTGGTGGGGGAATTTGAGCAGACATCGGATATCAGCGAGAGGAAACGTCAATACTATAGCCTGTATGCAAGATTATTCCTGGGAAATATGATGGTCAGCGTCCGCTGGTGGTTCACGGAAGGGCAGCAGGTGGGCGCGGACGAGTTCACAAGAATGATGATCCTGCATATGACGGATGGTATTTTTCCGACATTAAAAGCTTAGAAATGTAAAAAGCTGTAAAAGAATTTAATAGTGCATTTGATATAATACGAGGACAGCATATGGCAAGACACAAACGAAAAAAGAGGCGGATTTTATTTAAAATATTTGTGGTGTTTCAATTGCTTTTGATGGTGGCAGTGGTAGCCGGGCTGCTTTTTTATTTCTTCGGGGGCTACGGGGAGAAGATCAGCGCCATGCAGAAGGAGGCACGGGAATTTGCAGCCGCTTCCACAGAACAGACCTTCCGGGCCGTGGAGACCAGCCTGGTATACGATGACAATGGACAGCTGATTTCCACCCTCAAGGGGGAGAAGGACGTATACTATCTGGAATATGAAGAGATTCCGGAATATACCAAGGCAGCCATTGTCAGCATCGAGGATAAGAAGTTTTATTCCCATCCGGGATTTGACTTGAAGGCAATTTTCCGGGCGGCCAAGGCCCTTCTGGAAAATGGGGAAGTGACTCAGGGCGGGAGCACCATCACCCAGCAGCTGGCCCGCACCATTTTCCTGACCCAGGATCGGACCTGGGAGCGGAAGGTTGAGGAGATTTTTCTGGCAGTGGAGCTGGAGCGGAAGTATTCCAAACGTGACATTTTGGAATTTTACCTGAACAATATTTATTTCGGGAATGGCTACTATGGGATTCAGGCGGCCAGCAAGGGATATTTTGGCAAGGAGGTCAAGGAGCTGACCTTGTCGCAGCAGGCATTTTTATGCGCCATTCCCAACCGGCCCAACTACTATGACCCATTGGAGCATATGGATCATACGCTGCAGCGAAGGGACCGGATCCTGGAGCAGATGAGTAAGGATGGGAAGATCACTGAGGTGACCTGCCATGCGGCCCAGCAGGAGGAGATTGTCCTGCAGCAGACAGTGCGGAATAAGCATGATTATGTGGAGACCTATATTTATTATTGTGCCACCCGGGTGCTGATGGAGCAGCAGGGCTTTGTATTTCGCACTGAGTTTGTAGATGAGCTGGATCGGGAGGAATATCAGCAGGCATATGAGGAGCTGTATGGAAGCTGCCAGGCCAGCCTGTATCAGAAGGGCTACCGCATTTACACCTCCATAGATATGGAGATGCAGACAGAGCTTCAGGAAGCTGTGGACGGGGTGCTGGCAGGCTATACGGAGACCAACGAGGAGGGGGTCTATACCCTGCAGGGCTCTGCGGTGTGCATTGATAACCACAACGGCATGGTTAAGGCCATTGTGGGCGGACGGGATCAGGGCCTTCCGGGGTATACCTTAAACCGCGCCTATCAGAGCTTCCGTCAGCCAGGCAGCGCGGTGAAGCCTCTGATTGTCTATACGCCGGCCCTGGAGCGGGGATACCATCCGGACAGTGTGGTGGTGGATGAGGCCATTGAGGAGGGGCCGCAGAATGCCGACGGCTACTATGGAGGCGAGATGACCCTGCGCTTTGCGGTGGAAAAGTCCAAGAATACCATTGCCTGGAAGCTGCTGGAGGAGCTGACGCCGGAGGTTGGGCTTCAATATCTGCGGAATATGAATTTTGCCAAGCTCAGCCCGGATGATCTGCGTCTGCCATCCGCCCTGGGAGGCTTTACCACAGGTGTGTCGGCAGTGGAGATGGCCTCTGCCTACAGCGCCATTGAGAATGACGGGCTGTATCGAAGGCCGGGGTGCGTGAAGTATATTACTGATGCGGAGGGGAACATGCTGTATGAGGCAGAACCTTTGGAGACGCGGATTTACGACCAGAATGCAGCCCGGATGATGACAGATATGCTGAAGGGCGTTCTTGTAACCGGAACCGGAAAGGGACTTGCCCTGACCAGCATGTCCTGCGCCGGCAAGACAGGGACAACCAATGACAATAAGGACGGCTGGTTTGTGGGCTATACCCCCTATTATACCACCAGTGTCTGGGTGGGGTATGATATGCCAAAGGAGCTGCCGGGACTTAGCGGCTCAACGTATCCGGGGCTGATCTGGAATCATTTTATGGAGACGATTCACCAGGGCCTGGAGTCCATGGAATTTCTGCCCTATATTCCGCCGGAGAGGCCGGAAGAGGAGGAAGAGGAGGAACCGGAGGAGGAAGATCCGGAAGGGGACGAGTCCGGGGAAGGCGGCTTGGACGGAGACGAAACGGAAGAGGAGGATCCGGATGAAGACGGATCGGAGGAGGGAAGCCCGGAAGGAGACGGAACGGAAGGGAATAGCCCGGAGGGCGGCGGTCCAGGAGGAGACGGAACGGAAGGGAACAGTCCGGAAGACGGCAGTCCAGGAGGAGACGGAACGGAAGGGAATAGCCCGGAGGGTGGCAGTCCAGGAGGAGACGGAACGGAAGGGAACAGTCCGGAGAACGGCAGTCCTGGAGACGGAACGGAAGGCAGCAGGCCAGAAGAGGGGAGCCCAGGAGGCGGATCGGAAGGGAATGGAGTAGAATAGAATAGAGGAATGCCTATGCAAAAAATCATGATCATTGAGGACGAGCCGGCAGTTCGTGAGGAGCTGGCCTTCCTTCTGGAAAACGAGGGCTACAAGCCCCTGGCAGTCACGGAATTCCATAATGCAGCAGAGAAGGTTCGGGCAAGCGCCCCGGATCTCATTTTGCTGGACCTGGGACTGCCGGGGCGTGACGGCCTGTCCATCTGTGCAGCGATTCGGCGTGAGAGCAGCATTCCCATTATTTTTGTGACCAGCCGGGATTCCACGGTGGATGAGCTGAAGGCTCTGAGCATGGGCGGAGACGATTATATCACAAAGCCCTACAATATCCCCGTGCTGCTGGCCAGGATCAAGACCGTGCTTCGGCGAAGCGGCGGAATGGGGGAGCAGGAGCTTATCGAGGCCTGCGGCATGAAGCTGAACCTTACAAAGGGTGTGGTAAGTGCAGACGGCAAAACAGTGGAGCTTAGCCGCAACGAGCTGCAGATTCTGGCGTACCTGATGAGCCATGCCGGGGAGATCGTCTCCCGGGCGGATCTGATTGATGCCCTCTGGGACAGCCGGATTTATATTGACGACAATACCTTAAGCGTCAACATGACAAGGCTCCGGGGCAGGCTGGAGGAGCTTGGAATGGCCGGGTGTATCAAAACCAGACGGGGAATGGGGTATCAGCTATGACTTTTTGTGAATTTTTATCAGACCATTTGAATCAAATCGTATTACAGGGGCTGGCGCTGGCAGTGTCAGCCCTGTTTTTGTTGAGCACAGGAACCCAGCCCGGTGTGGTGGCGCTTCTGTCTCTTGTGCTGCTTTTGATTTTTTCAGCAGCTCAGGCAGCAGAGTTTTGGAAGAGGAAACGCAGGCTGGAGGAGCTCTATGCCGTGATGGAAGGCCTGGATCAGAAATACCTGTTTTCAGAGTGCGTGCCGCTGCCCCGGGAGACATATGAGCGCCGCCTGTTTGACCTGATGGGCCGAAGCGGAAGAGCGATGATTGGCGCGGTATCAAATGCCCAGGCAGCCCAGCGGGAGTACCGGGAATATATTGAGAGCTGGGTTCATGAGATCAAGGCTCCCATTACGGCGGCAGGGCTGATCTGCAATCACGCAGAGCCCAAGCTGCGCCGCAGGCTGCTGCAGGAGCTTGGCCAGATTGAGAGCCATGTGGAGCGGGCGCTGTTCTATGCCCGGGCGGAGAGCCCGGAAAAGGACATACTGATACGTCAGGTTGCGTTGAAGGAGATTGGGGACCAGGCCATAGCCAGCCATCGGGCCCTCCTGATTCAGAGCGGGATCCAGGTAGAGACAGAGGGCCTTGAGCAGAGGGTATATACCGATGAAAAATGGGCGGTATTCATTCTGAGTCAGCTGCTGCAGAATGCAGCCCGCTACCGGCGGGAGCATCCGGCAGACGAGCCGAATGCCGGAGAAGGAGCTGTAACAGACAAGCCGGATGCCGGAGGGGAGCAGAATCCCAGGATTCGTCTGAAGGCAAGGACCCTGGGGAAGCTGGTACAGCTTGAGGTCAGCGACAATGGCATGGGAATTGCAGCCCATGAGCTGCCCCGGGTCTTTGACCGGGGCTTTACCGGCAGCAACGGCCGCAGCAGGGGAGGCTCTACCGGGATGGGCCTGTATCTGTGCCGCAGGCTGGCAGGCAGCCTGGAGCTGGAGATTGAGATTCGCTCCAGGGAGGGGGAGGGGACAGCAGTAACCCTTACCTTCCCTGCCAGGGAGATTCGCCAGGAGTGAAGCCCACAGTCAAAATCTTACAATACTGTAAGGGAAATCAATAATACTTCGCTACAAGGGATCTTGCTTTGGAGGTATGATGTGTTTACAGAAGCACATAGACACAGCAACATCAGCAATTCAGCGAAGGAGGCAAACAACATGCTGCTGGTAGAAAACATTGAAAAATATTACGGAAGTAAAAATAACGTAACAAAGGCCTTGGACCGGGTCAGCTTTCAGGTAGAGCAGGGAGAATTTATCGCTATCATGGGAGCGTCGGGCAGCGGCAAGACCACCCTGCTCAATTGTATCTCCACCATTGATACAGTAAGCGCAGGCAGGATTCTTCTGGATGGGGAAAACGTCTCAGAGCTTTCGGCAAAGGAGCTGGCCCGGTTCCGGCGGGAGCGGCTGGGATTCGTATTCCAGGAATTTAACCTGCTGGATACGCTGACCATTGAGGAAAATATCGGCCTGGCCCTGTCCCTGACCCACAGCGATCCGGGGGAGGTAAAAAGGAAGGTAGAGGCAGTGGCGGATCAGCTTGGCATCCGGGAGATCCTTGGAAAGTTCCCCTACCAGGTATCCGGGGGCCAGAAGCAGCGGGCAGCCTGCGCCCGGGCCATGGTGGGAGGCCAGTCCCTGATCCTGGCAGACGAACCTACCGGGGCCCTGGATTCCAAGGCCTCCAAGAATCTTCTGGAGATTATGACGCAGATGAACCAGAATATGGGTGCGACCATCCTGATGGTGACCCATGATGCCTACAGCGCCTGCTATGCAAAGCGGATCCTGTTTCTCAAGGATGGACGCATCTTCAACGAGCTGTTGAAGGGAGAGCGGACACGGCCTGTCTTCTACCATGAGATTCTGGATGTGCTGGCTCTGTTAGGGGGTGATGTCAGTGACGTTATCTAAGCTTTCCATGCGGAACGCCAGGCGGCAGGCTGCGGATTATCTTGTTTATTTTGCAACGATTGTGCTGGTGGCGGCCCTCCTCTATGCCTTTAACGGATTGATTTTTTCCGAGGAGCTTAGGCGGCTTTCCAAGCAGATGGCAATTCTCCCGCCCATGATCGTGCTGGCCAGCATTGTGGTGGTCTGCATCATCGGCTGGCTGGTGTCCTACACCACCAGATATATGCTGACCCGCCGCAGCCGGGAGCTGGGAACCTACATTCTGATCGGCCTGGAAAATAACCAGGTGGCCCGGATGTTCCTGCTGGAAAATCTGGCGGTGGGAGGCTGTGCCCTGGTAATTGGGATCCTGCTGGGCAACCTTCTGTATCAGGCGCTGCGGGCAATTGTACTGGCCCTCTTTGGGGCGGCCTATCATTTTTCCCTTTCTATTTCCGGAAAAACAATGGCACTCACCCTGCTGTATTTTCTGTTCATCTATCTGTTTGCCCAGCTGAAAAGCCGCAAACGAATCCGCAAAATGAATATTTGCCAGCTGCTCTACTATGAACGGCAAAATGAAGGCGCAGTGGTGAAAACCGGAAAAAATCGGCGTGTCATGTTCGTGGTTTCTATTATTTTAGGAGTGACGGGAACCCTGCTCCTGATGGCCGGCAGTTATTTCTGTATCCTTGGCATTTGTTTTTTGATTGCTTTTCTCTATGGGTTTTTCTTAAGCTTTGCCTCCGGAGTACCGGCATATTTTGAAAAGCGTCCAGCCAGGAAGTACCAGGGCCAGAGGCTTCTGATCTTCCGCACCCTGACCGCCAAGCTGGGGTCTATGGGCGTGCTTATGGCCACCATTTCCCTGCTCTTTATAGCCACAATCCTTACCGTTGGGGTTGGGATGGTTTTTAATGGGTTATATTGGGGCCGGGTGGAGAAAAACAATTGCTTCGACCTGGTTCTCGCCACCGATGACACCGGGGAGGCTGTCTATGAGAGCTGCCTGGATTACATTCAGGAAAATATTCCTCTGAAGGAGGCAAGGAGCTATGATGTCTATCTGCTGGATACAGATCATGTCATGGCATATACAGAGGTCAGCACCATGTATTATCGCTATTATGGAAAGGATTCTGTGATGAAGGAGAGCGACTATATGGCGCTGCGCCGTATGCTGGGATACCCGGAGGTTGTCCTCCCTCCGGGGCAGTATCTGATCCACTGCCAGCCTTATGTGGAGGCCGGATTGAAGGGATTTACAGGAGAGGTGCGCCTGGGGGGCGAAGTCCTTAAGAGGGGGGAAACCTGCACGGAAGTATTTGCCCAGAATATGTATGATTTCGGAAACGGAGCCGGCTTTATTCTGGTCGTTCCGGATGAGCTGGTGGAGGGCTGCCAGGTGAATCACACCATGTATGTGGCCATGGCCCGTGAGCCGATTACAGAAGAGCAGTACAATAAGCTGTTTGCCCTCAAGGAGGATATTCTCTGGGAGCAGGAGATAATGGATGACGCGATGCTCTATGTCAAGGCAGCGGATGAGGCCCAGGCAGCCGCCGGGACAGCCTCAACCGTATTTCCCATGTATTATCTGGCTCTGGTGCTGGCCATGACAGCAGCCACCATCCTGACCATTCAGCAGCTTGGGGAGGCCAGGCATTACCGGCAGCAGTTTGCACTCCTTAAGAAGCTGGGCATGGATGGACAGGAGATGGGAAAGGCCTTGAGGACACAGTTTGCCATCTATTATCTGATGCCGGCCATCCCGCCGGTGCTGGTGGGCATACCGGTGATCAAGAGCCTGGCAGATGCCGTGGAGCCGGGAACCATGGTGGGGATTTACCATCCCCTGGTAATTATCGGAATGGCCCTTGGGATGTTTTTCCTGATCTACGGGATCTATATTTTGCTGGCCTACAGCAGCATGAAGCGAAGCGTGCTGCCGGAATAAGGAGGAGAAGGGGGATGCCTTGCTGCTGTCCCCCTTCTGTTATACCGGTTTTTCATTGCCGCATCAGATGCTGCCGGTTCCTCATTGCCGCATCTGATGATACCTGTTTCTCATTGTCGCATCTGGCGCTGCCGTTACCCGTCTATCTTCAGCTCATCCACAATATTTTCCTGTTTTACCTTGCGCATAGAATAGATCATCGTGCTGCCCACCACTGCAAATACACTGAAAATTGCGATCAGGTAGCTGGGCCAGGGCAGGTAGAAGCCTGTTTCCCAGCCCTTGCCAACGGCACAGTAAATGCGCCAGTTGACGAACAGCGATACCGGAAGGCCCAAGAGCATTCCCTTGAGGCCATAAAGCAGGCACTCGTAGCACATCATCCGCCGAAAGCCGCGCTGGTCCATGCCGGTGGAGCGCAGCATGGCAAAATCGCGCCGCCGAAGCAGGATGTTGGTGGAGATGGTGTTAAATACATTGGCCGCGGCGATCAGGGAGATCAGGATAATAAAGCCGTAGGAAAATACCGTGATGGTAATCACCAGGCTGCGGTTCTGGGCCTTTTCCGCCACAAAGTCATAGAGGGAGCTGGTGGTCATCTGGTTCTCCTTCAGGATCCGGGACAGGTCGTCCATGGCCTTGGTGTGGTCGCTGGCAGTAAAGACAAAATTGCTGTCAATATGGTGAAAGTGGGGCATGGTTTCCGGCAAAATGGCGGTGCGGCAGCTCTCCGGATAAATGAGCAGGGGGGCGCTGAAGGAATGATCGCCCAGGAAAAAGGGCGCGTCTGTCAGGAACCCTCCGATGTCAGCCGGAAGCCGGAGGGTACATTCCTCCGGGGAAAAGAACACATAGTCTTCCTGCCGGGCATCATAAAATTCATACCGGATAGTATTATTTTCATCATAGTCCCGATTGAAATACTCTGCCTCGATTCCTTCCGGAATCACTACCTGCTCCAGCTCCAGGGGGATGTCGGAGGCAGACTCCGCAAACACATGGCAGGTTTTGTATTTTTCAATGGTATCGTCATAGACCCGAATAAAATCTGCGACCAGGGCCCTGGGCCGGGCGGGATCCATAAAATCCTCCGGCGGCAGATTCTGCTGCTTCAGGTAATCCGCAAAGGTGTCGTCATCAATAAAATACAGGTTGGCATACAGGCGGAGTGTACCGTCGTCCTCCAGAGGGCCGGCGCCATAGTATTCCAGATATTCCCCGGAAATGTGCTCCGGCTCCACGTACAGGTAGGTATTGCTGCATATGGTGGCAGCGGCCTGGGTGATGCTGTCCAGGGCATGAAACTGATCCAGCAGCCCATGGCTTTCCTTCAGCTCCTCCCAGTTTGACATATGGTAGTAGTAGGAAATATCTGCCGCAGTTTCCGACAGGACATTTTCTGCCGCAATCATCAGGTAGCTGGAAAAGCTGCTGGCGGAGATAAACAGCACCAGGCTGACAAATAAGGAGATTACGGTGGCACGGTATTTCCTGCGGTTCCGCTTAAAATTCTTGCCGGCCAGCAGGCCCGGAAGTCCGAAGAGCTTCAGAGTCAGCCGGGAGCCCCGCACTTTTTTGGCCCGGATGTGGATATCAGCCGTCATGCGGATGGCTTCTATGGGCGACATACGTGTGGTCCGAAGGATCGGAAAAAATGCTGAGATCAGCACAGTTGCCAGCCCAATCCCGGCAGCAACCACCAGAGCCATGGGTGCAACATGCAGGGTCAGCGGCACATTCCAGCTGGTATTCCCGTTGATGAAGCTGGATACGGATGCCCCCAGAAAATGGAAGGTAATGCCAATGCCTGCAATTCCTGCCAAAATGCCCAGGGGAATGCCGATCATACACAAAAAGAATGCTTCAAACAGCACGCTGTGGATCAGCTGGCGCCTGGTGGCTCCGATGGAGGACAGAAGCCCAAACTGCTTGGTGCGTTCCGTGACGGAGATGGAGAAGGCATTGTAGATCAGGGCCACGGAACCAAATATTATGATAAAGATCAGGATGGCAGCCAGGCTGAAAAGGACAGCCTGGTAATTGCTTTCTCCTCCGCCCAGCTGGCGCAGGACATCCGAGTTGGTGGTGAACCACCGGGGTGCATTTGCCAGGAGCCAGTCCTCCGCCTCCCGGGGATTGTCAAACAGGATATAAGCATCGTATACGGCAGAAGGGTCGCTTTCTGCATTTGCCAGGGCGGAACGGAAGGTCAGGGCCGTGTAGCCGGGGGCGCTGTAGTTCTCAAAGGCAGGACGTTCATAAAAGCCTGCTACCGTATAGGTCTGCTGCCGTGTGTCGGTAAGCTGTTCTACGGTTTCCGGATCAATGGTGCTCCCGTCATAGTCGTCCCGGGCCTTGCGTTCCTCTTCCGTGTACAGATAGGATATCTGCTGATCCAGAACCATGGGGGTTCCCTCCGCATCCACAGAGAGGCGGCTGCCAACGTCCAGTGTCAGGGTATCGCCCAGGGACAGGGTGACACCGCCATTGTAGGACAGGTGCTCCGGAATCAGGAGCTCTGTATCATTTTCCGGCAGACGGCCCTCCGTGACATGGATGGGCAGCAGATCGGCAGCGTTTTCGCTCATGCCGGCGATATAGAGATAAGGCTTATCCGGGTTGGTACAGTCCTCCAGACGGGCGTAGCCAATATGCTCCAGGTAGGCCACCTGATCGATGGTAAAATAGTGGTTCAGCAGTGTCCTGCGCTCCTCCCCGGTCACATCCATACAGCCGTGCCAGCTGCCCTCCCGCATGATGGCTGTGGTCAGCAGGTAGTGCTGGCCAGAGGAAACGCTGGTGGTGACGGCAGTGAACATGGCCAGGGACAAAATGATCCCAATGATGGTGACAATGGTCCGTGTCTTGTTTTCCTTCAGGTTTTTCAATACAATTTTTCGAAAAATTCTCATGGCCGGATCACCTCGTCTCTGGTGATTTTTCCGTCCTCAATGGCAATGATCCGGTCGGCCTGGAGGGCGATGCTCTCATCATGGGTAATGATGATCAAGGTCTGGTTGTATTTCTGGTTGCTGAATTTCAGCAGGGATACGATCTCCTGGCTGTTTTTGGAGTCCAGGTTGCCGGTGGGCTCGTCGGCCAGGACGACTGCCGGTGCGTTCATCAGGGCGCGGCCAATGGACACGCGCTGCTGCTGGCCTCCCGAGAGCTGGTTGGGCAGATGATTTTCCCGTCCCCGCAGACTTAAGATATCCAGAAGCTCTCCCAAGCGTTCCTGGTTGATCTCCCGCCCGTCCATCAATACCGGAAGGGTGATGTTTTCCGTCACATTCAATACCGGGATCAGGTTGTAGAACTGATAGATCAGCCCTACCTGCCTGCGGCGGAAAATGGCCAGCTGGGATTCGTTCTGGGCATACACGTCATTCCCCTCCAGGAATACCTTTCCGTCAGTGGGCCGGTCTACGCCGCCCAGGATGTGGAGCAGGGTGGATTTGCCAGAGCCCGAGGGGCCGATGATGGCTACAAATTCGCCCTTGCGTACGGAAAAGGAGACGTCATTCAGGGCGTAGACAGCGTTTTCCCCTTTGCCGTATATTTTTGTGAGATGCTCTACTTTTAAAATGTCCATGGTAACCTCCGATAAAATATGTTATGAGCTGCCCGGCAAATGGGGCGTTTGCAAATGGTGGATGGCAAATGGCACAAATTGTATTCCTCTTATGCTCCGGTTCCGAATCTAAGAGCCCCTAAATGTTCTTAGGAGGGGGAATGGATCCGGACGCAACCGCCCTCTATGCGCCCTCCATGGCGCAGATCGGGCTTTCGGCGGCATCCGTGCCGCCAAATTGCTGAACTTAGGAAGAACATCAAGGGGCTCTAAGATTCTTCACAGTCGCAAATCGGGATACAATTTGTGCCATTTGCCAATCTCAGTTTTGGAACGCCCCTTTTGCCGGGCAACTCATCTTATGAGGTTAGTATACCGCATAAGAATGACAGGGCCGTGACTTTTTGGTGACAGATTTGTCACTTTTCGGTTGGATTTTTGACTTGACATTTGTACGAAATCGTACTATAATGCAAAAAGTACGATTTCGTACAAAGGAGGCTGTTATGGAATACTATGTGAATGAGCAAATGAAGCACCTGAACCTGCTGACGTCAGAGCTGGACAAGGCTTATCATGAAGCTGCGCTTAAGCTGGGGCTGTCTGACAGCGTGATGCTGATCCTGTATACCCTCTGCTGGTGCGAGGGGGAATGCCTGCTGGGCGATCTTACCTCCAGTGCCAGCAAGCAGACCATCAATTCCGCATTGCGCAAGCTGGAGGCGGATGGGATTGTCCGTCTGGAGACCTTTCGGGGGAGGAAGAAGAAGGTACGTCTTACGGACAAGGGGGAGCAGTATGTGAAGGACACGGTCTATCCCATTGTCCGCATTGAAAACGAGATTTCTGACAGCTGGTCCGAGGAGGAGAAGAATACATATATAGAATTGACAAGGCGCTATCTGGAGGCCTTTCGGGAAAAATTAAAGGAGGTGTGAGAAAGTGATGGGGATTCAGCTTTCCGATCATTTTAATTATAAAAAGCTGCTGCGGTTTTCTGTTCCGTCCATAGTTATGCTGGTATTTACCTCTGTCTATGGAGTGGTGGACGGTTTTTTGTTTCCAATTTTGTGGGGAAAACACCCTTTACGGCAGTTAATTTTATTATGCCCTTTTTGATGGTGCTTGGCTCTGTCGGTTTTATGTTCGGCACAGGGGGCGGAGCGCTCATCGCTAAGACGATGGGAGAGGGGAAGACAGACCGGGCCAGGAACCTGTTTTCCCTGATTGTTTATACATCGGTGGTTTGCGGGATTGTGCTGGCCGTTTTGGGGCTTGTCCTGCTGCGGCCAGTTGCTGCTGCCCTTGGGGCGACGGGGCAGCTGCTTGAGGACAGCGTAACTTATGGACGTGTTATTCTGCTGGCGGTTCCGGCCTATGTCCTTCAATATGAATTCCAATGCCTGTTTGCCACAGCGGAAAAACCTTCCCTTGGGCTCTATGTGACAATTGCGGCAGGCCTGACCAATATTGTCCTGGACGCATTGTTTGTGGCTGTGTTTTCCTTAGGGCTGCCGGGAGCAGCAGGTGCGACAGCCCTAAGCCAGTGTGTTGGCGGGATACTGCCCCTGATTTATTTTGCACGTCCCAACAGCAGCCGCTTAAGGCTTGGCAGGACGGTCTTTGACAGGAGGGTCCTGGGAAGGGCCTGCGTCAATGGATCCTCGGAATTGATGAGCAACATTTCCATGTCTGTTGTAAGCATGCTCTACAATGTGCAGCTTTTGAAATATGCCGGGGAGGACGGTGTTGCCGCATATGGTGTGCTGATGTATGTCAGCCTTGTATTTCAGGCGGTGTTTATCGGGTATTCCGTGGGAACCGCTCCAGTGGTCAGCTATCATTATGGAGCGGGAGGCACAGAGGAGCTGAAGGGGCTACGAAGAAAGAGTATGGTTCTGATCGGTGCATTTGCAGTGGTTATGTTTGCGGCTGCATTTTTGCTGGGGACGCCGCTGGCATTGATTTTTGTGGGATACGACCAGGGGCTGCTTGGCCTGACGGAGCATGCCTTTTCCATTTTTTCCTTTTCCTTCCTGTTCTCAGGCTTTGCGATATTTGGATCATCCTTTTTCACGGCGCTGAATGACGGGCTGACCTCTGCGGCAATCTCATTCTTGCGAACCCTGGTATTCCAGATTGCCGCAGTGCTCATTCTTCCGGTCTTTTTGGAGGTGGATGGGATATGGGTATCCACAGTGGCTGCGGAGGTGATGGCAGTTCTTGTGACGCTGCTGTTTTTGAGGGGGAAGCAGAAGCGGTATCAGTATTGAGAAGAGCAGTATTTCTCACACCACCACATCCCGATAAAACCGCACAACAAACCGCGCCCCGCCCCCGGGCCGGTTCTCCACCTTCACAGAGGCATTCTCCCGGAAGAGGATCATGCGGCACAGGGCCAGGCCGATGCCAATGCTTTTGGAGGAGGCGTTCTGGCCTTTGTAGAATCGCTCAAAAAGGTGCGGCAGGTCCTCAGGGGCAAAGCCGGGCCCCGTGTCCTCAATGAGAAGCTGAGAGTAGATGGCATTTTGGGAAATGCGGACAGAGATTGCACCATTGGGAGGCGTGTGCTCCGTGCAGTTTTTTAAAATGTTTCCAATGGCTTCTACCGTCCAGGCCAGGTCGCCCCGGAAGGTCTCCAGGCCGGTGTCTGCCTCCACGGAAAATGTTTGCTCATGGAGGTCCATGGGAATGGCCAGGGGGGCGGCGGCTTCCTGTACCAGCTGTGCCAGGGGATGCTCCTGGAGCTGGAAGCTGACGATCTCGGCATCCAGCCGGGACATCTTGAGCAGTGCTTCAATGAGCCAGTCAATACGCTCGGTCAGCAGTATCAGCTGCCGCAGCAGGCTGCGCCGCTCCTCCGGGGCCAGGGACTGGCTGTTCAGCCGGGAGATCAGCAGGTGTATGGAGGTCAGAGGCGTGCGGATCTGATGGGAAATGTCAGCCATGGAGTCAGCCAGCTGCTGCTTGTCAGCCATGAGCTGGCTGCTCTGCTCCTGGATGCGCAGGAACAGCTTCTGAATCTCATTCTGCAGGATGGACAGCTCCCCCTCCCTGTAATCTTCAAATTCCAGAGCGCAGCCGCTGTGAAGCATCCGGTCAATACTGCCGCAGAGCTTCCAGAGGTATCGGTAACGGCGGTAGGTAGTCAGAAAATGCAAAACCGTGAAGGCCAGGCACACAAAGAGAAGGAAGCAGATCAGCAGGAGCCGGTAAATGGCAGCTTCTGTCCCGGGCAGAGGAAGCAGGCAGACAAGAAACGAGCCTGCGGCAGCAAGGATTGCCCCAGTGGCAAGATAGAGAAAAATACTGTTCCGAATCTCAGGGTTGCGAAAAAAATGCATCTCATGTCCTCCTGTCAATCCATCCGGTATCCCAGCCCCCGCACGGTCTTAATGAAACGCGGGCTGGCTGGATCATCCTCGATTTTCTCACGGATCCGTTTGATGTAAACGGTGAGGGTATTATCATTGACAAATTCCCCGGCCACGTCCCAGATCTCCTCCAGCAGCTGGTTTCTGGACAAAATATGCCCCCGGTTATTGAAAAAATATAAGAGCAGACGATATTCCAGGGCGGACAGAATCACCTCCTGGCTGCCCTTGGTGACAAGTCCCCGGCCAGTGTCAATGCAGAGCTCCTGACAGGTCAGCATGGGAGAGGAGCCGCCGCACCGGCGCAGCACGCTGCGGATGCGGGAGACCAGCTCCCTGGGACGGAAGGGCTTTGTGATGTAATCATCAGCCCCCAGGTCAAGGCCGGTGACTACGGAAAATTCATCGTCAGAGGCAGTGAGGAAGATCACCGGGACCTGGCTGCAGCTCTTGATGGCCGTACACACCCCAAAGCCATTGCCGTCCTTTAGGGAGACATCCAGAAGCACCAGATCGTAGTTCTTGTGGTCAATCTGCATAAGGGCCTCCTTCTGGCCGCTGGCAGTGTCCACAGAGAACTGTTCCGTTTTCAAAAAGCTTGTCAAATGGTTCAGGATGTCGGGATCATCCTCCACCAGCAAAATTTGATTCATGTCGATCCTCCTGATATCGCAGGCATCCGGCCAGTGAAGGCTTCTGGCATCCGGCCGCGGCAGATTTGTGTCAATTCGTGTCAGAAGAGCAGCTCTAGGGACGTTCCATGAAGGAATCTATTCCGCCCGGGTTGTCCTGCGGCAGCATTTTCAGGTAACGCATCAGCTTATAGGAAAGCCCCATGGACATGATCTCGTCCCCGTCCTCCAGGGAGCAGCCTGTCAGGGCCTTGATCTTGTTCATGCGGTACAGCAGCGTATTCTTATGGATGTGCAGGTTCTCCGCGATCTTGGCCGGGTTGCCGGGCGTCTGGAGGAAGCAGTGCATGGTCTCTAAGAGCTCGGAATGGCGGTCCTGGTCGTGGTACAGAAGCTTCATCATAGCAGGATGAATGAAGAAGAGCAGATCCTCGGATTGCTGGCAGATCTCTATAATATGATAAAAATAAGCGTCGGAATAGTAGTGGATGGGGCCCGCCTCCCCCAGGCGGCGTCCGATTTCCGCAGCCTTCTTGGCCTGGAGGTAGAACCGGCGTGCCGTCCTTAGGTTGGTGAAGAAATTGCTCATGCCTGCATTCAGGTGGTTGGTCTTCAAGTAATTCTCCAGCGTGTTCAGCTCATAGCCGGACAGGCCGCTCTCTCTGGAACGGGAGAACAGCAGCACCAGGGTATTTTCATAAATGGCATACAGGGAGCCCACCAGAATATTGTTCAGCTCCCGCACAATAACCTCAAGCTTGGAGTTGGTGTCCCGGTAACTTAAGGAGGAAATGGTCATAATGTACAGGTCCTCCTTAAGGTCAAATCCCAGTGTGTGGAGCCGGTCCCGGACATTGGGATAATTCAGCTCCGGATTGTCCAGAAGATCGGCCAGGAAATAGGAAAACATGACATCTTTGTTCTGGTTGAAGAAGCTGTTCTTCTGTAGCTCCATGGAAATAAATCTTGTGAGCCTTGTCAGCAGCATGGAGTCAATGTCGGAAAAGGGCTTCTGGGACTCGTACAGCATGACCTTGCCCACCTCAATGCCGTGGATTTTAATGGGGGCGATGAGCATTCCGGTATTTACCAGGGCATTCTGGAAATAGTAGGGCGTATCGGAATTGCGGACCTTTTCATCCAGATTGGCCTCCCGAATGGTGCGGATTCCGGCCTCCTGAATATAGCCGGCATTGTTTTCCTCCTCCATCACCGTATTGTTGGGGGAGAAAGCGGAGGATATGGCCAGATATTTGAAGCTGGAGTCGATGACGAAAATGGGATTGCCCAGCACCTCATAGGCAGTATCCACCAGATACTGCAGCCCCTGGTCTGTGAAGAAGGCGTTGGCAAACAGATGCAGTCCGGCATTGGCCTTCTGCATCCGGTGGATCAGCTGCTGGATTCGGTTGAACAGCGGCTCGATGGGCTCATTGCTGTCATAATGCAGGATATTTAAATGGGTGTTCTCGTATTTCTTCTTGGAGAAGCTGCGGCCATAGCATAAAAACTGCAGCGTATTGGGATAATCCGGAGGGGGGAGCTGGGAAGCAGGGCAAAAATAAAGGATATTGGCCTCCAGCTGTGTTGTGTCCGGAATATAAAAGTGTATCATGTAGATATCTGCAGAAAAGTCCTTTTTTCCATGCAGGGTCAGGGAATATTCCTCCAGGGTATCAATTAATTCGTGTATTTCCATGGCTTTAGCGCTCCTTCTAACCGGTTGTGCCATTTCACAAAAGCCGGTGAAAAAAGAGAAATACTTTTGTATTCTCAGACAATGAAACATTTTCTTTCATTATATACAATTAAAAGAAAGCTGACAACTATATTTTTGTAAATGTAAAGGAGCGGGAATCAAATGAAAATTTTTGCGATCAACCCAGGTTCTACTTCCACCAAGATTGCCTTGATTGACGGTGACAGCACGCTGTTTTCCAAGAATGTGGCTCATGATGCCAACAAGCTGGCGGAGTTCGACGGTATATCCGCCCAGCTGCCCTACCGGAAGGAGACAATCCTGAACCTGCTGGCTGAGGATCATGTGACGCTGGATGATGTAGACGCCTTTGTGGGACGGGGCGGCGGACTTCTGTCCATGGAGGGCGGCGTGTATGAGGTGGATGAGCTTCTCCTGGACCATGCCACAAGAGGCGCCAACGGTGTACAGC
This sequence comes from uncultured Lachnospiraceae bacterium, assembly GCA_910588285.1. GTDB lineage: Bacteria > Bacillota > Clostridia > Lachnospirales > Lachnospiraceae > 14-2. The sequence goes on from CAJUQB010000026.1 coordinate 39,195, forward strand.
ATCCGGCACAGTTAGGCCCCCAGCTGGCCAATGAGTTTGCACGGCAGTATCAGAAGCCGGCCTTTGTAGTCAATCCTCCGGATGTGGATGAGATGCAGGAGATTGCCAGAATGACCGGTCTGGAGGGCGTATATCGTACCATGCATCTGCATTCCCTGAACCTGAAGGAGACTGCAATCCGTCATGCCCAGGGCATGGGCAAAAAGTATGAAGAATGTAACTTTATCGTGTGCCATATCGGCGGCGGTATATCTGTATCTGCCCATAGACAGGGGAAGATGGTGGACGGCAATGACATTGTAGGCGGCGAAGGCCCCATGGCTCCTACCCGCTGCGGCGATATCCCGGCCTCTGCCCTGATCAAATACTGTGCGGGCAAGGATCCCAAGGAGGCAAAGGCTATCTGCACCAGAACCGGCGGCCTGGTAAGCTGGTTGGGAACCTCCGATGCCCTTGAGGTGACCAAGCGCGCGGCAGAGGGCGACAAGAAGGCCGAGATGGTATGGAACACGATGATCTATCAGATCACCAAATACATCGGAGCTATGGCAGCAGTGCTTCACGGACAGGTGGACGGCATCCTTTTGGGCGGCGGAATGGTTCACAACAAGCAGCTGGTGGAGGCCATCAAAGAGGCCTGCGGCTTCATTGCCGAAGTGTCCGCATATCCGGGAGAATTTGAGATGGAGGCCATGGCCTCCGGCGCAGCCCGTGTGCTGACCGGTGTGGAACAGGCCAAGAAGTACAGCGGTAAGCCGGCATGGGAGGGCTTCGATTTCTAAGAGATTAGAAGGCTACCTGGTGCAAAGGCAGGCGAAGAGAATAGGTTTGAGATAAGCATTTGCGAGGCTGACGGAGGAATCCGAAGGCCTCGTTTTTGGCTCTTGACAATCACAGAGAAAGAACTTACACTAATTATGGGGAGAACTGGATGGAATGAGTGGAAAGTGAGTATCTATGGAGCGAATAAAAACACCCTTTCGGGAGATGACAATCAAGCAGAAGCTGGAGCACATCTGGGAATACTACAAGCCGGTTATTTTCGGCATAGCAGCAGGGATTGCCCTGATTATTTATATCATTTATAAGGTCCTGTCGCCGGACCCGGATGCAGCCCTGAATGTGACCCTGGTGAATGCCAATGGCTATGAGGCGGCGGAGGAGAACTGCTTCATCCGCTATCTGAAGGATCAGGGATATGATCTTACGGCAGAGACCGCGTATATCAATACCAGCCTGGCCATTGACGGAGAGCGGGGCGGGCAGGCCAGCGCCACCAGTATGCAGGTACTGTCAGCCATGGTGATGGTAGGTGAGATTGACCTGCTGGCAGGGGATGCGTACACCCTGCAGCTGATGGGCAGCGGCGGCGGCCTGCTCCCCGTGGATCAGATCTTAAGCAGCCAGCAGCTGAAGGAGTATGAGGACAGGCTCTATTCCGTGGAGAATCCGGAGACCGGGGAGCAGCTGGTCTGCGGCATCTGGCTGGGAGAGAACAGCCTGCTGGTGCAGGATGGATATTATTATGATAAGGTGCTGGTGGGCATCCCATATACAGCCGTCCACCAGGAGCTGGCAATCGAGATGCTCACATATCTGCTGGAGCAGGAATGACAACAATTGAGAGGATCGCATATCTGCTGGAGCAGGAATGAGGGCAAATGGGAGGATTGCATATCTGCCGGAGCCGGAGTGCGGCGGAGGTGGAATCAATATAATACAAGGAAAGGAAGGAAAGCATTGTGAATGAGAAACCGTTGGAGTGGATATCAGTATATGGGGAGAGCATGGGGCACAAGGTAGGACGAATCTGCGCATTGGCTGCAGCCGTGGTGGTGTTTGTGTTCAGCTTCCTGACCCTGCAGCTGGTGATGTTCATCGCTGCAGTAGCCTTTGGCGTTCTGTTTGCATGGTTGCAGATGCATGCCTTTACGGAGTACGAATTCTGCTATTTCAGTGATGAGATTGATGTGGCAGCCATCTACAACCGGGCCCGCCGGAAGAAGAAGATGAGCTTCCGCATGGAGAATATTGAGTACATGGTGAAGAAGGTGGAGCCGCAGCAGGTGACCCGGTATTATGGGGACAAGAACAATATGGGCAGCATTTATACCTTAGTGGTGAACCAGGACGGCAAGCGCACGGCCATTGTCATGGAATCGGATCCGGAATTCACCAAGGTGATGGAGATGAAGCGGAAGCTGCGCTGAACCATGTGACAGATGTCATTACAGCAGATGACAGGACAGCATGTATACTATCTTTATGAGCTGCCCGACAAATGGGGCGTGTGCAATTTGCCAATCTCAGTTTTGAAACGCCCCCTTTGTCGGGCAGCTCATATGTATAGTAAGCATATTTTCATGGAACATAAGAGGTTCCGGAAACTAAAATGAAAGGGAAAGAGGTAAGGGCAATGAAGAAGTATGGATTTGGGGTAGACGTTGGGGGAACCACCTGCAAGATCGGTCTGTTTGAGACCACGGGGAAGCTGTTGGATAAGTGGGAGATTCCCACCGATACCAGTGAAAACGGCAAGAATATCCTGGACAATGTGGCCAAGGCATTGAAGGAGCGGATGGCCGCAGACGGGATCGGGAAGGAAGAGGTACAGGGAATTGGTATCGGTATCCCGGGACCGGTCAACGGAAAAGGTGAGGTTTCCATGTGTGTGAATCTTGGCTGGGGGCGTGTGGCCGTGGCAGAGGAACTGACGGATAAGATGGATGGCATCCCGGTAAAGGCAGGGAATGACGCCAATGTAGCAGCCTTAGGCGAGATGTGGCAGGGCGGCGGCAAGGGCTATGAGGATATGGTGATGGTAACTCTGGGCACCGGCGTTGGCGGCGGTATCATCGTTGGCGGCAAGGTGGTGGCAGGATCCCACGGCGCCGGCGGCGAGATCGGCCATATCACCATGAACCCTCATGAGACCTCCTCCTGCGGCTGCGGACGCAAGGGCTGTCTGGAACAGTACGGTTCAGCAACTGGCCTGGCGCGCATGGCAAAGGAAGCCCAGAAGAAGGAGCATGAAGCTTCCGCACTGGACGGCATTGAGGAGCCAACCGCAAAGGATGTATTTGATGCTTACAAAGCAGGGGATGCCCTGGCTGCAGAAGTGGTAGATAAGTTTGCGTCCGTTCTGGGCCGGGGCCTGTCCAAGATCTCCTGTGTGGCGGATCCGGAGATTTTTGTCATTGGCGGAGGCGTGTCAAAGGCAGGTCAGCCCTTGCTGGATGTGCTTCAGAAGGCTTTTGAGAAGGAAGCGTTTCCAGGCTGTAAGGGAACCAAGTTCGCCCTGGCCACCCTGGGGAACGATGCAGGAATGTACGGCTGCGTGCAGCTGATTCTGGAATAGATGCCTATGAAGAAATTTCGATGGGGAATTATGGGAACCGGGCGTATTGCCGGAAAGTTCTGCGATATGCTAAAAGCTCTGGCCCGGGAGGAGGCCCTGGAAATCTATGCCGTTTGCTCCCGGGATGTCCATAAGGCCCGGGAATTTGGGGAACGATACGACATACCAAACTGCTACGGCAGCTATGAGGAGCTGGCTCAGGATCCCCAGGTGGAGCTGGTCTATGTGGCCACGCCTGTGGGCTGTCATTATGAGAATATCAAGCTGTGCCTGGAGGCAGGAAGGAACGTACTCTGCGAGAAGACCTTTACGGAGGAAGCCGGTCAGGCCCGGGAGCTGTATGACCTGGCTGGGTCCAAGGGGCTGTTTTTGATGGAGGCCATGTGGATGAAGTGCCATCCGGTATTCCGCAAGGTTATGGAATGGCGTGAATCCGGTATGCTGGGAGAGCTTCAGGGGGTGGAATGCAAGTTTTACACCAAGGCAGATCGAAACCACCGTCTGTACAAGAACCGCAATCAGGGAGGCGTCCTCTATGACCTTGTCCTTTATCCCTTGACCTATGCCTGCTCCCTGCTGGGTTATGAGCCGGCCCGTGTGTCTGCGGCAGCTGCCATTGGCGGGGATGATATTGACATTATGAACAGCATTCAGCTGTTTTATGGGAATGGCTCCTTTGCCACCCTCACCGGAGGCCTGTCTCCGAGACGTCAGACCTGCCTGTATATTCAGGGAACCAGAGGCAGGGTTCTGATTGACCAGGAGGAATTCCATAGTGCCCAGCATGTGGCCCTGACGGATTGGGACAATCAGGTGATCGAGGAGCTGGACGCGCCGTTTCTCTGCAATGGCTATGAGTATGAGGCTCTGGAGGCCATGGAATGTGTCCGCCAAGGGCGGACAGTCAGCGGGCTGGTTCCCATGGAGGAGACCATAGCTATGATCGGACTGATGGAGGAATGCAGACATCAGTGGACTCAACACAGATAATCCCAGATCAGGAAGGATAGCTCATACAAAAATAGAAGATGGCTGTCTGTGATAGAAATATCCAGCAGCTCTTCTATTTTTTTTATGCGGTAAAAAAAGGTGCTGCGGTGGATGTGCAAGGCTTCCGCAGTCCGTGTGGCATTGCGGTCATTCTGGAGATAGGCCCGCAGGGTAGTGATGAATTCCGTGTGGTAGTCATTGTCATAGCCCTGAAGGAAGCGGATGTGATAGTGGATGCCGATTTCCAGCCCGGTGTAGGAGCTGCTGCGGAACAGGTACTGGGGCAGAAGCTCGGTGGCATAATGCAGAAGCCGGTCAGGCTGGGTCTGCTCCCCAATCTCCAGAGCATGGACAGCCTGGGTATAAAAATCGTGGATCTTCATGATATCCACAAAGGGCTGGCTGATGCCGGCCTTCATGCGGTTCAGGGTGGAAAATTCCGCCAGCTTCCGGGTAAAATCCTGGCTGAGGTTAATGGGATCCTCCTGGTTCAGGAACAGGACCACCGCGTCCCGATAGACCACGGACATGCTGTTGGGGTAAGCGGCCCGAAGGGCATTCATCTGCTGCTTGTTGAACAGGTTGCTGTCATGGGGCTCCATGCAGGAGAGAACGGCAATACAGAAAAATTTGCAGAATCTGCGGTCCAGAAGCTCCAGCCGCGAGCTGATCATATTGACATCCGTGAATCGTCCGTCCAGCAGGTCCACCAGGAAATTTTCGTATTTCATACCAGTGCGCGTTACAAAAAATTCATGCTTCTGCATCTCGATGGCACAGATGTTGGCCAGGATCGTGGTCATCCGCAGAACATATTCCGTGGCCTCCGTGTCGCCCATGCAGACCGCCACATATCCGGTCATGACATTCTGCAGCCGGATGGCGCAGAACACCCAGAGATTGTCCGGATGATCCACCGTGCGCACGCCAAAGGCGCTGGGGGAGCGGTATATCTGCTCTACCACCCGGGTCCGCTTCAGGCTCTCCACCTCAAAGTCCGACAGGAAGAACCTGGTCTGGCGGTGAGGAGAGGCGGAGGGCTTGGACTCCAGTCCGTAGGACATCTGCTGCATCAGGGGCGAGGTCTCAATCATATTATAGCTGGCATCACAGACGGAAATGGGATATTGCAGAAACCGCTCCGCCAGGGTGATCACATCCTTAAGCCCCCGCCCCTGGTAGAGTGCATGGTACAGCTGATTGCTCTGCATCTCAATGGTGGCCTCGAACCGCAATAGCTCATTGATGAACTGATAGAGGGCAGGAAGGGGGGGCTGCTTTGTGATGTGGATATAGGATAAGGGGGCGTCTCCGGGGAGGGCGGTCATCAGGCAGCAGACCATATCCCGGGGCGGGGCGGGCAGGCTCTCGGTATGCTCTGCCAGATACAGGGTATCGGGGGTGTACACTGTCTGGGGGGTGAGGATTTCAACACGGTGAATCAGCTGCTCCGTATGATATTCTTCTATTACAATCAATTGAAAATGGGTGACAACCTTCTGAACAATTTCCTGCAGTCGTACCATCTTATACTCCTTCCTATGAAAAGTCACTTGCGGAAAATACTCATTCAACAAATGTTGAATATAAAAAAAGAGAAGCTGAAAATTTTCAACAGATGTTTGAGGAAAATCCGGGAAAAACATGATATAATAATCACAGTTTAACATACACGGAAAAGGTATGTCAAATGAATCAACAAACGTCGAATGAAAAAGACAAGAAAGGAGAAGAACCATGGCAGTAATTACGATTGACGGCATCCGCCTCGAGGTGCCGGATCAGAAGAATGTTTTAGACTGCGCATTGGAAGCGGGTATCTATATTCCCCATCTGTGTCACCACCCGGATCTTCCGGAGAACGGCTCCTGCCGTATGTGTATTGTAGAGGTGGAGGGCCAGGAAAAGCCGGTAACCTCCTGTACCTTGAAGGCCAGGGACGGATTGAACATCCGTACCAACAGCGAACAGCTTACAAAGCTTCGCTCTCTGGCGCTGGAGCTTTTGCTTTCCGGACATCCGGAGGACTGCTCCACCTGTCCGAAATACGGCAATTGCGAGCTGCAGACGCTGATTCAGTATATTGGCGCCAACAATGCCCGGATGAAGTGCCGCACCAAGGGCTTCAAGGCCCAGGAGGAGAATCCCCTGATTGTCCATGACATGAACCGCTGTGTGCTTTGCGGCCGCTGCGTGCGTGCCTGCAATGATTTAAGAGGCGTCCATGTGCTCCAGTACCAGAAGAAGGATCTGGAGACCTATGTGGGAACCTTACATAACAAGCTTTTGAAGGATGCGGACTGCCGCTTCTGCCAGGCCTGTACCGAGGTCTGCCCCACCGGCACCATCCGGGACAAGCGCCAGATGATGCAGGAGAACGCCAAGAAGGAGGATGTGGTAGTACCCTGCCGCAGCGCCTGTCCGGCCCATACGGACGTGCCCCGTTACATCCGTTTTGTGAAGGAGGGCAAGTACGACGAGGCAGCAGCCGTGATCCGGGAGAAGGTTCCCTTCCCACAGGCTCTTGGTATGGTCTGCAACCATGTGTGCGAGCTCCAGTGCAAGCGTGCGGAGGTCAACGTTGCCATGTCCATCCGCAACATCAAGCGCTATGCCGCCGAGCAGGATACCGGCGCATACTGGAAGGGCAAGGGCAAGCAGCTTTCGGATACCGGCAAGAAGGTCTGCGTGGTGGGCGGAGGCCCGGCAGGCATGACGGCTGCCTATTATCTGCGCAAGCAGGGTCATGACGTGACTGTGAAGGAGGCCCTTCCCACAGTGGGCGGCATGATGAGCTATGGCATCCCCTCCTACCGTCTGCCCAGGGAGGTAGTGGCCAAGGAGGCGGCAGTGATTACGGATGCCGGCGTGAAGGTGGAGGTCAACACCAAGGTGGAGAACCCGACCGAGCTGCTGAAGGAATACGACGCGGTACTGATGACCATCGGCGCCCATATCGGGGCAAGGCTTCCGCTGGAGGGCAATGACCTGAAGGGAACCCTTTTGAATATTGATTTCCTGCGCCAGGCCAGCTTGGGCAAGAGCGCAGAGGAGATCGGCATGGGCAAAAGAATCGTAGTCCTGGGCGGCGGCAATGTTGCATTTGACTGCGCAAGGACAGCAAAGCGTCTTGGGGCAGAGGAGATTCATCTGGCATGTCTTGAGGCCAGGGATGTGATGACTGCAGATGACGAGGAGATCGAGCAGGCTCAGGAGGAAGGTATTTTTGTACATCCTGCACAGACCTTTGAGCGGATTACAGGAACCGATGCAGTGACTGGCGTTGATTTCATGAATGTGAAGTCCTTCCATTTTGACGAGAACCGCCGCGCCATTATTGAGAAGGAAGAGGGCAGCGAGCATCACATTGATGCGGACACCGTTATTTTTGCGGTAGGCCAGCGGCCGGAGCTGGATGAGAGCTGCGGGATGGAGGTATTCCGGGGAAGCTACCTGGTGCTGCAGGAAGGCACCAAGAGCGCTACCAGCGTAGCGGGCATGTTTGCAGCCGGAGACGTGGTGCATGGAACCAAGTCCGTGATTCAGGCTATTGCAGACGGGCGCGACGCAGCCAGCGAGATTGATAAGTTCCTGGGGGGCGACGGCGACATCAGTGAGAAGCTGGCGCCGGAGCAGGTGGCAGATCCTCACATTGGAAGCATTGAGGGTTTCGGATACCAGGAGCGCAAGGGCACCCATGTGACGCCCTGCGAGTTCCGGAAGGATAATTTCAATCTGGTGGATTACGGAATCCAGGAGGGTGATATCTGTGCAGAGGCAGGCAGATGTCTGCAGTGCGATTTGCGGTTACAGATCAGCGCACCAAGGCTTTGGGGCGATTATTCCGACAAAAAGGAGGCGAATGCATAATGGGAGCTTTAGAGAATGCAAAGGCAATGAGCCAGGAAGCAGTCATTGAGAAGATCAAAGCAGCCGGCCTTCGGGAATATGGTGTATACAATCAGCCGCTGGATGAGAAATGGGCGGCGGATCTGGAGGACCAGAAGAATTGGGAGCAGCCCATGAAGGTGGTTGCAGCATTGAATAATAATGATACAGACCGTGCGCTGCTGGCCCTTCTGAACACCCAGCGGGAGGATGTGATCGCAGGAATGCAGATTACCGCCTATGCGCTGGATACCGATAAGATGGAGCTGTACGTGCCGGAGGGGGAGAGTGAGCTCCGTTCCCAGCTGGCAGCCGATGTAGCCGGCACCGGGATCCAGGTATTTGAGGCCATGGTGAATGTGCGGGAATGCCGGGGCGGCAGCATCAACCACATTGCCGCCATGGCAGCAGTGGGACAGCTGTTTGCAGACAGCTATGAAGCAGGCGCCTGGATGAGCGTATACCAGAACGGGGAATGCGGCGAGCTTCAGAAGGTTGCATACGGTACGGCCATCAAGGATATTCCCGGCGTATCTGCCCAGGATGTGAAGGGCGTACTGGTTGGTTCCGCACTCTACGATGCATCCGGCCTTGACCTGGTGGTGGAGGCTGACACTAATATTGGCAATGGCGTAATCAAGGTATTCACCAATGCAGACTGTATCATTGACCAGCAGGAGAAGCTGCTGATGACAGAGCGCAGGAACGGCTGCGGCCGCTGCACCTTCTGCCGTGAGGGCCTGGGACAGCTCTACTTACATACCAAGGAGATCACAGACGGCAAGGGCAAGAACGATGCGCTGGCCATGATGGAGGAGATCGGCAATGCCATGACCTTCAGCTGCCAGTGCTCGGTGGGACAAAACGGAGCGGATTTTGTTCTGGGAAGCCTGAAGTATTTCGCAGGGGAATACAACGAACATATCAAGAAGCGCAACTGCCCGGCCAATGTATGCTCCTCCTTCATGAGTATTTACATTGATCCCAATACCTGTGAGGGCTGCGAGGAATGTGTCGATGTATGTCCGGTGGGCTGTATTGAGGGTAAGAGCGGCTTCATTCACATGATCGAAGAGTTTGACTGTACCAAGTGCGGCAAATGTATCGAAGCCTGTGAATATGACGCTATTATCCAGACTACAGGCCGTGTGCCCAAGCTGCCCACACGTCTTACCAAGTGCGGCAAGTTCAAGAAGCGTTAAGGCCCGTCAGGTACGGAAAGGGCCAGGGCCTGCCAGGTTCCGAATGAGTCAGAGCCTGCCGGGTTCCAGAGGAGCCAAAGCCTGCCGGGTTCCGGAAGAGTCAGAGCCTGCCGGGCTTCGGAAGGATTAGATACAGCAGGGGGTTAGGTCCCCTTAAGTATAAATAGCTGCGCCCCATAAGCCGGGGCGCAGCACAAAAAATAGGTTGGAGGTATAAGGAAATGAAAAAAATGGAAGCTGATGTTGTTGTTGTTGCAGCAGGCCCGGCCGGCCTGGCGGCAGCCATCACCGCAGGGGAGAATGACTTAAAGGCCATTGTGTTTGAGAAGGCCAACACCACCGGCGGCGCTGCCAACATGGGTATGGGCCCTCTGGGAATTGACACCAAGATCCAGAAAAAGGGATTTCTGGAAATCACCAAGGAGGAGGCTCTGGATATCCACATGAAGTATACACATTTCCGTGTAGATGAGGATCTGGTTCAGACCTACTTTGAGAAGTCCGCAGACACCATTGAGTGGCTGGAGGACATGGGCGTTGAATTTGCAGGCGCATTCCGCTACTTCTCCGAGTCCGCGGCAACCTGGCACATTGTTAAGCCGGAGAACGGTGTCATCGGACCGCGTGCAGCAGGCCCCATGATCCGTATTATGACGGAGAAGGTGAAGGAGCTGGGGGGTGAGATCTACCTGGAGACCCCGGTGAAGAGCCTGATCATGGAGGACGGCAAGTGCGTGGGTGTGAAGGCGGTTGACAAGAACGGCGAGGAGATCGAGGCCCGGGCAAAGGCTGTTGTAGTAGCTACCGGCGGTTTCGGCACCAATGCAGAGATGATCAAGGAAGAGTTCGGCTACAATCTTTGGCAGGATTTCTTCCCCTTCAATGTACCGGGAACGGTAGGGGAAGGCCTGAAGATGATGTGGGAAGCAGGCGCACAGAAGTTCGGCGCCAATGTGGAGATGATCTTCCAGCTGAAGGACAATTTGAACTGGTTTTTGATGGACACTGTATTCCGTCAGCCGGCCCTGCTGATCAATCAGAACGGAGAGCGTTTCATGAACGAGGGCTACATGGGCAATACCACCTTTACCGGCAATGCCATCAATCTGCAGCCCGGACGCTATGCATATCTGATTATGGACGACGGCCTGATCCGCCACTACCGGAAGAACGGCCCGGATATCTTTGATATTGTGCATCCGGAGGAAGCCTTTGACGCCATCGAGCCGGAATTTGCCCGTGCAGTTGAGGAAGGCTACGACGGGTATTTTGAGGCAGACACCATTGAGGAGCTGGCAGAGAAGCTTGGCATTGATGCAGAGAAGCTCCAGGAGACCATTGACGACTACAACGATATGTGCGACGAGAATCTGGATACCCAGTTCCACAAGAACCCCAAATATCTGCGTCCCATTACCGGCAAGGGCAAATACCGTGTAGGCAAGTTCTACATTGCGGCGTACGGCACCATTGGCGGCGTCAGGGTCAACAAGCGCTGCGAGGTTATGGATGGGAACCTGAAGGCGATCCCTGGCCTGTACAGTGCAGGAAGCGACGCCAACACCATCTATGGCGACAGTTACAACTTCACACTTCCCGGCAATACCATGGGATTTGCCGTAAATTCCGGACGTATGGCAGGAGAGGCCATTGCGGATTACATTGATTCCCTGTAAAATGGCTTGGAAGCGCCAGGAGCATTTGAGGCCTGGCGCTTCCTGCGCTGTTTTGCGCCAGGGATCATTTGGGGGCGTATTCTGGATGTTTCTGGCAGCGGCTTTTGGGAGTAGTTTTTGGCGGCATTCTATGTAGAAGTGGTAGAAGTTCTATATAGAAGTCGAAAATTTTGTTGACAAGACATGGAAATCATGGTAAACTAATATAGTTCCAAGGGGAAGTACAGAATAGATATCGTACTTTTTGGAATGTTGCGATGCGTGGCTCAGCTTGGTAGAGCGCTGCGTTCGGGACGCAGAGGTCGCAGGTTCAAATCCTGTCGCATCGACTTAGAGTATGTATGCCGGGAATTCTTACAAAGAATTCCCGGTTCTTTTTTTCTGGCTGTAAAGATTTTTAGGAAAAACCATTCATTTTCTTTTCCGTTCTAACGCGATCTCCCATATTGCTCAATTTTCCCGGAAAAGCAGAGATCCATTCAAAGTTTCTGCGCAGTTGAAATGGTGATAAAAAATGGTGAAAAACATAATTTTAATTGAGAGAAGACTGTTAAAAAGTAATAAGTTTTGTTATAATTATTATGAAAGAGTGGATGACAGTCAATACAAGCAATATTCTAAACCATAGGAGAAGTAACATGGAGCATGCAGAAATTGCATATCAAAATAAAGACATCACCAGCAAAGTGCTTGCAGAGAACTTCAAAGGGAAAACATTCCGTGTGTATGGCCTTGATTTACCGGAGATTCGACAGGTGAAACCTACCAATCTTCCAACAGTAAAAGTGAATGAGCTGCGTTTAGATAACCTCTTTGAACTTGCAGATGACACAGTAGCAATTGTGGATTATGAGAGTACATATGAGGAAGAAGATAAGGTAAAGTATTTGAATTACCTGATTGGAATAGCCAATCGCTATCAGAAGGAATACTATAAGTGTCCAATACTTCGCATGATAGTGATTTATACGGGGGATATTGACAGAAAGCAGGTATCCAATGAATATAAAATTGATGGAGTTCATCATTCTGCCCCTATCGTATCGAACAAAAGAAGAAAAACAGCAGAAACTGGAAGATACGGTTAAGTTGGCTATTCAGATCCAAAACAGGAATCAGCAGCTATTTGCCTTAGCTGGAATAATGGCGTTCACGGACAAGGTAATCGACAAGGAGACAGCAAATAAAATAAGGAGGGCGATTGAAATGACGCAGGTGGCGCAGATATTTGAGGAAGAAAAGAAGCTAGCGGTTAAAAATACATCAAAACAGATTGTAATTCGTATGATAAAAAAAGGCTATCCATCGGAAGAAATTGTATCCTTGGTATCGAATTACTCGCAAGATGATGTTGAAAAATTGAGGGAAGAGTTTGAAGGAGAAGTCAATTAAGTGGGTGTGCACTGGTCTGCCGTTCTAACATAATACCCCAAAACCCTTTGAAAACAAAGGATTTCAGGGTACATGAGGAGCTTTTCACAAGTCCATGTGAACAAAGAACGAAATCCCCGAACCGTGCGGCAGTACAGTTCGGGGATTCTTTTCTAACTAAGATACACCGGCGTCTCATTGCTCTCCCCGGCCTCTGTGTAATCCAGCTGGGGATTGGGCAGCCGCAGGTTCATCCCCAGGGTGGAGCTGATATTGCGGATCTTCTCATTGACTGCCATCATGATGATGGGCATATACTGGGCCTTCACCACATCGTCCAGGTTATCGACGAAGGTGCTGGCGGACACCAGGGTCATGGTTTCCAGGGACAGGGTGAGATTGGACTCCTCGTCTGCGGCTGTGATCTTCACCATGGCTATGGCAGTGGTGGGGGCAGCCGGATTGGTCTGCACATTGACCTGGGACTTGATGGTTAGCTTCATGGGCTGTCCCGGCTTCTGGCGGAAGGTGTTGCCGTAGGTTACGGATTTGATCTCCGGTGGGTTAATGGTAATTTTAGCTGATTTCATAATCGTGTATCTCCTTTTTATGTGTTCCGTATTTTGATGTATTTTAGGATTGCGGGAGCATGAAATGTGCAGCATCCGCAGTATCATAGGGGGCAAAATACCTTTTGTCCCCTACATTATTATATGGCATTTACATGGAGTTATCAATCCTAATTTGCCTGCATTTTTCCGCGGAAGCGTTCACAGGTTACTTTTCACGGGTCAGGAATGCGCACTAGCTGCGCATTCCGTGAGAACA
>CAJUQB010000027.1 GCA_910588285.1 uncultured Lachnospiraceae bacterium
AGGGGGATTTTATGCCCTTTTACACCCTACATGTTCTACAAAACTTTCATACTTACGATGCTATTGTCCTGCTTGTTCAGAAACCTAAAGATAACATCTGTAGCTTCGGTACTGGCAGTTGTAGTCCTGACAAGGCTGTCCAACACTTACAGTCAGATTAAATTGTTTTATCCGCTTCAGTTCAGCAGTGATGCAGTAGTGGAAGATTTTTTCTTCTGTGGGAAAATACTGGTGCCATATATGGCGGTTGTCCTGGTCCTGACAGTGATCTATATAGGAGTGTTCGCTTTTGGGCTGGAGGGAAGGGATAAGAAATATTATTTGAATTAGGTGGTGAAGACTGTGAAATCTATTGTAAAGGTAGAAAGCAAGAGAATACTGAAAACAGAACTGCTTATTGTCTTTTTTGCTGCTGTTCTTATATTGTCAGTGAGTAGCAACTATCAAGCGGTAAAGAGCTATGAATTGTGGGACAGGGACGGGTTTGTGGCAAGCGGACGGGAAAATTTGAAGCATGGAAAAGAAAATGAGGGGAGCAGGAGCATTGAGGAAGCAATCGTGATGCTTAAGCGTACTGGGGAAGCGGTCTTTGTTGATGAATCAAATATAGAAAAGTTGGTGTCTCTGAATTATTCAGATAGGGAAGCGGCAGACTTATCGGATGAGGAAATCAATTCATTTTTTGAGAACCGCATAAGGACGATAAAACGGAGGCTGGATGAAAACAGTAATTTTAACTATTCGGAAACCGAAAAAGAGATGTTTATGAAGAGAGCAGAGGAACTTACCGGATTAAGGGTAGGCTTTGCGGAAGGATGGAAAAATTTGAACCGTGACATAAGCAGCTTTATACCTTTTAGCCTGCTCATGATATCCATTATTATTATGCCGCTCTTTGCTGATGATGCACAGACAAAGATGAAGGAACTCAGCCAGTCTACAATAAATGGGAAAAGGAGGCTTGATTTAGCGAGGATAACCACGGCTTTCGGAGTGGGAAGCATATTATATTTTGTGGCAGTCATTTTCTATTTTTTTGCAAAAATGATTCCGTTTGGATTTTCGGGAGGCGGTGAGTATATACAGAGCAATGAAGATACCTTTTTTTCTGTATTTCATATCACATATGCAAAACAGTTCGTCTGGAACTGTAGCCGTGGTTATATAGCGCTTATTTTTGTGGTTTCTATGACAATCCTGATTTCTGTTTTGATGGAGAGGATTATGGCAGGAATCGTAGTAGTCAGCTTTTATTGGATATTGCTCCTTATCATGGAGAAGATCATCAGCTTTGAAGTCAATCATGTATTTGCTAATTTTATGCCGCTCAGACTTTCTGGCAGCAAGGATTTTTATACCCATAATGAAATATACAGGTTTGCGGGAAAGACGTTTGATGCTATGATATGGTGTCCGGCAGTTGCAATAGTTTTATCAGCTTTTATGGTCGGGATTGCTGTATGGTGGTTACGAAGAAAAACAGTAGGAGTAAAAAAGCACATGATTTAGTTACTTAAGGGAGAAGCCAGCTCCGCTTTTGTCTTTTCCATTAGAACGACTAATTCTTTCGCACGTTTGCGCAGCAGCAATCCAAATAAAAATCTTCCTCGTTTTTATGGGTTCTTTTTATTTTGCCAAAGTCATAACAACCGTCAGCGAATGAAATGAAAAAGGGAAAAAAATAAGGGAGAAAATATACGAAGAATAATTCAAAGGGGCAATAGCAGAAATAGCAGAAATAGGCTGTAACCTTCCCTCTGTTTTCACGTCATATTATATAACCGAACATTATAAAAAGACAATGAACAGGAGGGAGAAGCTATGAAGAAGAGCAGAAGAAAAGCAGATTTCGCAGTGTGGATTTTGGCGGGATGCCTGGCAGCGGGGAGTTCGGGCTGTGGGAGGGCAGGTGAATGGAAGCCTTCGGCAGCCACCGAGGATCTGACCGGGCAGTATCTGTCCCAGACAGCGGATTACCGTGATGTTTCCGTGACCGATACCTTTCGGAAAAGCTATACGGATTTTTCCCTGCAGCTGCTTCGTGAAAGCCGCAGGGAGCAGAAAGACCAGGAGGAGTCCGCAGGGATCAAGGAGGAAAATCAGCTGGTAGGCCCCCTGTCTGTGATGGCGGCGCTGGAGATGACACGCAGCGGAGCACGGGGGGAGACCGCAGAACAGATGGCCCGGACGCTGTATGGAGAGGCCGTGCCGGAGGAAATGCCCAGGGAGCTGATGGCATATCTGCAGACACTGCCCAATCAGGAAAAGGCCGGCTTTCATTCTGCCAATTCCATTTGGTACCGCCGGGAGAACACAACCTTTGCGGTGGATCCCGATTTCCTGAAAAACAGCGCTGTGGATTACGGGGCACAGATTTACCAGGCGCCCTTTGACGAGAGCACCGTAAAGGATATCAACCGCTGGGTGGAGCAGGAGACGGATGGCATGATTCCGAAGATCCTGGAGAGAATTCCGGAGGCGGATGTGATGTTTTTGGTCAACGGAATGGCATTTGACGCAGAGTGGAAGAAGCAGTATAATACGGATCAGATCCATGAGGCAGAATTTCATCCCCAAAAGGGGGAGCCGAAAACAGTAGAGATGATGTATTCCCAGGAAAGTGTGCTGATTCAGGGAGACGGTGTGAAGGGATTTGTGAAGCCTTATCAGAAGGGCTATGGGTTTCTGGCCCTGCTTCCAGAACAGGGGCTTACGATAGATGCCTATCTGGAGGGACTTTCCGGAGAAGGGTTTCTGAAGCTGCTGGAGCAGGCAGAGGATGAGACAGTGGAGGCAGGGCTGCCCAAGTATTCTGCCAGAACGCAGCTTACGCTGAACGAAATGCTCAAGCATATGGGAATGCCCCTGGCCTTTGACATGGAGCTGGCAGATTTCAGCGGCATGGGGCGCGATCCGGAAGGAAATATTTATATTGGGTCAGCCATACACAGCACATTTATTCAGGTGGATGAAAAGGGCACCCGGGCAGGTGCGGCAACTGTGGTAGAAATGATGAGCGGAGGTGCGGAAATGGAACAGGAGCGTGTGATCCTGGATCGTCCCTTCCTCTATGCGATTATTGATGTCAAGGAGAAGCTGCCGATTTTTATAGGCATTGTGGATACAGTGGAGTAGCACGGAAGCAGCGAGAGACCGGAGAGGAGGAAGGAGTGGTGGAGGATGGGAGGATTATTGATTTGTACTGGGCCAGGGATCAGGAGGCTATTGTAAAATCCCAGGAAAAATACGGAAGGTATCTGGACAAAATTGCATGGAATATTCTGGCGGACCGACAGGACTGCGAGGAGTGTGTCAATGACACCTGGCTAAGGGCCTGGAATGCTATGCCAACGGCCCGCCCGTCGGTTCTCTCTGCTTTCCTGGGGGCCATTACCCGCAACCTGTCCCTGGATTGTTACCGAAAAAAGCGTGCCTTCCGGAGAGGAAGCGGGCAGGCAGCGGGTATTTTTGAGGAGCTTTCGGGTTGCGCCAAAGGCATGGAGCCCTGTGAACAGCTGGAATACAAGGAGCTGGTTGAGAGCCTGAACCGTTTTTTGGATGGATTGGATACACAAAAGCGTGTGATGTTTGTGCGCCGCTACTGGTACATGGACAATCTGGCCCAGATTGCGGAGCGCTGCGGCGTCAGCGAGGGCAGCGTTAAGACGGCCCTGTCCCGGCTTCGTCAAAGGCTTAAAATCCATCTGCAGAGGGAGGGATTTGATCTATGAGGAAGGTGACAGCAGAGCATCTGATCGATGCAATTGGAGAAATCGATCCCGCATATGTCCAGGAGGCAGAGCAGTGGAGGGAGCAGGCTTCCCAGAGGAAGCGTGCGGAGAAGGGCCAAAGCGCCGGCCGGGGAGGCAGCGGCTATTTCCTAAGGCTTGCAGCGGCAGCAGCCTGTCTCCTGCTGGTGGTGGGAGGGGCGGCCCTTGCCTTGAGAAATGCAGAGCTCGGAGGCATGTCAGGAGGCGCTGACAGCAATACAAATGGCGGCCCGGAGGCAGGCAGCACAGAGTCAGGCGGCCCGGAGGCAGGCAGCACAGAGTCAGGCAGTACAGAGGCAGGCGGCGCGGAGGCAGGCAGCACAGAGTCAGGCGGCTCGGAGGCAGGCAGCACAGAGGCAGGCGGCTCAAAGTCAGGTGCCGGAGCGACTGCCGGGGCAGGGGAGCAGGAAGGAGCCGGCGAAGCCCTTGGGACGCGTATCCCAAAGATTCCGGAAGAAGCTGCGGAGGTGGAGGTTGTGCATTACAGCGGGGGCAGAGAGGATAAGAGCCTGGCGGAAGGCAATGATCTTAGGGACCTTCGGGCATGGATGGAGAATCTGGAATTGGGAGAGCCCATAATCTATGGGGAGGGAGAAGCCCCGGTGGGAGATGGCAGAGAAAGCTATGTGTTCCGATTTGAAGGAGGGGAGCTTTCGTATCGTATGTTTGATACATGCTATCTCGTAGTAAGAGACGCATGGTATCCGGTACAAAACCCAACAGCTCCCCCAGTGTTGTAAATGGCCTATAAAAGCAGTCAGGCGTCCAGGGAACGGATCAGATTCACCATCTCGATGGCGCCCTGGGCGCACTCAAAGCCCTTATTTCCGGCCTTTGTGCCGGCACGCTCAATGGCCTGCTCAATGGTGTCAGTGGTGAGGACGCCGAACAGGATCGGAAGGCCGGATGAGAGGCTTGTCTGGGCGATGCCCTTGGATACCTCGCTGCATACATAATCATAGTGGCTGGTACTTCCGCGGATTACGGCGCCCAGGCAGATCACGGCGTCGTAGCGCCCGCTGTTTGCCATTTTTGAAGCGATCAGGGGGATCTCAAAGGCC
The DNA here is from genome assembly GCA_910588285.1 of uncultured Lachnospiraceae bacterium. Lineage (GTDB taxonomy): Bacteria > Bacillota > Clostridia > Lachnospirales > Lachnospiraceae > 14-2. The sequence continues at coordinate 4,832 of CAJUQB010000027.1, forward strand.
CCCGGCACCCAGGCCACTTCAATGTCATCCTCGCTGACATTTTCACGCTTTAAGCCGTCAATGGCTCCGGCCAGCAGCTTAGAGGTGATAAATTCGTTAAAACGGGCAGCAACGATGCCGATTTTTATTTGTTCTGATACCAGTTTTCCTTCATAAATTTTCATGCTTATAAGTCTCCTTTTTTCTGATAAATTTGTGTATTGTATATAGTATTGTATCTAGATTCCTACAAATGATTCAGCATATGTCCCATGCGGGATTGCTTTGTTTTTAAGTAGAACAGGTCATAGTCCGTGGCAGGGATCTCAATGGGGACCCGGGTGGTGATGGACATGCCGTAGTCCTCCAGCTGATAGACCTTGTCCGGATTGTTGGTCAGCAAAAGCAGGGAATGGATGCCGAGATCCTGCAGTATCTGGGCGCCAATGTAGTATTCCCGCAGGTCTCCCGAGAATCCCAGAGCCAGGTTGGCGTCCAGGGTATCCATGCCCATATCCTGTAAATGATAGGCCTTCAGCTTGTTGACCAGGCCGATGCCGCGGCCCTCCTGGCGCATGTAGAGCAGTACGCCGGTGCCCTTTTCTGCAATCATTTTCAATGCAGTGTCCAGCTGCTGGCCGCAGTCGCAGCGCAGGGAGCCGAACACATCTCCGGTGAGGCATTCGGAGTGAACGCGGCACAGGATATCCTGCCCGTCTCCAAGGTCTCCCATGACCAGGGCAACATGGTGTTCACCGTTGAGCTTGTTGATATAGCAATGAGCCGTGAAATTCCCGTATTTTGTGGGCATCTTGGTGACGGAGACGCATTCCACAAGGCTCTCGTGTACCTTGCGGTATTCCTGAAGATCCTTGATGGTAATGCAGGGAAGCTGATGTTCCTGGGCGAATTTTTTCAGGTCAGTGGTCCGCATCATCTGGCCGTTGTCGCTCATGATTTCACAGCAGAGCCCGCATTCGGAAAGGCCGGCCAGCCGCATCAGGTCTACCGTTGCCTCGGTGTGGCCGTTTCGCTCCAGAATGCCGCCTGGCTTTGCAATCAGCGGAAACATATGGCCTGGGCGGCGGAAGTCCTGGGGGGATGCCTGACCGGATACGCACATGCGGGCAGTCAGCCCCCGCTCCTGGGCAGAGATACCGGTGGTGGTATCCTTGTAATCAATGGATACGGTAAAGGCAGTCTCGTGATTGTCAGTATTGTGCGCCACCATGGGGCCTAAGCCCAGCCGCTCTGCCAGGGCCTGGCTCATGGGCATGCAGATCAGCCCCTTGCCGTAGCTTGCCATAAAATTAACATTTTCTGTAGTTGCAGCCTGGGCGGAGCAGATCAGGTCGCCCTCATTTTCACGATCCTCATCATCCATGACCAGGATCAGCTTCCCGGCCTGAAGGGCAATGATTGCATTTTGGATGGATTCATATGTTTTGTTCATGTGGAAGCCTCCTAAAATTCATACTTTGATAAAAATTCCTTCGTAATGGTACCCCCGCTTGCGGCAGATACAAATTTTTCTACATATTTTGCAATGCAGTCGTTTTCCAGGTTGACGGGATCGCCGGTATGGCGGGCAGCCAGGGACGTGTGGGCCAGGGTATGGGGAATGACGGAAACCTGGAAGCTGTCCCCGGACAGGGAAGCAACGGTCAGGCTGATGCCGTCAATGGCAATGGAGCCCTTCTCCACCACAAGGCGGAGAATCCCCGGCGGGGCCTGGATGGTATACCAGACCGCATTGCTGTCCTGCCGGATCCCGGTAATCCTTCCTGTGCCGTCAATATGCCCGGTGACAATATGGCCGCCGAAGCGTCCGTCCGCCGGCATGGCGCGCTCCAGATTAACCGGGCTTCCCGTATGGAGCCGGGAGAGGGCAGTGCGGTTTAAGGTCTCATGCATGACGTCGGCAGTGAAGGAGGATGCGTCGTACCCGGTGACAGTGAGGCAGATCCCGTTTACCGCAATGCTGTCTCCGGGCCTGACATCGGACAGGACAGTCTGACAGCGTACGGTAAGCATTGCACAGGTGCCGGTTTTCTGAATTCTGGATACAGCGCCAACCTCTTCTATGATTCCGGTAAACATGGATAAACCACCTGCCCTTCTATGCAATAATCCCCTCCGATCTGTGAAAAGGAGGCATGCTTCAGCTGAAATGCTTCCCCGGGGAGCCCAACGCCCATCCCTGTCACCGGGGAGACGGCAGCGCCGCCGAAGAGCTTTGGGGCAATATAAGCCTGCACCTCGTCTACGATCTGCTGGCTGAGTGCGCTCCAGTTCAGGGTTCCGCCCCCCTCCAAAAGGATGCTGTCAATCCCCTGCCTGCCCAGCTCCTCCATAAGCCGGGAAAGGTCGATATGTCCATTCCGCTCCGGAAGCTCCAGCAGCCGGCACTGTCTGTCCAGATAGGGCTGCTGCAAGCTTTTCTCCTGGCAGCTGGTGGCAATGAGGGTGGGGACAGAGACAGCGGTTTCGACCACATGGGCAGTAAGGGGCGTCCGAAGACGGGTATCGCAGACAATCCGCAGCGGGTTTCTGCCGCCGGGGAGACGGCAGGTCAGGGCAGGGTTATCCTGGATCACCGTATGCACCCCCACCATGATGGCCGAGCATTCCAAGCGGGCCTGCTGTACCGAAAGCCGTGCCTCCTCTCCGGTAATCCATTTGGACTGGCCGGTGCGCGTAGCGATCTTCCCATCCAGGGTCATGGCGTACTTCATCCGGACAAAGGGCCGTTTTGTGGCGATAAATTTGGAAAACATCCGGATCAGATGCCGGCATTCCTCCTCCAGCACACCGGCTGTTACCTGTATCTGATGGTCACGCAGCATGGCAGCCCCCTGCCCCGCCACCAGGGGATTGGGATCCAATGTCCCGATCACCACCCGGCGGATGCCGCTTTCTAAAATTGCCTCCGTGCAGGGGGGCGTTTTTCCGTAGTGGCAGCAGGGCTCTAGGGTAACATAGAGGGTTGCCCCCGCAGGATCCTTTCGGCAGTCCTTAAGGGCATTGCGTTCTGCGTGCAGACCGCCGTACTGCTGATGCCAGCCCTGCCCGATGACGGCGCCGTCCTTGACGATCACAGCGCCCACCATAGGGTTGGGGCTGACATGGCCCATGCCCTTTTTGGCCAGTGCAAGGGCCAGCTCCATGTACTTGGCGTCATTCACAATATCACCTCCTGAATGCTTCTTAATTTCCTGAAAAAAATAAATGCCTTGAATAGAATCTATCCAAGACATGGGAAAGAGGGGATATGGGATAAAAAAACTCTGAAATGAAAGATGCAACATATCATTCCAGAGCAAATAACAGCATATCAATGCCTCTTATCTTCTTTCATCCAGACTGTACTGTCGGCTTCGGAATTCTTGCTTATGGAACTGCGAAGGTTCCATAAGAGTCACCGAATCTGCCTTGCGGCTCGTGGGCTGTACCACCGGTAGGGACTTGCACCCTGCCCTGAAGATAGCTATTCAATTGCCTGTCATTATAAACCTCCGGAAATGGTTTGTCAAGAAAAAATTATTCCAGCGGGCAGCGGGCCAGGTGACTGCCTGAAGTCATTTGGCGGCTGCAGATATCCGAAAACGGTTAGATCATGAAGAAAAAATACCCGAAAACGGTTAAAATACGGGTTGACGATCCGGAATTCTTTTGATACAATGATGGTAAGAATTTGGCAGGTTCAGGAGGGATGCATATGACGCTTCAGGAGATGAAGAGAAGGAGGCAGGAGAAGGGATATACCTACTCCCAGCTGGCGGAGCGGTCGGGGATTCCGGTGGGGACGCTTCAGAAGATTTTTAACGGGGAGACGGCCAGCCCCCGTTACAGCACTATTCAGGCGCTGGAGGAGGCCCTGGGGGACGAGCCCCTTGTGGTCTGCGAGCCTGTCTCCGGCTACAACGTTCACAGGAGGGAGAAGCAGCCGGGGGAATATACCATTGAGGACTACCGGGCTCTGCCGGAGGAGCAGCGTGTGGAATTGATTGACGGGGTGTTTTACGATATGGCTGCCCCCACCACCTTCCACCAGCTGCTGGCCGGGGAATTATACCGTCAGATTTCCAATTACATCCTGGACCGCAACGGGAAGTGTACGCCCTTTATCTCACCGGTTGACGTACAGCTGGACAATGATGAGCGGACCATGATCCAGCCGGATGTGATCATTGTCTGCAGCCGGGAACAGATTGTCCGAAGGAATGTTATGGGAGCGCCGGATTTCGTGCTGGAGGTGGTGTCGCCAAGCAGCAAGCGCCGGGATTATCTGCTGAAGCTTCACAAATATCAGAATGCAGGGGTGCGGGAATACTGGCTGGTGGACCCGGGGCAGAAGCTGGTGCTGGTCTATTTCTTTGAGAGTGAGGTCTGCCCGACGATCTACCCTCTGGAGGGCAGGATTCCGGTGAATCTGTACGGGGGCGACCTGGAGCTGGAGTTTGACCGGATGGCTGCCTGGCTTGAGGAGGAAGCTATGATGGAGAGGGAAGCCGGGGAATGACAGAGCAGGGAAATAAGAACGGAAGGAATAAGAACGGAAGGAATAAGAACGAAAAAAATAAGAAGAATACCATATTTGCCTCCATTCTGGTGGCCACCACAGCCATTGGGCCGGGCTTCCTCACCCAGACGGCCGTGTTTACCCAGGAGCATCGGGCCTCCTTTGGCTTTGCCATTCTGGTGTCCCTGATTCTGGCGGCTGTGGCCCAGCTGAACATCTGGCGGGTGCTGTGCCATACCGGCCTGCGGGGACAGGAGCTGGCGAACCGTCTGCTGCCAGGGCTGGGATATGGGATCGCCCTGCTGATTGTGGCCGGAGGGCTGATTTTTAACATTGGCAATGTGGGCGGCGGTGCTATGGGATGGAATACCTTATTGGGTCTGCCCATGAAGTGGGGGACCCTGCTGACGGGAGCCTTTGCCATCGGAATCTTTTTGATCCGAAACGCTCAGCGCGCCATGGATTATGTAACAACCGTACTCTCTGCCGGCATTATTCTAGTGGTTGTAATATTGATCCTTCTGGTTCATCCGCCCATTGGGGAGGCGGCCCGCTGTACCCTGGTGCCAGAGGAGCCGGTGGACAGCCTGTTCCCGGCTGTTTTAACCTTGCTGGGCGGGACCATTGGCGGCTATATCACCTTTTCCGGGGCCCACAGGCTGATTGCGGACGGCGTAACCGGGGCGGAGCACCAGCCGGAGGTGACGCGGAGCGCCTTGTCCGGCATCGGGATTGCGGCGGGGCTGCGTTTTCTGCTGTTCCTTGCGATCCTTGGCGTGGTGAGCCGAGGGGCGGTTCTTGGCAGCGAGAATCCCATTGTGGATGTATTTGCGGCAGGCGCAGGTCCGCTGGGCACTTATTTTGCGGGCATTGTACTGGTGTGCGCCTCCGCCGTGCCGGTACTTGGGGCAGCCTACACCTCAGTGTCCTTTTTTAAGACCTTTCACCCGGCCCTGGAGCGGCGGGAAAAGGAGCTGACCATTGCCATGATTGCCCTGTCCACGCTGTGCATGTTCCTTTTGGGCAGGCCTGCCGCCCTGCTGATCCTGGCTGGCGCAGTCAACGGTCTGATCCTGCCGGTTACTCTCTTTGTCTGCCTGATCGCAGCCAGGTGCAGGAAGATCGTAGGGGAGGACTACAGGCATCCTGCATGGCTTTGGATTGCAGGATTTCTGGTGGCCTTATTGTCGGCAGCGATGGGTGTTGCGTCCATCGGGGAGCTGCTGTGAACAGGAGAGGAGAATCGGATGAAGATTTTATTGACAGGCTTTGACCCCTTTGGCGGGGAGCAGGTGAATCCGGCCCTGGAGGCCGTGAAACGTGTGGCGGTGCCGGATTTTGAGCTTGTGAAGCTTACGGTGCCTACGGTATTTGAGGAGGCGGCGCAGGTGGTTTTGGATGCCATAGAGAGCCACAGGCCGGATGCAGTAGTCTGTGTGGGACAGGCCGGAGGCAGGAGCCAGATCACACCGGAGCGGGTTGCCATTAATATCATAGATGCACGGATTCCGGATAATAGGGGAAATCAGCCAAAGGACTGCCCGGCGGTGAAGGAGGGTCCGGCGGCTTACTTTTCTACTCTGCCCATCAAGGACATGGTGTCAGCGATGGAGACTGCCGGGATTCCGGCTGCAGTTTCCAATACGGCAGGGACCTTTGTGTGCAATTATCTGATGTACCGGGTACTCCATGCACTTGCGGTCAGCGGCCGGCAGATACCGGCAGGCTTTATCCATGTACCCTATATTCCGGAGCAGACCGGGAACCGGGCGGAAGACGTGCCATCCCTGCCTTTGGACCAAATCATCCGGGGGCTGGAAGCAGCGTTATATGCGCTGCCTGCCGGGCAATGATGTACGTTTCGCCGAATATGGCATTTGACAGCTTCAATTGACAAATCTTTCTTACATTTCACAAGGAGGAGATAAAATGCAAACTATTACACTGGGAACAACCGGCATTACTGTCTGTCAGAATGCTTTTGGCGCGCTGCCGGTGCAGCGGACGGACATGGAGACGGCAGTGAAGATTCTGCGCCGGGCCTATGAGGGCGGTATGCGTTTCTTTGATACAGCCAGAGCCTACAGTGACAGCGAGGAGAAGCTGGGGCAGGCTCTGGGAGAGGTTCGGGGAGATATATTCCTTGCAACAAAGACAATGGCCAAGACCCCGGAGGAATTTTGGGAGCAGCTGGAGACATCCCTTGAGAAGCTTCGGACGGATTATGTGGATCTGTATCAGTTCCACTGTGTGAGCCAGTGCTACCGCCCAGGGGACGGAACCGGCATGTATGAGTGTATGCTGGAGGCAAAGCGTCAGGGGAAGATTCGCCACATTGGCGTTACGGCCCACAAGCTCCGGATCGCCATGGAATGTGTGGAATCCGGCCTCTACGAGACCATGCAGTTCCCCTTCAGCTATCTGTCCTCCGAGAAGGAACTGGCCCTTGTGGAGGCCTGCCGTCAGAGGGAGATGGGATTTATTGCCATGAAAGGCCTTGCAGGCGGCCTGATCCGGGATTCCAAGGCAGCTATGGCATATATGACGCAGTTTGACAATGTGCTTCCCATCTGGGGAATTCAGAAGCCGGAGGAGCTGGAGGAGTGGCTTGCCTTTATGGAGGAGACGCCAGTGTATGACAAGGAGCTTCGGGCTTTTGTGGAGCAGGAGAAGCAGGAGCTGGCCGGAGAATTCTGTCGGGGCTGCGGCTACTGCATGCCCTGTCCTGCAGGTATTATGATCAACCAGTGCGCCCGCATGTCCCTGATGCTGCGCCGTGCGCCTTCCGCAGCCTGGCTGACAGAGGAGATGCAGGCGGAAATGGCCAGGATTGAGCAGTGTCTGGAATGCGGCCAGTGCAGGAGCAAGTGCCCCTATGAGCTGGATACTCCCAGGCTTCTGAAGAAGAATCTGGAGGACTACAGGCAGGTGCTGGCAGGAGAAGTGAAGGTCTGCTGAGAAGTCAGATTTCCGGAACTTAGGGCTTCCATTTTAGGACATCTTGTGGTATGATTACCATAATGTATCCCATAGGGAGCGAATATTATTTTAGAGAAGAGAGGAACGATATGGTTTATATTATTGGCGGCGTTGTTTTGGTTGCAGTGATTGTAGCGGTGGTTGCCTCTGTGGGCGGAACTGTTGCAGCAGTTACAGCACGGGAAGAAGAGGAATAAGAGGCAGCAGAGTTGTGGGCTTTTTTGTTGCGTAACAGATTTTTGAAGAATGCCCGGAATTGTTGCTGTTTTTGGCCCCTGGGCCCCTCATAGCAATCAAGTGGAGCGTCATGGAAACAGGACGCTCTATTTTTACGTTGCCGCCAGGACATAGGTATGGTATGATGGGGAAGGAATAGAAACGCATTGACGGAATGGGGTGGCAGCATGGAGAAAAGGGAAAAGACTGCCCAGGAGGATCTGGGACTGGGGAGGATGGAAGAGCAGGAAGAATATAAGACGGAATTGTTTCCGGAGCAGGGCTTTGTTGAGGAGCGAAGCCAGGAGGAGATCCTGGAGGAGCAGATCGCGGAGATTGTCGATGCATTGGAACGGGCGGACAGGCAGCGTCTGGATGACCAGTATGAGCATTTGCATCCCATCGACCTGGCCGAAGCGATGGAGGACTGGGACGAGGAGCTGCTGGGGCAGTTTTGCAGCTTGGCAGATGATGAGAAGCTGGCAGAGCTCTTTGAGGAATCCGATGAGAAGCTGCAGGTTCAGCTTACGAATTTTTTAGATAACCAGCGTGTGCTGCATATTTTCAGCTTTATGCAGAAGGACGATATTGTAGATATTCTGGGGAACCTGAAGATCAACCGCAGAAAGCAGCTGTTAGATCTGATGCGGGCAGGGGAGCGTAGGATTATCACAGAGCTTTTGGGCTATGAGGAGGACTCTGCCGGGGGCTTGATGACCACTGCCTATATTGCCTTAAACGGCCATCTGACCATAGGGGCGGCCATCCGCAAGATCAAGGACATTGCACCCAAGACGGAGCTTCTGGAGACAATTTTTGTTCTGAACGGCCGTCGCCAGCTGATGGGGACAGCGGATCTTCGAGATATCCTGGTGGCCAGCGACAGCGATACCTTAGACAGTATCTGTGACGAGCAGGTGGTCAGCGTAACCCCTGAGACAGACCAGGAGGAGGTTTCCCTGCTGGTATCCAAGTATGACCTGAATGCAATTCCTGTGGTAAACAAGCGGAATATTCTGCTTGGCATTATCACGGTTGACGATATTATTGATGTTATTCTGGAAGAGCACACAGAGGACATGCTGCAGATGGCCGGCGTCAGCAAGGAGGAATCCATTGACAGTACGCTGGGAGAGTCTGTAAAACGGCGTATGCCCTGGCTGTTTGTGAATCTGATTACAGCTTTTTTGGCTTCCTTTGCCATCCAGAGCTTTGCCGGCGTCATTGAGCAGGTGGTGGCCTTGTCCGCTACGATGACGATTGTCACCGGTATGGGAGGCAATTCCGGGAACCAGACATTGTCCATTATCATCCGAAGCATTGCGCTGGGGGAGATTGATTTGAAAACCTCCTGGCGGCTGGTGCTGAAGGAAGCTTTTGTCTGCATGATTGATGGCTTTGTGGTGGGGATTTTTACCAGCCTGATTGTGTACCTGCGGTATGGGAACCTGTACCTGGCAGGGATTATCTGGATGGCCATGATCCTGAACTTTTTTATTTCCGGGCTGTTTGGCTCCTTGATCCCGCTGATTTTCAAGGCATTGAAGCTGGATCCGGCGCTGGCCTCTTCCATTTTTCTGACGGCGGCAACGGATATTTTGGGGTTTTTGATTTTTTTGGGGCTGGCCAGCCTCTTCCTGCCAATGCTGGTGTGAGGGCAGTCCCTGTAGGGGGAACAGTAAGATAGTTTTGCCAAGTTCAGTTTGAAACGCCCCATTTGTGGGGGATTCATATTTATAAAAAACGGAGGATTTTTGCAATGAAGGATATTAAGATTGGAGTGATCGGACTGGGAGCCAGAGGATACAGTCTGCTGAAGGACGTGATACTGGCACAGGGGGAACAGGTGACTGCTGTGTGCGACGTATACGAGGATCGGGCAAGGCAGGGGGCTGCGGCCGTACAGGAAGCCGGACAGGCAGAGCCGGCTATTTACCTGGATTATCAGGAGGTGATCCGGGATGAAGCCGTTACGGTTGTCGTCATCACCTCTTCCTGGGAAAGCCATGTGGAGATCGCCCTGGCTGCCCTGTACGCCGGAAAGCCGGTTGCCATGGAGGTGGGAGGCGCTTATGAGCTTAAGCACTGCTACGATCTGGTGGAGGCCTATGAAAAGACAGGCACGCCGTTTATGTTCCTGGAAAACTGCTGCTTTGGCCGTCGGGAGCTGATGGCGCTGCATATGGTGCAGAAGGGGCTGTTCGGGGAAATCGTCCACTGTGCCGGCGGATATCAGCATGACCTGCGCTATGAGATTGCCTATGGCAGGGAAAACCGCCATTACCGGCTTCGGAATTACCTGAACCGGAACTGCGAGAATTATCCCACTCATGATCTGGGCCCCATTGCAAAGGTATTGAACCTGGGCCATGGCAACCGGATGCTGACCCTGACCTCCACTGCCTCCAAGGCATCTGGGCTTCATGATTACATTATGACCCACAAGGACGAGGATGAAATCCTGAAAAATAAAACCTTTGCCCAGGGTGATATTGTGACGACCGTGATCAAATGTGCCAGAGGCGAAACCATTGTCCTGACACTGGACACCACACTCCCACGGTATTACAGCCGCAATTTTACGGTCCGTGGGACCAAGGGCATGTATGAGGAGGTCACCGATTCGGTATTCCTGGATCGGAAGGAGGATATGGCCCATGATTTTGACTGGGCAAGATGCTGTGCAGGCAACGCCAAGGACTATGCAGAGGAATACGACCATCCCATTTGGAAGGAGTATCTTAAGGAGGGCGTCCAGGGGACCCATGACGGTATGGATTGGCTGGAATTTAAAATTTTCTTCCGGAATCTGCGGGAGGATCAGCCTATGCCAGTGGATGTGTATGACGCTGCCAGCTGGATGGCTGTCTCTGCACTCTCCGAGATGTCCGTTGCCCGTGGCGGAGCAGTTGTAGATATCCCGGACTTTACCAGCGGAAAATGGGTAGAAGAAATTTAAAAATTTATCTTGCATTTTTTTGGCCGGTGTGTTAAAATATTATTTGTTCGGTTGAACATGCCGGCGTGTCGGAATGGCAGACGAGGCAGACTCAAAATCTGTTGTGGGCAACCACGTGCGGGTTCAAGTCCCGCTGCCGGCAGTTAACTTAAGAGGAACGAACCCTGTAAACTCTGCGTTTGCAGGGTTTGTTTTTGTCTATATCACAGAAATGGAGCAGGCTACAAAATTTTACGGCCTTTAGCTGTTCCCGGTCGTCTTCCTCCCAGCGCTGTGTGATATGCAGGTATACCTCCCTGGTGACGTCATTGTTCTCATGCCCCACGCGGCGAGTGATGGTCTCCAATGGGATCCCGCCTCGGCCATGGGGGATACATGGGTATGCCGCATGATATGTGAGGGAACCTTCCGACCAAGGGTGCGGAGGGATCCTTCCCCCAGATAGTTGTTATAGGCATAGTAGTCCAGGTGCTCCCCGTTCACATTGCACATAAAGAGGTCGTCTGGTATCCGTATTTCAGGTGGCCGGCCAGTGTGCTGCTACGGATCTTTCGGCAGAACTGCAGCAGCTCCGGCTGCATGTATACCTCACGGTTAGAGCAGAGGGTCTTTGGGGCAGTCACGATCTTATGGATCGGATCCAGCGTCTTGGTTACGGTAATGGTTTGTTCCTTCAGCTCCATGTCATCCATGTGGAGGGCCATTCCCAAGGATGAATACGCCTGATCCGGCAGAAGCACTGCGGTAGTAGGAGACCAGTTGGCCGTTTGTATGGCTTTGGAAGTCAATAGTTCCATCTGCACGCCCCGTTACTGTTCACACCATACGGGTGCTCCAGTAACGGCATCCGGCCATTGAAAGTCACCTTCGTCTAGAAAACATGTTGACAGTGAACGGAATACCATGTAAAATATTAGCGACAGATAAGGGAGGTGTGGAAGTTGCTTGCATATAAAATTAATGTATTGGAAGCGCTGAAAGAGGCTGGGTATAATACTACAAGGTTGCGAAAAGAAAAGCTTCTGAATGAAAGCGCGATACAATATATACGGGAGGGGAAACCCGTAGGGGCAAAGGCACTCGACAATATTTGTATGCTTTTGGACATGCAGCCAGGAAATATTTTAAAATATATCGAAAATACGGACTTAAAAGACATGAAAAAAGATGTAAAATAGTGTTGATAATACATGAAATATAATGTGTACTATAAGTAGCTCAAGAGATAAAGGGCTGATAATCCCAAAAGGAGAAAGGAGAGTAAATGGAGCAGATGAACATGCAGGAAAATGCAAGACTGGTTTTAGGTTTGAGAGCAGCCGGATGGAGCGAGAAGAAGATCAATGATTTTATTCTCTACATTGAGACAGGAGAGGAACAGTATAAGCCGAAACCAGACGAAAGGAAAGAGGCTGAATAAACAGCCCCACTGTAAAAACGAAAAGGGCGGCAGACGCACATGCCGCCCGACTCAGAAATTAGAGCAGCGAATTCCAGTGGTACCGCTATGCGACGATGGAACCGTGGGAGATGCGAAGAGTGTGTGTAGACAATTAATTCGTATGGGGCATGCTGCTGCGTCCAAGGAAATAAAAAAGACTGCAGCACAGAGATAAATCCTGTGCTGCAGTCTCTTGGGTATTAGGGATAGCACCGCTTACAGGGATCATATCCCATAGAGATCACATCCTCCCGGTTTCCGGTATATTCCTGCTTGTTGGAATCCTTCATCTGCTTCACACTGGAGCAGGTAGGAATATGGAACTTTTTGGTGTTGGTATTCAGGATAAAGGTGCTGCCCTGGGGCGCCTGGGGAGAAGCCTCTTCCTCCTGGGAAATCGTTTCCTCTGGAGGAGCCTGCGTGTCTTCCGCTGTCGGGGCAGTGTTTGCGGCAGGCTCGCTGTTTCCGGTGGCATAGTCAATGGCAATGCCGGGCTGGACATTGTACACATAGACGCAGAACAGAATATCTGCGCCCTTGTCCTCCACGGATTCAGCTTCCATCAGCACGCCGGAGGCAAGCAGATTGTTTCCTTCAAATATGGGGGTGACCCGGTACAGGACGTGGTTCCCGGTTTCCTTCACGTAGTCAGCCACCATATTTTCAAAGGGCAGCATGCCCTGGACATTCAGGTAGCGGGTTCCTGTAATCAGGTTTTCTTCGTTGGCATTTTCTCCGGACAGCTGATAACCGATGAGGTGGCAGCGGTTGTAGAGATAATTTCCGTCAATCCCGCTGTATTTTACCGTATGCCAGCCAGTGGGCTTCACCTGACCGATGGATTCCCGCTCGGCAGTAGGCATGAGATCCCGGCCAATGCTGGCATATGCAGGACCGCAGCGCCCAAGGCTGTCCAGAGGGCTGTATACCTCGTAGGATTCTGCAGTGAGATCTGCCTCCGAAAAATAAGGCTGGTTGTCGTTTACAACCGTGTATGCCTCAGAGCTATATGGGGCTGCGTCGGCCAGGACAAAGGGAACCTCCGAAAGATCCGGAGCAGCAGGAGAGGCTTCACCCTCCGCCGGAACATTTTCCGAGTGCTTCCCAACTGCGGGAAACCCATCGGACTGCCCGGTATCCGGATCCGGGAGCCCATCGGACTGTCCGGCATCCGGATCCGGGAGCCCATCGGACTGTTCGGCATCCGGATCTGCAGGAGCATCGGGCTGTTCGGCATCTGGATCCGAGGGGCCATCGGGCTGCGCTGTCTCAAGGACAGGGGAATCCGGTGCAGGCGTCTCCCGGGAGACGGAGGAATTGGGCATGGAGCCGCAGGCGGATAACAGCAGTGCTGCTGTCAGAAGCAGGCTTAAGAGCCATGCGTTTCTGTGTTTTGGCTGATTCTGTTTTGTGTACTTCATCTGACATAAATCTCCTTTGTAATCCTTTCATGTGAAAATCCCGCAAAATCCATGGTTTCCACAAGGGTGAAGCCGGAAAGGTCCAGGGCCGGGAAAACATCCGCAGGGTAGCTTCTGTTCCATTTAAAGAGAACCAGACGGCAGATCCGGTCTGCGTAGGAGGAGATATCCTGATCCTCCACAAAGCAGTAATCCGTTGGCCCGGCTTTCTCCAGGAAAGCCTCATCCACACAGACAGATGCAGGCAGGGGCTTTGGGAACTGCCGAGAGCTGTAGCCGTTCATCCAGAGAGGGGTATCCCCTGCCAGGGCCAGGAGCTGCTCCCGCAGGATCCGGTCCTGGCTCTGGCGGCGGTGATGGAAGCACATGCCGCCGTTGTCGTCTATACATAGGATTAGATTCATGAATTTTCACACCTTTTGTTTTTCTTTATACTACAACAGGAGATAGAAAAAATCAAGTTATTTACAATACCAACAGCTTGACACAGCTGGGATAATCCCCTCCGGTCAGGATTGTCTGATGGGCAATCTTGTTTTCGGTCACAGAGGCCCAGGGGCCGGGCTGGTTGCTGCAGACTGCGTATTGGGGGAAATCCGAGGAGGTGATGTCAATGCGGATCCGGGAGCCCTTTGGCAGGGCATAGCAGATATCGCTCATGTCGGCAGTAACCTTTACCGGCGTGCCCGGTGTATAGGCGGCACCCCGGGGCAGCTCATGTTGGATGGTGGTGGCGGAGGTGCGGATATGGTAGGCCTGGCCTTCCGGTGTCACCTCATCAATGCTGGCAAAAAACGCGGTGTTTTCGCAGTCGCTTTTTACCCAGAGCTCCACGTCGATCCTTCCGTTCAGAATAATGTCGTCTTCCAGGGGATCAGAGAAAAAGGACAGCACGTCCTTGCGGTAGCCGGCTTCCGGCTGCCGCAGGCTGCCGGTGGCATTCCAGCTGCCCAGGGTGCAGTCGCCGCCATGGGTGGGCACCGGGTCTGCCGGATCAAAGATGTAGGTGAGGGAGTCAGCTGTGACAGGGGCTTGGCAGACCAGGCGGCCTGCCGCCGGAGCTTTTGCCGGGCCGGGAGCAGCATCCAGGTACAGAATCCTGGTGTGCCGCCTCAGCTCCTCCCAGGATTCTGTCTCCATCCAGCAGTCTTTTCCTGGGACATAATAGCGGATCCGCTTGGAGGGAATCTGCTTTTGCTTCAGGGTCAGATCGAACCAGTGCAATGCCTTGGCCACCTCAACATTGTCCAGCCGGTCGGTTGCTTTGTCCTCCAGTACCGGCAGCAGGCCGTGGTTCCAGCCGCCGATCTCCAGCCAGCTCATTTCCTTGGCAGCCGGATTTAGGCGGCTCCAGGTCTTCATGGTGCTCTCATGGTGGTGGTCGTACCAGCCGCTGACAATGTACAGGGGGATCTCCACCCTGGAGGGGATGTCACGGAGCTGCTTCCACCAGCCCTGCTGCCAGTAATCGTCCTCCGGATATTCATTGGTAATATAGTCTCTGTACCAGGGCAGCTTCCCGCCCCAGAGCGCTTCATCTACCGCAAGGTGGGGCATATACCGGCAGGATTCCTTATAATCGGCAGTGACGGGCCAGCCGGCGTTCTGCATGGACCAGCCGGTGAGAATATCGTGATGAAAGAGGCCCTTGTGGTAGGCGGAGGTAAAGCGGTCCGTGCCATAGTGCAGGAGAAACATGGAATCCACCTTGCCCTTTGCGGCATCAGCGAAGGCCCAGCCGGTGAGGGCTGCGTAGGACAGGCCCCAGTATCCCAGGCTGTCACACCAGGGCTGGCTGTGAATCCAGCTGACCGTGTCAATCCCGTCGTCCCGCTCGTTGATATTGGGAAACCAGCCCCCTTGGGAACCACCGGTTCCTCGGCAGAACTGGTATATAAAGCAGTAGCCCCGGCGGGAGAAATTCTCCGCATCAATGGCGATCAGGGGCTCGTCCTGGGGATAACAGGTCCGGCGCAGGATTACGGGGAAGGTATCCAGGCCCTCGGGCTTATAGAGGACAGTGCGCAGGCGTTTGCCGTCGCGCATGGGAAGCAGCAGCTCCTCCTTCCGGAAGCCGGAGACCTCCTGGGGGAATCCGCAGGAAGCGTAATCCTTTTTCAGTTGCTCTGCTCTCATTTTCATGAAATCCATGGTTAAAACCTCCTAAAATGTATGTGATAAACTGCCATTTGGCGTTAGCTGATTCTCTGATTGCTTTTTTCTGTAATAGGAAGGAGGCATACCAGTCTCCTTTTTAAACACAAAAGCAAAATAGTCCGGCTTGCTGTAGCCGCTCAGTTCACTGATTCTGGTAACCGTGTAATCGGTAGTTGCCAGCAGGTCTTTGGCCTTCTGGATCCGCAGCCGGGTCATGATGGTGGTAAAGTTTTCCCCTGCATTTTCCTGGATCAGCTTTGACAGAGTTTCAAAAAGGGCGGAGAATAAAAGGCTCCCCGTGAGATGAATACCGGAGAATGAATTCGGTAAACAGCCTCCCGCTGCTCCGAAAGATGCCGGGGTGGTTCTACCAGATTTGGATAGATCGGGATCTGGTCTGTCAGTCGGCACAGTGCCTTCAGATCCCCAAGATCCCAGGAGGGAAAGTCCGGCATCAAAGGGGTGCCGATGTGGATACGTCTCTGGGAAGACAGCCGGCGGACAGCGCTGGAAACAGCCAGGGGAGTCCCCCTTCGCAAATATTCGCTCGTTATCTCTTGGGATATTTCATGGGATATCAGGAATTCTCTTTCATACATAGGGGCTTCCTCCTTATGGTTGTCAATAGGCGCTGGAATCTCTAAGCCTTATTTATGCGGCTGCTGGGCTCTGCTATCATTATAAAAAGAAAGCAGGCACAGGTACAAGACTTTTGGGGCAGATTTCTAAAATATTAGAAACCTACAGTCGAATAGATAAAAAAACAAAAGAAACAGCTTAAAATATTGAAAGCGGAGAAATGCACCTGCTGTTACAATAAAAGAAACAAGAAGAACAGGAGGTTTTTTTATGAGAAAAAGAATGATTGCATTACTACTGTCCCTTGGAATGGCCGTATCATTGGCTGCCTGCGGAGGCGGCGAGGCTGCGGACCAAAACCAGGCGGAAGGCGATGGAGAGGAGACCGGTTCTGCCTATCAGAATGATGAGGAGCCCTATACGGTGGCCATACAGGTGGTGACACTTCCGGGAACGGTAAATGAGGGGGAGGAAGACCGGGAAGCTGCCATCAACGAAATAACTCTGCCGGCCATTAACTGTAAGGTAGATATTCAGGAGGTATGGATCAGCGAGCTTAGCAATACTACCAGTATGGCCATTGCCGGAGGAGAGAAGGTGGATCTTATCCACGTGGGAACCGTGCAGCCTTTGTCCGCAATGGTGGGATCTGACATGCTGCTGGAACTGAATGAAAATGACCTTCTGAATACCCATGGCCCCAAGCTGGTAGAATTGTTTGGAGATTATCTGGCCAGTGGCGAGGCAGGAGGGAAGCTTCTGGCTGTCCCGGCAAAGAATTTTAATGCAAGTGGAGCGGGATTTGACTATAATAAGACAGTAGCAGATAAATACAATATTACGATTCCGGAGGAAACAGATTTCCAGGGCCTGGAGGATGCGCTGTATGCCTTCCATGAAACAGGGGACAATATGTATCCTTTCTATATGGGAAGCGGACAGCTGAATTTCCTTTCGTTTTTTTATGGATATGACAGTTTTGGACAGGAAGGCTCCTATGGGGTGATTCTGGATGCGGCCAAGGAGCCGAAGGTGGAAAATATCTATGCCTCAGACTTATTTAAAGAGTATTGTCTTGCTACCTACAAATGGCGCCAGGATGGGGTTCTTCCCGGAGATCCGGTAGATAGTACCACAGCACAGGAGTATTTTGGGGGAGAAAGGCTGTTTGTAGGAGGCGGAACCAGTATTGACGAGTCCAACAAATCCTCCATTGGCGCCAAATATGAGTTTGAAGTAGGATGGTCACAGATGGTGAAACCGCGGATTACAACCGCCGGGGTGACAGAATATATGTGGGGGATTGCCCACAATTCCGAACGGCCGGATAAGGCTATGGATTTCCTGAACTATCTGTATGAGGATCCCAGAGTTGCCAATATCCTGAAATACGGCCTGGAGGGCGTAAATTATGAATTTGCAGAGGGCTCTGACAAGGTGATTGTCTCCAATGGAACCTATCTGGAGCAGTTTCTGGTGTGCGGAGACCAGAGGCAATGCCTGGTTCAGGCTCCGGCGGGAGAGGATTTTGTAGAAAAGTGCCAGGCGATGGAGGCAGAGGCAGAGATTTCCCCCATCCTTGGATATATGTTTGATGATTCCGGATTCCAGGTTGAGTCCTCTGTGATCTATTCTACCATCCTGGAATATCTGCCCAGGCTGCAGAACGGAATGGGAGTCAGTGAGGAGGACACCTTGGCAATTATTGACGAATTTAACCAGAAGCTGGACGCGGCAGGCATCAACGATGTGATTGCTGAGAACCAGAAGCAGCTGGACGAATTTATGGCCAGTAAGTCAAAAACCCCGCTGTAAGCAGCAAGGCATCCATCCAGCAGCACCCAGAGGGCGGGGCATTTGCCCCTTCGCGGCAGCGGCTATATGACAGCAGCCCGTCGCTTGGCCCGCTGCCTGGGGGAATAAAACCAACTAAAAAACACACCCTGCTCATTCTGTGATTGAGGCAGGGTGTGTGTTCGGAGTATGCTTTAAAAAAGTTATTTCTATAAACAATTACAGATGAAACAGCTCATCAAAATCAGTCTGCAGATTGGGAAACATCACCAGCTGCAATTCCTCCTTGTTGAGGGAGGTCACAGTTTTGTACAGATAAAAATAGGTCGTCCCATCCTCCCGTCCATCGTTCAGATATATTTCTACCTGCTTTTTTCTCCAGTCAATCAGCCAGTATTCAGAAACTCCCACCTTTTGGTATATGTCCATTTTTTCTCCGCGGTCATAAGCTTCCGTGGAATCGGATATGACCTCAACAATAACTCTCGGAATTCCAGTCAGTGAAACATTTTTCCGATCCCTGGTGTTACAGTTGATGGAAATGTCAGGGATAATGATCTGGTCATTATTCTCGCGCCATTGATATTGTATACCGTCTCCAAGCACGCGGCATAAAGAATCCTTGATCTGTTTTCCAATCATTACGACAAAGTTATTGATGATAAAGGAATGCTCAATAAACGTGTTACTCATATCCACTGCCGGCAATGCGCCCATAGAAATCACCCTGCTTTCTTTTCCTTCATTGTAGCAAGAACAGAAGGGTTTTTCAAGGGATTTTCTTGCTATGGAATACACACCATGGTATGATTGTTATTGTTCACACAGGACTTTGCACTTGCTGCAAAGTCCGTAAGAAAATGATTCAGGTGTGAGCAAATCCCATTCGCGGAGCGAATATGAAATGGATTTGCGAAGGTTACTGTGAACGGAGTGAACAGTAACATATGATTGTTACGAAGAAACAGAAGGGAAGTCTGATAAAATGAAATCCAAGCTGCAAATGAAAAACAGAGATCTTACCTCAGGGAATATTACGGCAGGCCTGTGGGCCTTTGCCGTGCCCTTTATGCTGGGCAATATTCTGCAGCAGTTCTACAATCTGGTGGATACCTGGGTGGTGGGGCGTTACATCGGGGACCACGCCCTGGCGGCAGTGGGCGCTTCCTATACCCTTCTGACCTTTCTGACCTCAGTGGTGATCGGCCTGTCACTGGGAACCGGCTCCTTCCTGTCCATTGCATTCGGGAAAAAGCGCCAGGACACCATACGCAACGGGATCTTCCTCTCCGCATGTATGATTGGCCTGCTGACGCTGGTGATTATGGGACTGATCTATCTGTTCCTGGATCCCATTATTTTCCTGCTGCAGGTGCCAAAGGAGCTTGTGGGAGACATGCGCCTGTATCTGGTTTATGTTTTTGCCGGATTTTTTGCCACCTTTCTGTATAATTATTTCTCCAATGTGCTCCGGGGCATGGGAAACTCTACGGCTCCCCTGCTGTTTCTGGCAGTTGCGGTTGTGCTGAATGTTGTTCTGGATCTGTATTTTGTCTTAGGGCTGCATATGGGGATCCGGGGAGCGGCCGTTGCCACAGTGATTGCCCAGTATGGTTCCGGTATCGGAACCCTTCTGTATTTCTGGTTTGCCTGTCCCCAGTACCGGCTCAGGAGGGAGGATATGCGCTGGAACCGGCAGAATTTCCAGAGTATCCTGTCTCTGTCAGGCTTTACCTGCCTGCAGCAGTCCATGATGAATTTTGGGATCCTCCTGGTGCAGGGAGTGGTGAACAGCTTTGGAGCCACGGTGATGGCGGCTTTTACGGTGGCGGTGAAGATTGATACCATTGCCTATATGCCGGTACAGGATTTTGGCAATGCCTTTTCCGTGTTTGTGGCCCAGAATTTTGGGGCAAAGCGTCCGGAGCGGATTCGGGCCGGCGCAAAACAGGCAGTGGCAAGTGTGGCCTGCTTCTGCATTGCGGTGAGTGGGGCAGTGTTTGCGTTTGCGAAGCCGCTGATGGGGATTTTTGTGGATAGTGCCAGCAGGGAGACCATTGCCATTGGGGTGGGGTATCTGCGGATTGAAGGGGCATGCTACCTCGGAATCGGGCTTTTGTTCCTGCTGTATGGGTATTATCGGGCTGTGGAGCGTCCCGGGATGTCAGTGATTCTGACAATCCTGTCCCTGGGAACCAGGGTGGTTCTGGCCCATGTACTTTCCGCCATTCCGGCTGTGGGAGTTGTGGGGATTTGGGTGTCCATTCCCATTGGGTGGGTAGTTGCGGATGTGTTTGGAATCTGGTATACTTTTTCCAGAAAACAAATCTGACAGACAGAAAGGAAAAGGAGCATGGGAGTATGAATATGATTTACGATGCAGCGATTATCGGAACAGGGCCTGCGGGTATTTCTGCGGCTCTGAATTTGAAGATTCTTGACACAGAATTTATCTGGCTGGGCAGCAGGGAATTAAGCGACAAGATCACCAAGGCGGAGTGCATTTCCAATTACCCGGGCTTTCACCGGATTTCCGGGAAGGAGTAGACAGGATTCCGTTTTTTTTCTGGAAATCTGATAGCAGGTATGCTACAATGTTTTAAGGTATATGCATCAGATGCATAGATTATGAGTTCTGAATGGAAGGAAAGGAGCCAGACATGATCGCAGGGCGGATTGCAGAATTAAGGGAAGAAATGAAAAAAAGGGGCATTGACATATATCTTGTGCCCACCTCGGATTTTCATGAATCCGAGTATGTGGGGGAATACTTCAAGGCCAGAAAATATATGACAGGATTTACCGGGTCGGCGGGAACAGCCGTGATTACCATGGAGGAGGCGGGTCTGTGGACTGACGGACGGTATTTTATCCAGGCGGAGAATGAGCTTTCGGGGACCCCGGTGAAGCTCTTCCGCATGAGTGAGGAGGGCGTGCCCAAGATCACGGAATATGTGGAGCAGAAGCTCCCCCAGGGAGGCTGTCTTGGCTTTGACGGCCGGGTGATCAATGCAAAGGACGGGGACAAGTATGAGGAGATTGTGACGAAGAAGGGGGGCAGGCTGCAGGTAGACGAGGATCTGGTAGACCTGATCTGGAGAGACCGGCCGTCCCTTCCGGCAGAGCCGGCCTTTCTCCTGCCCCTGGAATATGCAGGGGAAGCTGCTGCAGATAAGCTGCGGCGCGTCCGGGAGAAGATGAAGGAACAGGAGGCGGATGTCCACATCCTCACCTCCCTGTATGACATTGCCTGGCTTTTGAATGTGCGGGGGAACGATATCTCCCATGTGCCGGTGGTGCTGTCCTTTGTGATGCTGGGACAGGAATACTGCAACTGGTATGTTAATGAGAAAGTGTTAAATCAGGACTTAATTACATACCTGAAGCAGGAGCATATCACGGTAAAAGGATACGAAGAGATTTACCGGGACGTGGAGGCCCTGGAAGGGGGCAGCGTGCTGCTGGAGAAGGCGGTGGTCAATTACCGGATCTGCCACAGCCTGAAGCAGGGTATAAAAGTCGTGGATGCGGCCAACCCTACCATTGACATGAAAGCAGTCAAGAACCCGGTGGAGCTTGCCAATACGGTGCAGGCACACATCAAGGACGGGGTGGCTGTGACAAAGTTCATGTACTGGCTGAAGAACCGTATCGGCAAGGAGGAGATCACGGAGATCTCCGCCTCGGATTACCTGGAGGAGCTGCGCAGGCAGCAGGAGCATTTCCTGGATGTGAGCTTTGACACCATCAGCGCCTACGGCCCCAATGGAGCCATGATGCATTACAAGGCCACGGAGGAATCCAATGCAGTCCTCAAGGCCGAGGGCTTCCTGCTGGTGGATTCCGGCGGCCACTATCTGGAGGGAACGACGGATATCACAAGAACCTTTGCCCTGGGAGCCTTAAGCCGGCAGCAGAAGGAATATTTTACGGCAGTGTGCCGGGGGAACCTGAATCTTGCGGACGCCAGGTTTTTGTATGGCTGCCGGGGGACGAACCTGGATATTCTGGCCAGAGGGCCCCTGTGGGATATAGATCTGGATTACAAGTGCGGAACCGGCCACGGCGTGGGACATATCCTCAATGTCCATGAGGATCCCAATGGCTTCCGCTGGCGTATTGTACCGGAGCGCAGCGACAGCTGTGTGCTGGAGGAGGGCATGATTACCACGGACGAGCCGGGTGTTTATCTGGAGGGAGAATACGGCATCCGCACGGAGAACGAGCTGATCTGCCGGAAAGGTGAGAAGAATGAATACGGGCAGTTTATGTATTTTGAGAATATCACCTATGCCCCCATTGACCTGGATGCCATTCTGCCGGAGGAGATGAGCAGGGCGGAGAAGCGCCGCCTGAACCAGTACCACAGAATGGTGTACGAGACTATCTCGCCGTATCTGACAGAGGAAGAAGGCCAGTGGCTTAAGGAATATACAAGAGAAATATAATCATGATTTTATAAATGGAGACAGCAATGAACGGAAAAATAGTTTTGATCGACGGGCACAGCATCCTGAACCGGGCCTTTTTTGGGATACCGGATCTGACCAACTCCGCCGGGCTTCATACCAACGCGGTATACGGATTTTTGAATATCATGTTTAAGATTCTGGAGGAGGAGAAGCCGGAATATCTCACGGTGGCCTTTGATGTCCATGCCCCCACCTTCCGCCATAAGATGTATGCGGATTACAAGGGAACCAGGAAGCCCATGGCAGAGGAGCTGCGCCAGCAGGTGCCGGTGATGAAGCAGCTGCTTCAGGCCATGGGAGTGGTGATTGTGGAGCAGGAGGGCTATGAGGCGGATGATATCCTGGGAACCATTGCCCGGCGCAGCGAGGCGGCGGGGCTTGAGGTGTCCCTGGTATCCGGGGACCGGGATCTGCTGCAGCTGGCCACGGACCATATCAAGATCCGCATTCCCAAGACAAAACGCACCGGGACGGAGATCGAAGACTATTATGCAGCGGATGTGAAGGAGCGGTATCAGGTGACGCCCACGGAATTCATTGACGTGAAGGCCCTGATGGGGGACAGCTCCGACAATATTCCGGGAGTGCCCTCCATTGGGGAGAAGACAGCCACCAGCCTGATCGTGGCCTACGGAACCATTGAAAATGCCTATGCCCATGTGGAGGAGATACGTCCCAACCGCGCCAGGGAGGCATTGCGGGAGCACTACGACATGGCCCGGATGAGCAAGGAGCTGGCCACCATCTGTACCGACAGCCCCATTACCTACGATCTGGATGCGGCGCGTCTGGGGGATCTCTATACCCCGGAGGCGTATGAGTTGTGCAAAGAGCTGGAATTCAAGCATATGCTGGGACGCTTCCGGACCACCGGGCCGCAAAATGTCATGGAGGAGCATTTCCGGCGGATCTCCATGCTGGAGGAGGCAGAGGAGATTCTTGGCCGGGCGGCTGCAGCACCTCTGGTGGGAGCGGCCGTGCTTCAGGAGGCAGGGGAATTCCTTGGAATATCCCTGGCCTTTGGAGCGGAGGAGGCAGTCCTCCTGGCTGCGGAGGGCTTTGTGACCAGAGGGTATCTGACACAGAAGCTGCAGGAGCTTGCAGAGGCCACCGCGCTGGTGATGCTGGATTTAAAATCCCAGCTGGGATATTTTACGGAAGAACAGCGCCGCGGGATCCTGCAGGGAAGCACTCATGGTGCAAAGCCGGTCTATGATGTGCAGATCGGCGCTTACCTGCTGAATCCCCTGAAGAATGAATACCTCTATGAGGATGTGGCAAAGGATTACTGCGGCCTGATGGTTCCCTCAAGGAAGGAGCTTTTCGGAAAGCTGGGAGTCGGCGATGCAGCCATGCAGCAGCCGGAGGCGTTTCTGAAGTGGGCCTGCTTCCAGGCATATACGGCCTGGAAGGCCTGGCCGGGTGTGGAGGAGCTTTTGAAGGAGCAGGGGATGTGGCAGCTCTTTGAGGAGGTGGAGATGCCTCTGGTTGCCACCCTGTATGATATGGAGCAGGAGGGGATTTTGATCCGTCCGGATGAGCTGAAGGAATATGGCAGCAGCCTTGCGGTCCGGATTCAGGAGGTGGAGCAGGAGATCTACCAGGAGGCAGGGGAGAATTTTAACATCAATTCCCCCAAGCAGCTGGGCGTAATCCTGTTCGACAAGCTGAAGATGCCCAATGGGAAGAAGACAAAGACCGGCTACTCTACGGCAGCGGATGTGCTGGAGAAGCTGGCGCCGGAATATCCCATTGTGTCCAGGATCCTGGAATACCGCCAGCTGACCAAGCTGAAATCCACCTATGCGGACGGGCTTGCGGGCTGCATTGCATCAGACGGCAGGATCCATTCCAGCTTTCACCAGACCATTACGGCCACCGGGCGGATCAGCAGCACGGAGCCGAATCTGCAGAATATCCCCATCCGCATGGAGCTGGGGCGTTTGATCCGCAAGGTGTTTGTGCCCCGGGAGGGCTGTGTGTTTGTGGATGCGGATTACTCCCAGATTGAGCTTCGGGTGCTGGCCCATATGTCCGGGGACAGCAACCTGATCGAGGCCTACCGTCAGGCCCAGGATATCCACCGGATGACTGCCTCGCAGGTGTTCCACATCCCCTTTGAGGAGGTGACGGATCTGCAGCGGCGCAATGCCAAGGCCGTGAATTTCGGGATTGTGTACGGCATCAGCTCCTTTGGACTGAGCCAGGACTTGAGCATTACCCGGCAGGAGGCCAATGACTATATTCAGCAGTATTTTAAGACATATCCGGGCATTAAGGAATTTTTGGACAGGCAGGTGCAGGAGGCCAAAGACAAGGGCTATGTCGCCACCATGTTTGGCCGCAGGCGGCCTGTGCCGGAGATTGCCTCCAACAATTTTATGCAGCGCAGTTTCGGAGAGCGGATTGCCATGAATTCCCCGATTCAGGGGACGGCGGCAGATATCATCAAGATTGCCATGGTCAGGGTGAACCGCAGGCTGCGGGAGGAGAAGCTGTCCTCCAGGCTGATCCTGCAGGTCCATGATGAGCTGCTGATCGAAGCGGACAAGGAGGAGCTGGCTAAGGTGCACCAGATTCTGGCACAGGAGATGGAGCAGGCGGCACAGCTGGCAGTGAAGCTGGAGATTGACATGAAGGATGGGGAGAACTGGTACGACGCCCATTAAGGAATGAGGGAAAGAAAATGAAAGTCATCGGAATTACAGGCGGCGCAGGAGCCGGAAAAAGTGCGATTTTAAGCTACGTGGAGGATAATTACCGGGCCAGGGTGCTCTATGCAGATGCGATTGCTACGGAATTGATGCAGCCGGGCAGCCGCTGCTTTGAGGAGCTGCAGCAGATTCTGCCCCAGGAGGTGTATACCCCGGAGGGAGAATTGGACCGAAAGGCCCTGGCAGAGCTGATGTTTTCGGAGGAAAGTGTCAGAAAGGATGTAAATGCTATTGTACATCCTGCTGTAAAAGTGTATATTATAGATACAATTGGAAAAGAACGAGAAAGAGGATCACTGGATTATCTTCTGATTGAGGCTGCCCTGCTGATTGAGGATCATTATGAGGAGATCTGCGATGCGCTGTGGTATGTATATGCCAGCCAGGATATTCGCAGGGAGCGGCTGAAGGAGGGCCGGGGCTATTCCGATGAGAAGATCACCGGGATTTTTGCCAGTCAGCTGTCAGAGTCAGCTTACCGCAGGGCCTGTCAGGTTGTGATCGACAATAACGGAATGAAGGAGAATGCCATCCGCCAGGTCCTGGAGGCGCTTGGCATAGGGAGAGAGAACATGGTGAAGGGAATCGCAGAGGAGAAGCTTGTATTCGGCCTGGATATCGGCACCCGGAATGTGGTGGGAACAGTGGGCTGCCTGGAGGAGGATGGATTCTATGTGATGGCTCAGTATGTGAAGGAGCATGAGACACGTTCCATGCTGGACGGGCAGATCCATGACATTGGACGGGTTGGACGCACCATTAACGTGGTGAAGCAGCAGCTGGAGGCACAGCTTGGGACCACCCTCTCGGAGGTGTGTATTGCAGCGGCAGGCCGTGTGCTGAAGACCGTGAATACCATTGTGGAATGTGAATTTGAGGAAGAGACCGTGGTGGACGGCGAGCATATCCACACCCTGGATCTACTGGGAATCGAGCGGGCCCAGGAGATTTTGAATGAGCAGAACGATACGAAGTTCCGATTTTACTGCGTGGGATATTCGGTGGTTAAATACTATCTCAATGATGATCCCTTCTCCAATCTGGAGGGACATAAGGCAGATAAGATCGGCGAGGATATTATTGTGACCTTCCTGCCGGAGGATGTGGTGGACGGCCTGTACTCTGCGGTGGCCCATGCAGGCCTGAAGGTTGCCAATCTGACGCTGGAGCCTATTGCGGCTATTAATGTTGCCATTCCGGAGGCCTTCCGGATGCTGAATATCGCCCTGGTGGATGTGGGGGCAGGTACCAGCGATATTTCCATCACCAATGAGGGGAGCATTATTGCCTATGGCATGATTCCCTGTGCGGGAGATGAGATTACAGAGCTGATTGTACAGCATTACCTGGTAGATTTTAAGATGGCGGAGCATATAAAGCTGGCCTCCACAGTGGACGATGAGATCGAGTTTACCGATATTATGAGCCTGAAGCATACCATCCCCTCCAGTGAGATCTGGGAGTTGGTGGCGCCTGTGGTAGACCGGCTTGCTACCGATGTGGCATCACGTATCCGGGAGCTGAACGGGGATAAGACCGTCAGCGCCACCTTTGTGGTGGGCGGCGGCGGCAAGGTCCACGGATTTATCGAGAAGCTGGCCAAGGAGCTGGAGCTTCCCCAGGAGCGGGTGGCTCTGCGGGGAGAGGAGGTTCTTCGGGAGGTACATTTTTCACAGCCGGAGATCAAGAAGGATCCTCTGCTGGTGACCCCCATAGGAATCTGCCTTAACTATTATGAGCAGAAGAACAATTTCATCATTGTGCGTTTTAACGGAGAGCGCATCAAGCTCTATGACAACAGCAAGCTTACCATTGTGGACGCAGCCCTGGCGGCAGGGTTTCCCAATGAGCAGCTGTTTCCGCGCCGGGGCCAGGAGATTAACTTTACTGTGGACGGGCGCAGCCGGATTGCCCGGGGAGAGGCCGGGGAGTCGGCCATCATCAAGGTCAACGGCCATGTGGTCAGCATGAATACGCCGCTGGAGGCTAATTCCGATATTACCATTCAGCCGTCTACCGTAGGGGATGCTGCGGCGATACGTCTGGAGGACCTGGAGGAGTACCGTGAATCTACCATCAGCTTCTGGGTCAACCACCATCTTGTGAACTGTCCGAGATTTTTTGAGGTCAATGGCAGCCTGGAGCCTCCTTACTATGAGATTCAGGAGGGAGACCAGATCGAGACCAGAAGCTTCTATACAGTCTCGCAGATTGCGGAATTTATGGACGTGGAGCTGGATCTGGACCGTGAAATATTTGTCAATAACCGGGTGGCAGAGCTGGAAACCCTGGTGTATGAGAATTTCAGCATTGACTGGACCGTCATTGCCTATCGCACTCTGGAGGCTGAGATCCGCGCGGAGCAGGGCAGGGAGAGACCCCTGGCGCCGGAGGCAGAGCAGAGCGGGATGCTGCCGGCAGAGCAGGGGCAGCTGCGTGTGATGGGACATATGTCGGCACCAAGCCCTACCGGGGCCGGGGAGCAGCCGGAGGGAGAAGCAGACGGGCAGCTTCCGGAGCCTGCCGGGGACACGGAGGAGGCAGGGGGCGTACTGGCCCTGAATGTGCAGGTCAATGAAGAGCCTGTGATTCTCACCGGAAAGGAAAGCTATATCTTTGTGGATGTATTTAATTATGTAGATTTTGACTTAAGCGCCGGACAGGGGCGGAAGATTGTAACCCTGCTGAACGGGGAAACGGCCGGCTATACCCAGGAGATTCACGAGGGTGACCGGATTGAGCTTTATTGGCAGGAGTAGAGAGATGAGATTGTGCAGCATTGCCAGCGGAAGCAGCGGAAACTGCATCTATGTTGGCTCAGAACAAACCCACCTGTTGATTGACGCCGGGATCAGCGGAAAGCGTATCGAGGAGGGCTTGCATGAACTTGGCTTAAAGACCGCAGAATGCAGCGGGATCCTGGTGACCCACGAGCATGCGGATCATGTATGCGGCCTGGGGGTGGTGGCAAGAAAATGCGGGCTTCCCATTTACGCCACACCGGGCACCATAGATGCCATTTTACATACCAAAAGCCTGGGAAAGCTGGATGAGAGCCTGTTTCACCCCATCCATGAGGACGAAGCCTTTGCGATCGGGGATGTGACGGTCCATCCCATCGCCATTTCCCATGACGCGGCGGAGCCGGTGGCCTACCGGATCGAGCAGCCGGGGCGGTCCATTGGGGTGATCACGGACCTGGGCAAATACGACCAGTATATTATGGAGCGGCTAAGGGGGCTGGATCTCCTGCTCCTGGAGGCCAACCATGACATCCATATGCTGCAGGCAGGCAATTACCCCTATTATCTGAAGCAGCGGATCCTGGGAGACAAGGGGCATCTGTCCAATGAGCTGTCCGGGCAGCTGTTGGGACAGCTGCTTCATGACCGCTTCAAAACGGTGCTGCTGGGGCACCTGAGCAAGGAAAATAATTACGAAAAATTAGCCTACGAGACAGTGCGCCTGGAGGTTGCCATGGGAGAGAATCCTTATCGGGGAGATGATTTTCCCATTCATGTGGCAAAACGAGATTGCATTTCACAGGTTTTTGAGGCATAATTTAGAAGTGTACCAAAGTGGGTACCTGTAGCAAAGGAGAGTACAAATGGAAAAGAAAACAGACAGAGTGATCATCACTGTGGTAGGAAAGGATACCGTTGGGATTATTGCCAGGGTATGTACCTACCTGGCCAACAATCGCATCAATGTACTGGACATCAGCCAGACCATTGTGCAGGAATTTTTTAATATGATGATGATCGCTGATATTGCGGCTTCCGCCAAGCCCTTTGACCAGTGCGCCAGGGAGCTTTCGCAGATTGGCGAGGAGATCGGCGTTGCCGTCAAGTGCCAGAGAGAAGATATTTTTAATAAGATGCATAGAATCTAAGGAGAAGCGCCATGCCAAATATCTGGGAAGTACATGAGACTAATAAAATGATCGAGCAGGAGAATCTGGATGTAAGGACCATTACCCTTGGAATCAGCCTGATGGACTGCATTGATTCGGACCTCACACAGCTGAATCAGAATATTTACGATAAAATAACAACCGTGGCAAGGGAGCTTGTGGCCGTTGGACAGGAGATTGAGCGCAATTACTGCATTCCCATTGTCAACAAGCGGATTTCTGTGACGCCAATCGCCCTGGTAGGAGGCGGCGCCTGCAAAAAGCCGGAGGATTTTGTGACCATAGCAAGGACCTTAGACGCAGCGGCCAAAAAGGTGGGGGTGAATTTTATCGGCGGCTATTCGGCCCTGGTATCCAAGGGTATGACCCAGAGCGATGAGCTTTTGATTCGATCCATTCCGGAGGCCCTTCGGGCAACGGAGATTGTCTGCAGCTCCGTGAATCTGGGTTCCACCAAGACTGGAATTAACATGGATGCGGTGCGCCTTATGGGGGACGTGATCCGGGAGACGGCAGAGCTTACAAAGGACCAGGATTCCATGGGCTG
This sequence comes from uncultured Lachnospiraceae bacterium, assembly GCA_910588285.1. Lineage (GTDB taxonomy): Bacteria > Bacillota > Clostridia > Lachnospirales > Lachnospiraceae > 14-2. The sequence continues at coordinate 34,525 of CAJUQB010000027.1, forward strand.
TTCCAAGCTGGTGGTATTCTGCAATGCGCCGGACGACAACCCCTTTATGGCAGGGGCCTTCCATGGGGTGACGGAAGCGGATGCGGTTATCAATGTGGGAGTCAGCGGCCCGGGCGTGGTCAAGACAGCCCTTTCCAAGGTCCGGGGAGAGAATTTTGAGGTTCTCTGCGAGACCATCAAGAAAACGGCTTTCAAGATCACCCGGGTAGGCCAGCTGGTGGCCCAGGAGGCCAGCAGGCGCCTTGGCATCCCCTTTGGGATTATCGACCTGTCCCTGGCGCCCACACCGGCCATTGGGGACAGTGTGGCAGATATCCTCTGCGAGATTGGTCTGGAGTACGCCGGAGCGCCCGGCACCACGGCGGCCCTGGCGCTTTTGAACGATCAGGTGAAAAAGGGCGGCGTGATGGCATCCTCCTATGTGGGAGGCCTAAGCGGCGCATTTATCCCGGTGAGCGAGGATCAGGGAATGATTGACGCGGTGAAGGCAGGAGCGCTGACCCTGGAGAAGCTGGAGGCTATGACCTGTGTCTGCTCCGTGGGGCTTGACATGATTGCCATTCCCGGGAGCACCTCCCCGGAGACAATTTCCGGCATTATTGCAGATGAGATGGCCATCGGTATGGTGAATCAGAAGACAACGGCTGTGCGTATCATTCCGGTGATTGGCAAGGACGTGGGGGAGACGGCAGAATTTGGCGGGCTCTTGGGATATGCACCCATCATGCCGGTAAATGACTTTTGCTGCCGGGATTTTGTAAACCGCGGAGGAAGGATACCGGCCCCCATTCACAGCTTTAAGAATTAGAGAAACATCGGAGGGAACGCAGATGACGAATCGCGAGGATTATCTGGACAGCCTGCTTATGTCTGTCTCAAATACAGAGGAAAAGGAAGAAGCCGCTGCCAAGGATGCTGAAAGGAAGTCCGAAAAAAAAGAGAAAGACAAACCGGCAAGCCCAGAAGATGACTTTCTGAAAAGCTTTGAGGATGACTTCCTTGGCATGGATGAAGATGATTTTCTGAGAGAATACGAAGAGAGCTTCGGGGAGGATGAGGATGATTTTTCCCTGGATGACCCGGAGGAGAGCTATGTAGATACTCTGGAGAGGCCAGAGGAGAATGAGGTAGATACCCTGGAGGAGCCAGAGGAGAGCTTTGTGGACACTCTGGAAGATATGATGGTGGATACCATGCCAAAGGAGGAGACAATGGGACGTGGATCATTGGATGAGGATCAGGCATTTGACCAGCTGCTGAATCAGGATCCGCTGGCGGATCTGACAGAGCTTCTGGCTGCCCAGACAGAGGCGGCTGCCCCGCCAAAGGAGGATCCCTTAATGGCATCTCTTTTTCCGGATGAGAACATACCGGGGCCCGATGCTTTTGATATGGAGATACCGGGAATGGATACATTTGATGCAGGAATGCCCACGGCGCCTGCCGCAGCAGAAGAAAAGCCCAAGGCAGCCGGCGGAAATAACGCAGGCCCTCTGTTTGACGATTTGGATCTGGACGGTGTGGATTTTGAAGTGTTTGGGGACACAGCGCCCAAGGAACCGGCCCAGAGTGGGGAAAAGGATGAGGATGCGGAGCTGATCGATCTTCTTGCAGGAATGTCAGGAGACAGCGATATTGCAGAGATTACGGATATGCTGAAGGCCCATGACAGTGATCAGCAGATGTTCGGAGATGAGATGACAGACCTGGATTTTTCAGGAGACGAGGGAGACGAGCTGGGATTTCTGGATGATCTGCAGTCAGGAGCCCCGGGCAAGGAAAAAAAGAAAAAGCCCAAAAAAGAAAAAGCAAAAAAGGAAAAACCAAAAAAGCAGCCCAAAGAGAAAAAGGCGGGAAAGGATTCCTCCGGCGGGTTCAAAACAAAGCTGGCCCGGGCCTTGTTCGGGGATGACGATGAGGATGAGCTGGAGGCAGGCGGAACCATCGACGGCATAAATGCAGAGAATATTTCGGCGGAAAACAGGTCCATCCTCAAGGAGATGGATCAGGAGCAGCCCAAGAAGGGAAAGAAGAAAAAGGAGAAAAAGCCGCCCAAGGAGAAGAAGGAAAAGGAGAAAAAGCCCAAGAAGGAGAAGCCGCCAAAGCCGCCCAAGGAGAAGAAGGAAAAGGAGAAGAAGCCCAAGGAAAAGTGGGAGCCGATTCCCGTGAAGCCATTAATCCTGACAGCGCTGCTTGGGGTATCGGTGGTAGTGCTGGTGGTTTTGGGCAGCAATCTGCTGGGCTACAGCAGCGCGGTCCAGTCTGCGGAGGACGCGTACAGCAGAGGGGAATATTTGGAAGCCTACCGGGAGCTGGAGGGCATGGGAGTCAAAGCAGGGGACCGGAAGCTGTATGACCGGGTGCGTACCGTGGCCTATATGCAGAAGCAGCTGGATTTTTATGAGATATACTGGAAGGCAGGCATGTATGCAGAGGCGCTGGATGCACTGATCCAGGCCCTGGACCGGTATGACATGTATGCTGCAGATGCCGCGGAGGCAGGCGCGTCCAGTGAATATGAGGCGATGTATACCCGGGTAGAGCAGGAGCTGTTCAATAACTTTTCCGTGATGACCGAGGAGGCCCGCCAGATATATGCCAGCGAGGATCGGAAGGAATACACGGTCCGGCTGCAGGAGCTTTTGCGCAGAATCGGCCTGCTGACAGAGGAGTAGGCCGATAGAGCGTGCCATATACAGAGACTTGATTTGAGGAATAGCGATGATAGCGATTATTGATTATGATGCCGGCAATCTAAAGAGTGTCCAGAAGGCCTTTTCCCATTTGGGAGTTGAGAGCATTGTCACCAGGGACCGGAAGCAGATTCTGAAGGCAGACCATGTGGTGCTTCCGGGGGTTGGGGCCTTCGGAACGGCCATGGAGCAGCTGAGGCGGTATGAGCTGGACCGGGTGATTCGGGAAGTGACGGCAAAGGGAACACCGTTTCTGGGGATCTGCCTGGGGCTGCAGCTCCTCTTTGCGGGGAGCCAGGAGAACCAGGGAGTCGAGGGCCTGGGGCTTTTAGAGGGAGAGATCCTGCGGATTCCGGATCAGGAGGGATTAAAGATCCCCCATATTGGATGGAATTCCCTGAAGCTGTCCCATGAGGGAAGGCTTTTTGCCGGTATGAAGGGACAGCCCTACGTGTATTTTGTGCATTCCTATTATCTGAAGGCCGCAGATGAGGCCATTGTGAAGGCATCCACCCATTATGGAGTTCCGATTCATGCCTCCGTGGAGGCAGGAAATATTTTTGCCTGCCAGTTCCATCCGGAAAAAAGCAGCGATGCGGGACTGCAGATCCTTGGGGCTTTTGCAGCAGTGGGAGGTGCATAGGCATGTTTACAAAACGGATTATTCCCTGTCTGGATGTTCATGACGGGAGAGTGGTAAAGGGTGTGAATTTCGTAAATCTGCGGGATGCCGGCGACCCGGTGGAGATTGCCGAGGCATATGATAAAGCAGGAGCCGACGAGCTGGTATTTCTGGATATCACTGCCTCCTCTGATGCCAGGGCCACCGTGGTTGATATGGTTCGCAGGGTAGCGGAGCGGGTGTTTATCCCCTTTACGGTGGGAGGAGGGATCCGCACCGTGGAGGATTTTAAGGTGCTGCTGCGGGAGGGCGCCGATAAGATTTCCATCAATTCCTCTGCCATCAGCAATCCCGGCCTGGTGGCAGAGGCTGCGGACAAGTTCGGCAGCCAGTGTGTGGTGGTGGCCATTGATGCCAGGAGAAGGGCAGATGGCAGCGGCTGGAATATCTACAAAAACGGCGGCCGCGTGGATGTGGGAATGGATGCAGTGGAATGGGCCATGAAGGTCAATGAGCTGGGAGCAGGAGAGATTCTGCTTACCAGTATGGACTGCGACGGCACCAAGGCAGGCTATGACCTGGAGCTGACACAACAGATTGCGTCCCATGTTTCCATTCCTGTGATCGCCTCCGGCGGTGCGGGAACCATGGCGCATTTTCGGGATGCGCTGACTGTGGGCGGAGCGGATGCGGCCCTGGCAGCTTCTCTGTTCCACTACAAGGAGCTGGAGATCCGGGAATTGAAGGACTATCTGGCCGGGGAAGGGATCTCGGTCAGAAGATAAAGGTTGAGGAGAAGATATATGAGTGGGATCAGCAATGACTGGCTGCCAGCCATCGGCGGAGAATTTCGGAAGCCATATTATAAGGAATTGTATGAATTTGTCCGGCAGGAGTACAGCAGAACACAGGTTTTTCCGCCGGCAGAGGATATTTTCAATGCCCTGCACTTAACGCCCCTTAGCCAGGTGAAGGTACTGATCCTGGGCCAGGATCCCTACCACAATGTGAATCAGGCCCATGGGCTCTGCTTTTCCGTGAGGCCCCAGGTGGAGGTTCCGCCCTCCCTGGTGAATATTTACCAGGAGCTTTCGGACGACCTGGGCTGCTATATTCCCAACAACGGATATCTGGTAAAATGGGCCGGCCAGGGCGTATTGATGCTGAACACGGTGCTGACAGTGCGGGCCCATCAGGCCAACTCCCACCAGGGCAGAGGCTGGGAGCAATTTACCGACGCGATCATCCGGGCGGTAAATGATCAGGACCGTCCCATTGTCTATTTGCTGTGGGGAAGGCCGGCACAGAGCAAGATTCCCATGCTGAATAACCCAAAGCACCTGATTTTAAAGGCGCCCCATCCAAGTCCCCTTTCTGCCCACAGAGGGTTTTTCGGATGCCGTCATTTCAGCCAGGCAAACCGGTTTTTGGAGGAGCATGGGATTGCTCCCATTGACTGGCAGATTGAGAATGTGTAGGTCCCATTCAAAAAGGAGATGGAATTTATGAGTGTAGAAATCATCACAACGGGGCAGGCTGTACTGGGAATTGAGCTGGGCTCCACAAGAATCAAAGCAGTATTGATTGATGAGGCCGGCGTGCCTCTGGCATCGGGAAGCTATGAGTGGGAGAACCAGCTTCTGAACGGCATCTGGACCTACAGCCTGGATCAGGTGTGGCAGGGGCTCCAGGAGAGCTACCGGGACTTGAAGGACACTGTGAAAAGAAAATACGGCATTTCCCTGACCAAGGTGGGGGCCATTGGCATCAGTGCCATGATGCATGGATACCTGGCCTTTGACAGCCGCGGGGAGCTGCTGGTGCCCTTCCGCACCTGGCGCAATACCATGACCCAGGAGGCAGTGGAGAAGCTGACAGAGGTATTTCAGTTCAACATCCCCCAGCGGTGGAGCATTGCCCATTTGTACCAGGCGATTTTAAACCGGGAGCCCCATGTGAAGGATGTGGCCTTTCTCACCACCCTGTCCGGCTATGTCCACTGGAAGCTCACCGGGGAACAGGTCCTTGGGGTGGGGGATGCCTCCGGGATGTTTCCCATTGACCCGGTAACCCGGGATTTCAACCAGCGGATGGCCGGGCAGTTTGATGAACTGATTGCAGACCGGGGCTATTCCTGGAAATTCAACGATATCTTTCCCAGGGTTCTGCTGGCCGGGGAAGCTGCCGGGAGCCTGACGGAGGAAGGAGCACGTCTCCTGGATCCATCCGGGGAGCTTGCGGCCGGAATCCTGCTCTGCCCGCCGGAGGGGGATGCGGGAACCGGCATGGCAGCCACCAACAGTGTGGGGGTCCGCACCGGGAACGTGTCCGCGGGAACCTCTATCTTCGCCATGGTGGTGATGGACCGGGAGCTGACAAAGGTGTATCCTCAGATCGACATGGTGACCACTCCCGACGGAAGCCCGGTGGCCATGGTGCACTGCAACAACTGTACCTCAGACCTGAACGCCTGGATTTCCCTGCTGGAGGAATGCCTGGAGCTGTTTGGAACGAAGGTGGACAAGAATACCCTGTATACCGCCCTGTTTGAGTCTGCCCTTAAGGGGGAGGCTGATTGCGGCGGCCTGCTGTCCTACAATTACCTGTCCGGGGAGCCGGTGACAGACCTCAATGAGGGACGGCCCCTGTTTGTGCGGATGCCGGATGGGAGGATGACCCTGGCCAATTTCATGCGCACCCATCTCTATTCGGCTCTGGGAGCGCTGAAGGCTGGTCTTGATATTTTGTTTAAGGAGGAGCAGGTACCGGTGGAGCGGCTGATGGGCCATGGCGGATTTTTTAAGACTCCGGTGGTTGGGCAGCGCATGATGGCAGCAGCAGTAAATGCCCCCATTGCAGTGATGGAGACGGCCGGGGAGGGGGGCGCCTGGGGCATTGCCCTTCTGGCAGCTTATCGGAAGAACGGGCAGGAGAAGACCCTGCAGCAGTATCTGGATGATGTGATCTTTGACGGCGACCAGGGCAGTGTGCTGGAGCCGGTGCCGGAGGATGTGACAGGCTTTGATGCCTTCATGGAGCAGTATCTGCAGGGGCTTCCCATTGAGCGGGCGGCCGCAGAGTGTCTGAAATAAGGAGAAACGCATGTTAGAGACATTAAAAAAATCAGTATACGAGGCCAATATGGAGCTTCCCAGGCGGGGGCTTGTCACCTATACCTGGGGAAATGTCAGCGGCAGGGACCAGGAAAGCGGGTATTTTGTGATCAAGCCCAGCGGCGTCAGCTATGAGAAGCTGTCCTGGGAGGACATGGTGGTCATGGATCTTGAGGGAAACCAGGTGGAGGGGCAGTATCATCCCTCCTCGGACACCAAAACCCATCTGGAGCTCTACAAAAAATACCCGGAATTGGGAGGGATTGTACACACCCATTCCAGAGAGGCCACAGCCTGGGCCCAGGCAGGGCGGGACATTCCGGCTTACGGCACCACCCATGCAGACTATTTCCTGGGGCCGGTTCCCTGTACCAGGAGCCTGACAGAGGGGGAGGTAGAAGGAGATTATGAGAAGAACACGGGCCTTGTGATCATTGAGACGCTGACAGAGCGGAGCATCTGTCCTGTCTACACGCCTGCAATCCTCTGCTGCAATCATGGGCCCTTTGCATGGGGCAAGGATGCTGCGGAAGCAGTATACCATGCAGTGGTGCTGGAGGAGGTGGCCCGGATGGCCCGCCTGACAGAGCAGAATAATCAGGAGGTGCTCCCGGCGCCCAGATATATCCAGGAGAAGCATTTTTATCGGAAGCATGGGGAGAACGCTTATTATGGGCAGGGGTAGGGATGCCTTTGCAGAAATATAAGAGAAATGGATGCGCGGATTTGAAAGGAAGCAATAAGGAAATCATGTCAAGGAAAATGGCCTGACATGATTTTTTCAGGAAAATTTTCATAGTAAAATACAGGAGGGAACCCCAAAGGGTTCCCTCCTGCCGGCAAACGGTCAATCCTTGATTTTATCCAGTTCGGTGAGATTAACCCCCAGGCTGGACAATGTAACCTTCAATTCAATATACCGCTCATGCATGGAATCGTAAGTCTCTGGATCCTTTTCCCGAACGGACAGCATCCATTTCTGCAATCTTGAAAATTCAATAATGGAATCTCTGATAATATCTGCTGCACTTGGCATACAATCACCATCCCTTTCCGTCCTTTCTATGATAGTATCATGTTACTGTCTATATTATAATGAATCGAATGGACGGTGTAAAGAAATTTTTATTGTTTCTTTGAGGGACTTGGGATATACTTAGGATATTGAGAGGGAAAGAAATGAAAAACAGTGACCATACAATACATAAACGGAATATTTTCCAATCTACCATTGCCCGGATTGTGGTGGTGGTGATTGTGCTGGTGCTGCCCATCAATATTATGACCCTTCTGCTGTCCAATATGGTTCTATCGGAGAATCGGAAGCAGCTGGCAGCGGAGACCAAGAATGCACTGGAGATGAAGGTGAGTACCTTTGAGGATGTGCTGGACCGGGCCAGCAAACGGCTGCTTTTTATGTGCTTCAATGAAACTACCATCATCACCCTGGCCCAAAAGGGGAAGGATATTGCCCACAGTGAGCTCTCCTCCAACCTGGTGATGGCCAGGGAGGAGCTGAAGGATGTCCGGCAGGAATACCATTGGGTGGATCAGGTCTTTTTTACCTTTCCGGAGAGCGAGCTGGTGCTGATGGATGGCTATACGGGCATTGATTACAAAAACTGCCGCAGCATGGTTGAGAATGCGCAGCCAGAGGAAGGGACCCAGAATGGGAGCTGGGAGTTCCGTATTCTGCAGGAGACGCCGATTTTGTTCGGAGTTTCCTCCTGGAGGGGCAGCAATTTCGGCGTAATCGTCAATTTGGAGTGGGCCCTGGGCAGCCTGGAGCTGGATCAGCTGGGGAAGGAGCGCACCGCCTTTTTTACCAATCTGGAGGAGACACGGTTTACAGGTGCAGGAGCTGCCTATATGGAGGAGACCAACATGACGCTGGAGGAGCTGCGGCAGTCCGGAAGGTATCAGGTCTATACGGTTCCCATGGAAAAATACGGCCTGAAGCTGATTGAGGTAGTGGAATGGAACGCACAGGCCAGGAATCTGCCCGTTGCCATCTATGTGGTGCAGGTCGTATCCGTGGGGCTTACCCTTCTGGTGATCCCGCTGCTGCTTCTGTATATCCATCGGCAGGTGAATCAGCCTCTCAGGAGGCTGGAGCGGGCCATTGACCGGATCGAGGCAGGGGATCTGGGATACCGGATCCGGACGGGAAATGAGGGCAGAGAATTTGAACAGATTAACCGCAGCTTCAACGATATGATGGAGCAGGTGCAGGAGCTGAAGATCGGCGTCTATGAGAAGGAGCTGGAGCGGAAGGATATCAAGATGCGGTACTTAAGCCAGCAGATTCAGCCCCATTTTATTCTGAATGCCATGAATATCCTCTATAGCTATGAGCCGGAGGAGTATCCTCTGATTCAGAAAATGGTTCTGTGCATCTCCAAATATTTCCGGTATATTGTGAAGGTGAATGCAGCCTTTGTGACCTTGAAGCAGGAGATGGACCATATCCGGAACTATTTTGAGATTCAGAAAGCACGGTTCCCGGAGCTGTTCTTTTCGATTGTGGAATACGAGGAAGGGCTTGCCGATGCTCTGATTCCGCCTCTGCTGATCCAGAATTTTGCGGAAAATGCCATCAAGCATTCCCTAAAGATCGGCAATAAGATCAATATTTATGTGATCGGGGAATATCATCAGGAGGAGGATGGGCAGCCCATGTTCCGGGTGCGTCTGGCAGACACCGGGGAAGGGATCTCGGATGAAGTGGAGGAGAAGATTCGTATCTTTCAGGAGACAGGCAGGCTTCAGGAAGGGCTGGGGGTTGGGATCCAGAATTCCATTGAGCGGCTGAAGTATCTCTACAGCGGAAAAAAAAGCCATCTTCGGATCTGGCGGGACGAGCATTATTCCGGCACCAATGTGGAGCTTATTATGCCGCTGTTCTACGCAGAGGAAGGGGTGGAGTACGATGAAAATTTTACTGGTAGACGATGAGATTGTGGCATTAAACGCATTAAAAAAGAGGGTGGATTGGGTAAAGTACGGCTTTACCGAGGTGCTGACAGCCCAGGATGGATCCACGGCCCGGGCTGTTTTTGAAAAAAACAGGATTGACCTGATGCTCTGTGATATAGAAATGCCCGGGGAGGACGGCCTGTCCCTGGTGGAATATATCCGGACAGCATACCCTCAGACTGCCTGCATAATGGTGACCTGCCATGCGGATTTTTCCTATATTAAGCGTTCCATGAAAAGCCAGGTGATAGATTACATCTTAAAGCCCATTGATTATGAAGAGCTGAACGGACTGCTGCAGCAGTTCTGCCGGCAGCAGGAGCAGGCCGCAGCCCGCCAGGAGATTGCCCGGATTGTGGAGCAGGTGCAGGAGCAGAGGGAGGAGCCGAAGGACAACCAGCAGAATCGGATGGAATGCGTCAAGTCCTACATTGAGGATCACATCCGGGAGAAGATCTATGTGGAAGAGCTGGCAGCATTGATCCATGTCAATGACCAGTATCTGATGCGGATCTTTAAGCGGGAGACAGGAAAGTCCCTGACCGAGTATATTACGGAGCGGCGGATCCAGATTGCCAGCAGCCTGCTGAAGGACAGCGAATATACCATTAATTTTATTGCAGACTGTGTGGGATGTGAGAATTACTCCTATTTTACCAAGCTGTTTAAGAAATATACCGGGTTTACGCCCCGGGAATATCGGAATCAGTTCGGTAAAAGGTAAGAATTGTACTATTATTACATCATAAATTTGCAACATATGCACAACTGATAGGATTACAATAATACCATCAGATGTGCATATTTTATTCCTGTGAGCAGCGGGCTAAGAGACTGCCGGCATCGGGAGCTTTGACTCCTGCAAGGCTTTTGACGGAAGAAAATGAGAGCACAGAAAAAGGGAAGGAGAAAAAGTATGAAAAGAAGGTTTGTAAGCAGTTTATTGGCAGCGGCAATGGCCGCAACCCTGCTGGCAGGCTGCGGCGGAGACGGCGGCAGCAAGGATGGAGGCGATGCACCGGCCAATGGAGGCGGGGATGCCCAGACAGAGCAGGGCGGGGGAGACATTTCCACAGATATTGATATGGAGGAGGAACCCTACACCGTAGCCATCCAGGTAGTGACCCTGCCGGGAACCCAGATTGAGGGAGAGGCGGAGCTGGAGGAGGCCATTAACGCCATCACGGTTCCGGAGATTAACTGTAAAATTGATCTTCAATTTGTTTGGATTGATGAGATTGTAAATACCACCAGCATGGCAGTGGCCGGCGGTGAGAAGATTGACCTGGTTCATGTGGCTACCGTCAACAGCTTATCCTCTCTGGTAGGCTCTGATATCCTGTATGATATGAATACCGACAACCTGCTCCAGAATAGAGGAGCAAAGCTGGTGGAGCTGATGGGCGACCTGATGGAGACGGGAAATGTAGACGGCAAGCAGCTGGCAGTGCCGGCACAGTCAATGAATGCGAATGCAAACGGCTTTGCCTACAACAAAACATTGACTGACAAGTATAATATTACAGTTCCGGAAAAGGGGACAATGGATGACCTGGAGAAGCTGCTGTATGACTTTAAAGAGGCGACAGCAGGGACGGAGGACGAGAAGGTAATGCCTTTCTATGTAGGGCAGGGACAGCTGAATTATCTATACTGGCTGGTTGGCTATGAGGGATTTGGCTCCGAATGCTCCTATGGTGCGATCCTGGATGGGGGAACAACGATTGAAAATATCTATGCATCTGAGATGTTTGAGGAGTTTTGTCTGCGTGCCTATAAGTGGAGACAGGATGGCCTCATCGGCGGAGATCCCACTGACACCAATACGGCGCAGTCATATGCCAATTCCGGCCAGCTGCTGACCATGGTGGCTTCCATTAATGAGAAACAGCGTGCTACCTATGGTGCACAGAATCCAGACGAGCTGGGATGGTGTGTGTTGGTGGAACCAAGAATTAATACGGCGGCAGTTACAGAGTATATGTGGGGGATTGCGTCCAATTCCGAGCGGCCGGATAAGGCTATGGATATGCTGAACCTGATCTATAGCAATACAGAAGTGGCAAATCTTATAAAATATGGCCGGGAAGGCATCAACTATGAAAAGGTAAGCGATAAAGTAATTCAGGTTAACGGCTCGTATATTACACTGTTCTACTGTGGAGGAAATGATCGGGAAATCTATGTGGAATCCCCGGCAGGAGACGACTATGTGGAGAAGCGGGAGGCCATGGAGGCAGAGGCCACAACCTCCCAGATCCTGGGCTACATGTTCGACGATTCCCAGTTCCAGACCGAGTCCTCCGTGATCTACTCAACCATCCTGGAGTACCTGCCCACACTGCAGAACGGAATGTGTGAGAGCGAGGATGCTACCAAGGCTTATGTGGAGGAATTTGTACAGAAGCTGGAGGCCAACGGCATCAATGATGTGATTGCAGCCAATCAGCAGCAGCTGAATGCATGGCTCGGACAGTAAAATAAAAGTAGATTTCATATTTTGAAAAGACGGCAGGGAGGGACTGTCCTCCCTGCTGTATCTACAGGAGATTGCTGCAAGGGGATCTGGGAAGAGAAGTGTTGACGAATTTCAGGGAGTTGAGGGAGTCCAAATGGGTGCAAAGAGCAAGAAGAATAGGAAAACAAACTGGAAGCACTGGATGCCGTTTTATCTGATGGCCATTCCGGGCTTTGTATATTTGATTATCAACAATTATATGCCGCTGTACGGCCTGCAGCTGGCCTTTAAGTCCTTTAGCTACAGCAAGGGGATTACCGGCAGCGACTGGATCGGGCTTAAGAATTTCCGGTTTATGTTTGCCAGCAGCGATGCGGCGATTATGATCCGCAATACCATATTATACAATGTGATTTGGATACTGATCGGAATTGTGCTGGGGGTTTCCGTAGCCATTCTATTTAACGAAATTTTAAATAAAACAGCCAAAAAGTTCTATCAGACGGCAATCCTTCTGCCGTACCTGATGTCCATGGTAGTCATTGCCTACCTGGTGTATGCATTTTTTGCAGCGGATACCGGTCTTATCAACAATACCATTGTGAAGGGCCTGATGGGGAAGGAAGAGGGTGTTTCCTGGTATATGGAGGCAAAGTACTGGCCCTTTATCCTGACCTTTGTGCAGCAGTGGAAGCAGATCGGATTCGGTATGCTTCTGTACCTGTCCAGCCTTCTGGGGATTGACAAGTCCTACTATGAAGCCGCCATGCTGGACGGGGCCACCAAGTGGCAGCAGATCAAGACCATCACCCTGCCTCTGCTGCGTCCCACCATTGTGATGCTGATGATCTTAAATATCGGCCAGATCTTCCGGTCGGACTTCGGCCTGTTCTATCAGGTGCCCATGCATCAGGGGGCTCTTGTAAAGGCCACAGAGACTATTGATACCTATGTGTACAAGGCGCTTTTGGTGAACAATAACATTGGAATGTCGGCAGCGGCCAGCTTCCTGCAGTCTGTGGTTGGATTTGTGTTCATTGTTGCGGCCAATGCCGTTGTGCGCAGGCTGGATAAGAACAGTTCAGTATTTTAGGAGGTGTGGATATGGTTTCAAAGGATCAAAAAAGATGGCGGGCTGCAGCCCATATCGTAATGATTTTTCTGTCCGTGATGGCATTGATGCCCTTCCTGCTGCTGGTGATTGCATCCTTTACGGATGATGCGGTGGCTCTGATGAACGGCTACACCTTTCTGCCGGAGAAGCTCTCCCTGGATGCCTATGCCTACATTGGCAAAAATGCAATGACCTTTGTGCGGGCTTATGGCATTACCATTGTGGTGACGATTGTGGGTACAATCATAAGCGTGATATTGACATCATTGACCAGCTATGTGCTCTCCAAGCGGAAGCTGCCGGGGGTGAAGATCATGAACTTTTTGGTGATTTTTACCATGCTGTTCAACGGTGGATTGGTGGCTACTTACATCAATTATACTTCTGTATTCCATATTAAGGATACGCTGTTTGCATTGCTGGTGCCCAGTCTTCTGATGAATGCATTCATGATTACCCTGATGCGGAATTATTTTGAGAACAGCATTCCAGAGGATATTTATGAATCTGCCCGAATTGACGGGGCCAAGGAGATCACCATCTTCATCCGGCTGGTACTGCCCCTGTCAGTGCCGATCCTGGCAACCGTTGGACTGATGAGCGGTATCGCATACTGGAACGACTGGCAGAACTCCATGTACTACATTGACGACAAGGCCCTGTATTCAATCCAGGCCTGGCTCAATGCAGTGAACAACAGTATTTCCGTGCTGGCCTCCCTGGGCGGAAGCGCGGGGGCATCTGCAGCGGAGCTTCCCTCCACCACAATCCGTATGGCAGTGGCAGTGGTAGGGATCCTGCCGATCCTTGTGGTGTACCCCTTCTTCCAGAAGTATTTTGCCAAGGGCTTGATGGCCGGGGCTGTGAAGGGATAGAAAACTTAAAAAATATTATTTATGGACAGAGCGACAGGTATGTATGCCCTGTCCATGTTTTGTTTGGGGCAGTTTGTTGACTTGCCGGAAGGGCCGGGGTATAATGTGGATAAAAGGGAGTGGAAGGAGCGGCGGCTATGGACAGGAAATGCAAGCTTCCCATTGGGATTGAGAATTTCGAAAAGATCCGTATGGAGGGATTTTACTACATTGATAAAACCGGTTTGATCCGGGAGCTGCTGAATGACTGGGGGGAGGTAAACCTGTTTACCCGTCCCAGGAGGTTTGGGAAATCCCTGAATATGAGCATGCTGAAATGCTTTCTGGAGGTGGGCTGTAAGAAAGAGCTTTTTGATGGTCTGGAGATTGCAGGGGAGACGGCATTGTGTCAGGAATATATGGGGAAGTTCCCGGTGATCTCCCTAAGCCTTAAGGATGTCAGCGGAGACAGCTTCGAGACAGCCCGGGCCATGCTGTGCTCGGAGGTTGGAAGGGAAGCATTGCAGTTCCGGAACCTTATGGAGGCGGAATGCTTTGATGCCCGTGAAAAAGAGATGTATAATCAGCTGGTAACAGTTGACACGACCGGGAAGGAAATGTTTATCATGGGGGACGCAGCGCTGATGGGGAGCCTTAAGACCCTGTCCAGGCTGCTGCAGAAGTATTACGGGCGCAAGGCCATCATACTGATCGACGGGTACGACGTGCCCCTGGCCAAGGCCTTTGAGGGGGGCTACTATGGCCAGATGGTGGATCTCATCCGTAACCTTTTGGGAGCTGGGCTAAAGACCAATAACAGCCTGCAGTTTGCAGTGCTGACCGGCTGCCTTCGGCTTTCCAAGGAGAGCGTTTTCACAGGGCTGAACAATTTGCGGGTGTTGAGCGTTGGAGATGTCCAGTTCAATGAGTACTTTGGCTTTACAGACCGTGAAGTGAAGGAGCTTTTGGAATATTACGGGCTTTTGGAATGCTATGGGCGAATAAAGGAATGGTATGATGGCTATCATTTTGGAAATGTGGACGTTTACTGTCCCTGGGATGTGATCTGCTATTGCAGCAAGCTGCGTTTGGAGCCGGATGCGGATCCGGAGGAATACTGGAGCAATACCAGCAGTAGCGACATCATCCGGCGATTTATCCGGATGGGAGACGGTATGACGCGCCGTGAGCTGGAGCAGCTGATGGCAGGGGAGGCGGTGGAGAAGAAAGTCTGCCAGGAGCTGACCTACAAGGAGCTGTTTGATTCCATTGACAACCTGTGGAGCGTGCTGTACACCACGGGCTATCTGACCCAGGAGGGGAAGCCGGAAGGAGGAAGGCGGAAGCTTATGATTCCCAACCAGGAGATCCTCAGTATTTTTGAGAGGCAGATCCTGGAGTGGTTCCAGGAGGACGCCCGGCGGGACGGAGCGGCCCTGGAGTCTTTCTGCGAAGCCTTTGCCAAGGGGGATGCAGCGAAGGTTCAGGAGCAGCTTGGCCGGTACTTAAAGCGGACCGTCAGCATTCGGGACACAGCGGTGCGCAAGGACCTGAAAGAAAACTTTTACCATGGAATTTTATTGGGCCTTTTGAGTTATAAAACAACCTGGAGCGTATCCTCCAACCAGGAATCCGGGGACGGGTACAGTGATATCCTGGTGGAGGCTGCGGAACAGGACCTTGGGATTGTCATTGAGGTGAAATACGCCGAGGACGGCAACCTGGAGGCAGGCTGCCGGGCTGCCTTAGAGCAGATCGGGAAAAACAACTATACGGAGCTGTTCTGGGAATGGGGGATCGACCGGGTGCTGGGATACGGGATTGCCTGCTATAAGAAGCGGTGCAGGGTGGAGATGATTCTGGAGGGGAAGGAGTAGGAGGTTTTTCTTCATTTTTGGTTATTTTGCGCAGTTGATAAATGGGCGGGAGCAAGGTATAATGGGGAAAATGATGAGCTGCCCGACCAATGGAGCATTTATATTTTGTGCATGGCAAATGGCACAAATTGTATCCCTCTTATGCTCCGGGTTCCGAATC
>CAJUQB010000028.1:0-3937 GCA_910588285.1 uncultured Lachnospiraceae bacterium
CTGGCGGGGGTACAATTCAGGAATGGGCTTGTGGTGCCATGAATAATTCAGGCTATATTTGTTTTTTTCTGTCATTTGCCTTTTTTCTCATTCGCATAAATTCAAGCAGTTCTGCATCATCTGTTATTTCGCTTGCTGCTACTGGTATATGAACAGGACGGTTCTTGGCAGATTCTTCAATCGCATTGACAAACATCTCCACCTGTTCCTTGCCGGAAATGACAAAATTCTTTGTGATACTTGAAGTTGCCATGATAAACACCTCCTTTGTTAGTATGGTTCTTCCGTTTCAATTCATACTTTTTTATCTCTATTTTATTATTTTATATCGGTTTATGCAACAAAACTTTTACGATCCATATGCCTCCATCTGCAGCTTCCCATCCATCCAGACAGCCTTATATTCTGTTCCGTCCGGCTTTGTAATTACTCCTGTATCATCCATGATAACTCGATTCTGGTTCCAATTGGCAGTAATCCTGGTTCCATCCGAAAATGTATATGTCCCTCTGCCGGTTCTATCATCATAGCTCCATTCCCCCTCATAGCTCTCCCCATTGGCATAGACCATGCTGCCGGTTCCGGTTTTCTGGTCAAGGGACCATTCTCCCTCATAATGATCCCCATTGGCATACTCCATGGTTCCGGCCCCTTCCCGCTGTCCATAGGCCCACTCTCCCTCATAATGATCTCCATTTTCATAGGTCACTGAGCAGGAACCCAAATCGTGTGTTCCGCCGCTCCATATCCCTTTTGCCCAATCCCCATTGGCATAGGTCATTTCTCCGTTTCCGGATTCCCGGCCAAACAGCCATTCTCCCTCATACCTGTCTCCAGTGGCATAGACCATGGTCCCGGTTCCGGACCTCTGCTCTACCGACCAACTGCCCTCATAGGAATCCCCATTGGCGTAGTTCATGATTCCGTTTTTTTTCCCGTCAAGAGACCACTCTCCTTGATACCTGTCCCCATTGGCATAGACCATGGTTCCCATGCCCTCCTTCTGGTTAAAGTCCCACTCTCCCTCGTATCTGTCCCCATTGGCATAGACCATGGTTCCTTGCCCGGATCTGTCTCCCCACTTCCAGCCTCCCTCATAGCTGGAGCCGTCGGCATAATCCATGGTCCCGGTTCCGGACATTTTTCCGTATTCCCATCCTCCTTCATAGGAATCTCCGTTTGTGAAAAGCATGATTCCCTGCCCATCTGGCTGTCCGTTGCACCAATCTCCGGAATAGCTTCCACTGTCACAGGGCCGATCCGAAACCTGAGTCGTTATGCTCTGGGCAATGGCAGTTATGATTACCGCCCCAATCACCACCACGATGATTATATTTGCAATCCGCAGAATCGTCCAGCCGATTCCCTTCCTCCTGCTCTTCTTTTTCCACCTTGTCCGCTGGAAAAGAATGGTTTTCCGGCCTTCATACAGTGCGCTGCGCAGCGCCTGGATGGTCTGTAAGCGGTTCTCCGGAAGCACGGAAAGGCCACCGCAGAGGGCCTGCTCCTGCTGGGGCGGAAGCTTGACCCCCAGCTTACTGGGCATAACCAAATCGTCCTTTTCCACCCGGTCAATGGAGTCCGGCGGGACTATGCCGGTCACCGCATAGTAAAAGGTTGCCGCCAACGCATACACATCCGTATAGGGCCCCTGCTTTCCGTGCCTTGAATACTGCTCCCAAGGAGAAAATCCATAGGTGAGAACCACATCCAGGCTCTGGCTTTTCTCTCCCAGGCTGTACCGGGCAGAGCCAAAATCCAGAAGCTTCGCTGTTCCTGCAGGCGTAACCATAATATTTTCCGGCTTAATATCCCTGTGGATCAGCCCTTTTTCATGAACAGCGGAGAGAGCTTCCATTACCGGCAGCAGCAGCTCTCTGGCTTCCCTCCAGCCAAGCCTTCCTCCGTGATCCTCTATGTACCGGCGCAGATCGATCCCCTCCATGTATTCCATGGCAAAGTAGGCCGTATTATTTTCTTCAAAATAGGTGTAGATATGGACAATATTGGGATTCTTCTGGAACTGTGCCAGGGTCTTTGCCTCCTCCAGGAACATCTCCTTCCCATAGGCAAAATCCCTGCCCCGTTCCCCGGCATAAGGAACAACCGTATTGGAGGAGCCCCGCCGAGCCATGGTATCCGGATAGAACTCCTTCACTGCCAGCAGCTTCCCGCTTTTATATTCCTGGGCCCCATAGGTAATGCCAAAGCCTCCCTGGCCTAACACCCTGCCTATCACATACATTCCCGCCAATACCGTGCCATGAGGCAGCGCATGGTCATATTTTCCCTGATCCTGCTTTGGGTCATATCCGCAGTGGGAGCAGGGGCCCTCTTCATTTTTTTCTTGAAAACAGCTATAACAAACATCCTTCATGGCAGCGCCTCCATTTCAAACCTAATATACAGTCCTGGCCTCACCTTTCCTATCTGCTGGCAGATCAGTGAACCAACACCGCAATCAGGGATAAATTATCGTTCCCGGGCCGTATCCTGCCCATGACGCGAAGCAGAAGAAGCTCTGCCCACTCCCGGGCGGTGCCGGCTTTGAGCAGGTCAATCAGCAGCTCCTCCTCATAGAGATACTCCCAGACACCGTCGGAACAAAGCAGGAAGGCATCCCCGGGTTCCGGGCTTCTGCCTGCCCCCAGTTCCGGCTGCCAATGGTCTATATTTCCCAGCGTCCGAAGCAGGCGGGGCTGATCCACATCCTGGCCAATCTGGGCTTTTGTAATCTCGCCGACCCTGTACTTTCGGTAGGCAACCGAATGATCCTCCGTAACTCCAAGGATCGCATCCTGATGGAAATAGTAGAGCCTGGAATCCCCTACATGGGCCCAGGAAGTGCCGCCCTCCTGGATCGCTAATGCCACAATAGTGCTTTTCATCTTCGCATTTTTTTCTTTTTGCAGGTCAAGAAGCTTCTGATTCGCAGATCGTATCTGCTGCTGAAGCCAGCCCGGCAGATCATCCCCTGGGGCAGGCTTTGGGGCGCTAAGCATGGCTTCTGTCACACAACCTGACGCCAGCTGGCCATACTGGTGCCCGCCCAGCCCATCTGCAAGGACAAACAGCTTCCCGTCTGCCAGATCTGCCGCCCCGGTAGAATCCTCATTGATTTCCCGTCCCCCTGCACTTGAATAAATCACACTATCTAATCTCATGTCCAGCTACTCCCTCTCCAGGATCAGCATATTCCCCCGATCCCCCAGGTAGAAGCTGTCTCCCGCCCCCAGACGGTATTCCACGCCTGATTTTAGCTGCTGTCCGTTCTGCAGGAACGTGCCATAGGTGGAACCCAAATCAATCAAAAGAAATGCTTCTGTGCTGCTGTCCCAGGCTAAGGAGCAATGCCGCGAGCTGACGCCGGGCGTATCCTCCTGATAGGTCAGGGCGCATTCCACGGTGCTGCGTCCGATTACAATCCCACGGCCCGATACCTCCATGCGCATTCCACTGTGCTGGGGAGCCACGGAGCGGACATAGGGACGCTTTGCTTCCCCGGCTTTAGGGACAAAAACCTTTGATTTACGGGCAGCAGCAACACCGACAAGAACAATGGCAGCAGCAATTGCTATCATGCCAATCCCAATCCACAGGCCATACCCGCCCGCCCCTTCCTTCGGCTGGCTGTCTGCTTCATCTGTCCCGGCTGCCGCATCCGGCTGCCCGCCAGGCTCCCCTTCCGGTGCCGGCACAGCAGGCTGACTGCCTGCTTCTCCTCCCGAAGCTGCTGCACCCGTGCCTTCGGGAGCCTGACCCGCCTCATCCGGTTTGTCGGCAGTTTCCGAATTGGCGGCAGCAGGCGTGGCCAGCACATAGGGCACGCTATACTGCTTGAGCAGATCCATAGCCTCCGATATGCTGACCGCATAATAAGTACTTCCCGTATCATCGTAGACTGTCTGCGAATTGATCCCAAGCACCTGATTATCCT
>CAJUQB010000028.1:3947-20001 GCA_910588285.1 uncultured Lachnospiraceae bacterium
GATCAGAGGGCCGCCGGAATTGCCGGAATTGATAGCCGCATCTATCTGGATGCTTCTTACCCCCGTTCCGGTTGTAGTCAGAAGCCGTCCAAATATTCCGCCTGTAGCAGTAGCATCCGCGCTGTCCCAGGAGGTAGTCGCCTCCACAAATACATTTTCGGAAAGGCCGGGATACCCAATAGCAAATACCTGGGAAAAGGCCATATCATCCGTTGGCTCACACAGTGGGAGCGCCCTGCGCTTGGAGGTGGCCTTATCCAGCTTTAATATTGCAATATCCTTGATCTCATCGCCGCCTACAAGGTATGCCTCCTCATAATCGTCAGAGCTGTAATATACCCTGATTTTTGCCCGTACGGTTCCCTCCTCCTTTGTACTTCTGACCACATATTTTTGCAGCTCTCCTGAGCCATTCGAAACAAACCTTTTGATTACATGATAATTTGTGATCAGATAGGTGGGATCCTGATCCAAATATCCCACAAAAAAACCTGTTCCCCAGCCAAAATCATCGACTCTCCCATTGGAGTATTCCATTCTGGTGTTTACAACTGCAACGCTGTCACGGGCGTCTGCTGCCTGTGCAGCTGCAGGGAATAAGCCAAACATCAGAAAAAATACTGTCACAAACAAAATCCCAAACTGTTTTTTCTTCATCGCAACCACATAACCTTTCTGTTTAATAACCGCATTGGATCACAAGTGCGGTGTAATTGTCCTGATACTGCCCCACAGACACCTGCTTGACCAGCTGTTCAAGGGAATCACAGATCTCCTTCGGCTTGGGCTCTGTGCAGCATCGAAGCAGCTGCTCCTCTGTGAGCACTCCGGCAATCCCGTCTGAGCACAGTAGGAGGATGTCTCCCGGCATAAGTGGGAACGGACGGCGCAGGAAATCCACATCCTCCAGTCTCTCCATACCCAGAAACTGGGAAAGGGCGGCCTTCTCGCCGTTCTGCTCCGCTGACCAGGGGTCCATAGTATCGTTTTGGATGGAGCGCAGGTATTCCCTGTACAAAATATTCTGGGGACGGTTCATACGGAACAGCTGCCCATTTCTTTTCAAATACAGATAGCTGTCCCCAACGCTGGCAAAATACAGGCTCCCCTCATAAATCACACATGCAACTACCGTACTTCCGCCCTCACCCCGTAAAAGGGAAAAGGTTTTTTCATTTGCATGGAGGATGCTCTCATATAGCTGGCCAGCAATGCCTTCCTGCTGGTCAAAATGTTCAAACTCCTGCCTTATGCTGGAGACTGCCGTATCGCTGGCCAACCGTCCCTCCCTCATACCGCCCATACCATCCGCAAGAACCGCAAGCAGCCCCTTTTTCCGGCTCCGCGCCAGATCCAGTACATTGGAAAAGGCAAAGGCATCCTCCTGTCTTTCACAAGTTCCCAAACCCTGAAGATTTGCCACCTGATAGCGCATCAGGCGCCTTATGTCTGTCCCTGGGCTATCACCGGCAGGCTGCAGCGTTGTGCTGCGCTCTCTTGGGCTTGGCGCCCTGTATCTGCCCCATGGCAAAAATCTACTCTTCATGCCGTTTCTCCGTATCCTGCTCTTTATCCCACTGAAACCTTTCTCCGCACAGGGGTACAAACAGCAGCTTTGTATTTCCCAGCTCAATGCGGTCATATGCAGACAGCTTTACGGGAACATACACCGGGTCGTCATTTAAATATATGTTGTTTGTGCTCATCCCGGGTATTAATTGAAAATTGTTGTGCTTAGGGTCATAAGCCAGCCTTGCATGGGTGTCCTTTGAGATGGTAGGGTCGGATGGAATGCAGACATCCATGCCTTCTCCCCGCCCTATGGTATTGATCCTGGCCCACAGATGATAGGCCTTTCCCTTTTCGGCGCCTTCAATGCAGGTAAGCCACCCCACCACCGGCTCAAAATGATAGTTCCGCTGAAAGACAGCCACCGTCCTGTTCTGTTCATCCTGCCTTCGGCGATACCCCTCCGGCGCCACCGTTCTCCCTGTTTTGGCAGGCTCCATGCTCTCGTCAAAATGAATGGCATTGCTCTCCTTACCACAGTAGGGGCAGGACGGGGATTGGTCCGGATCATAAATATGCCCGTTTTTACATTCCACAATTGCCATAACTTTTCCTCCTTCATCTTAATTATCACTGTTGATGATGATTCCACTGTCCCTTCCTTCTACAACCTCGTATTCATAGCCAGCTCCTCCTTCCGGCTCTCTGGTTCCTTCCGCCCCTCCCGCTTCCTTCCCCTCCTCCATGGCTGCCGGTATCGATCGGGGACCCAAGGGCCCGGCCTTGGTCTTGTGCATCCCTCTGTATATTTGAATGCATACAGCTGCTGCAGCAATACCCCCAAGTACTGCGGCAGCGGATAACAGCCATTTCCGGGCAGAAACCACTTCTTTTTTGATTTCCTCTGTTCCCAGCGCTTTTCGAAAGGCAGATACATCCTGAAACCGATCCCCGGGCTGGATTGCAAGGGCTTTTTGTAACGCAGCCTCAACCTTCACTGGGATGCTGGGATTGAAACGGCGGGGTGGAATCCATGTATCCTGCTCTGCACGGTCTATCGAATCAGGAGGAACCTGTCCAGTGAGTACATAGTAAAAGGTTGCTGCCAACGCATATACATCCGTATAGGGCCCCTGCTTTCCGTGCCTTGAATACTGCTCCCAAGGAGAAAATCCATAGGTGAGAACCACATCCAGGCTCTGGCTTTTCTCTCCCAGGCTGTACCGGGCAGAGCCAAAATCCAGAAGCTTCGCTGTTCCTTCAGGCGTAATCATAATATTTTCCGGCTTGATATCCCTGTGGATAATCCCCTTGCTGTGGACAGCATCCAGCGCATCCAAAATAGGGCTGAGAATACAGAATGCCTCCTCCCATCCGACGCTCCCGGCCCTCCTGTCTATGTACTGCTGAAGGCTTATTCCATCTAAAAGCTCCATCACAAAGTATGCGGTATTCTTCTCTTCAAAATAACTGTAAACATGAACAATATTGGGGGTCCCGATAAATTCGGCAAGGGTTTGGGCCTCATCTAGAAATCGCATTCTGCCATAGAGAAAGTTTTCTTCTTTCTCCCTGGAATAAGGAGAAACCGTATGTCCATTGCCCCTTACTGCCACCGTATCCGGAAAATATTCCTTAATTGCCACAATCTCTCCTGTTTTATGGTCCTTGGCCACATAGGTAATGCCAAAGCCTCCCTGCCCCAACACCCGCTCAATCATATATTGTCCTGCAAGAACGCTTCCCTGCGGCAGGGCAAGGGGATATTTTTCGTCTGTCATCCTATTTTCCTCCTGTCACTCCAGAGCATGTCTGAATTTTCATGTTCAGAGCAAACAAAAAAGCACCACATATCTGCTTTCTCCTTGTGGATTCCAAAAGGAAAACAAATCTATCGTGCTTTTCCAGTCACTTCTCTATTGCAGATCAACATTTTAACCTCTTGCTTTTCTTTGGTATTCTCTGATGGATATACAGCATTTATGACATAATTCAGTATAGCATACTCAAATTTACCCGTCTAGCATATTAAAAAATAATGCGTATTTATAATACTACTTATTACTTTTTACTCTATTTACAAGAGCTTCCGCAAATCTATATTGTGAAAAATGCCCGCCAGAGGCGAGCATTTTCTTTATCAGCGATTTTCTTGAAATCAATCTAAAATATTCTGTTCTTTTAAATATGCCTGTACATTTTCCAGGATAAAAATTGCTGTTTTATACTGCTTTTCTGCATCTTCTGATGAAACCACAAAAAAATCACTATAATCACTTTCCTCGCGAATCATCTTTATCCTTCCCAGCCTTTTCCCCAGTTCTTTCGGAAAAATATCTGCTGCCACATATTTTTTATTAAAATAAGCAACTGCATCTTTATGACGTTTAAAATCAACGCCCTCTACTGCTAAAACTGCTTTTATTGCATAAAATGCAACATAATAAGAGCGATTGATGCAATCTCTGAAAAACTGATTGTCTAAACACATTTTTGCATTTGCCAGCGTCTCATTTGCTAATGATAAACGATACTTTGAAAGCTCTTTCTCCTTATCCTGCATGAATCAACAGCCCCTCATCTTTGATATTACGATAATATGGCAAATAGTCTACCCAATCGTTAAAATGAACTTCATTCTTAATTACCGGTGAGATGTCAATACCATATTTTATCAAATACTCAAACGCACAATCTGACACAGGTTCCAGATAACTCCTGATACCATCCTCCGAGGTTTTTACAAGTATCATCACATCAATGTCCGAATGATCTGTATAATCGCCTCTCGCATAAGAGCCGTATACAATAATCTGACTCAAATCATTCCCAAAAAGAAGCTTTATATCTTTTGCAAACCTACTTATCAAATCACCAACAGAACCGGACATTCCATCACCTCTACTCCCAATTTGTACAATATGCCATGCACAATATACACACGCCCCATCTGTCGGGCAGCGCATACATGCATGGCATATCTATCACCCTGTTTATCGCTTCTGCTGGGGCACATCCTTCATACTGAAGCTGATCCGTCCCATCTTGTCCTTCCCAAGGCAGACAACCGTCACCTTGTCTCCCAGGGTCAGCACATCCTCCACACGGTTGATGCGCTCCTTGGAAATCTTGGAGATGTGAACCATTCCTTCCTTGCCAGGCGCAAATTCCAGGAAAGCGCCGAATTCCTTGATGCTGACAACCTTGCCCTTGAAGATCTGGCCGGCTTCAAAATCCGTGACAATGATCTGGATCATCTCCATGGCCTTGTCCATCATGGCCTGGTCCGTTCCGCAGATGGATACAGCCCCGTCGTCGGAGATGTCAATCTTCACGCCGGTCTGGTCAATGATGGCATTGATGGTCTTGCCGCGCTGTCCCACCACGTCGCCAATCTTCTGAGGATCAATCTGAATCTGGATGATCTTGGGCGCATAGGGGCCAACTTCCTTCCTGGGCTCGGCGATGGCCTTGGACATTACCTCGTCCATAATATACAGCCTTGCCTCCCTGGTTCTTGCAATTGCCTCCTCCACAATGGGTCTGGTGAGACCATGGATCTTAATATCCATCTGGATGGCAGTGATTCCTTCCCGGGTACCGGTTACCTTGAAATCCATGTCTCCAAAGAAATCCTCCAGGCCCTGGATATCCGTCAGCACGATGTAATCATCATCTGTCTCCCCGGTCACAAGGCCGCAGGAAATACCGGCCACCATCTTCTTGATGGGCACTCCGGCTGCCATCAATGCCATACAGGAGGCACAGGTGGATGCCATGGAGGTGGATCCGTTGGACTCAAAGGTCTCGGATACCGCACGGATGGCGTAGGGGAACTCCTCCTCGCTGGGCAGTACCGGAATCAGCGCCCGCTCTGCCAGGGCCCCATGGCCAATCTCCCGGCGTCCCGGGCCGCGGCTGGGCTTTGTCTCTCCCACAGAATAGCTGGGGAAATTATAGTGATGCATATAACGCTTGTTTACTTCATTCTCATCCAGGCCGTCAATGCGCTGTACCTCTGACAATGGAGCCAGGGTTACCACATCGCAGATCTGGGTCTGTCCGCGGGTAAACATGGCAGAGCCATGGACACGCGGAATAATGTCAACCTCAGCCGCCAGCCTGCGGATCTGGTTGATCTCACGTCCGTCCGGGCGCTTTCTGTCCTTTAAGATCATCTTGCGGACTGTCTTCTTCTGGTACTGGTATACTGCCTCGGACAGCACCTCCAGCCACTCCTCGTTCTCCGCAAAGGCCTCCTCCAGCTTCTCGGTGATCTGGCGGATGTTCTCCTCACGCACCTGCTTCTCGTCAGTGAAAACGGCCGCTTCCATCTCCTGGGGCGGAACGATCTCCTGGATGGCTGCAAACAGTTCCTGGGGAACCGCACAGCTGGTATAGGTATGCTTTTCCTTGCCAACTTCTGCCACAATCCGGTTGATAAAAGCAATAATGGTCTGGTTCACCTCATGGGCCAGGTAAATGGCCTCCAGCATCCTGGCTTCCGGAATCTCATTGGCCCCGGCCTCAATCATAATCACCTTCTCACTGGTGGATGCCACCGTCAGGTTCAAGTCTCCCACCTTCCACTGCTCCTGGCTGGGATTGATCACAAATTCCCCGTCAATCATGCCAACCTGGGTAGTGGCGCAGGGGCCGGCAAAGGGAATGTCCGAAATGCTGGTTGCGATTGCAGAGCCCAGCATAGCCACCAGCTCCGGACGGCATTGGGGATCCACGCTCATAACCAGGTTGTTCAGCGTCACATCGTTGCGGTAGTCCTTGGGGAACAGCGGACGCATAGGACGGTCAATCACCCGGGCCGTCAATACGGCGTTCTCGGATGCCTTTCCCTCACGCTTGTTAAAGCCTCCCGGGATCTTGCCCACAGAGTAAAGCTTCTCTTCAAATTCTACGCTGAGGGGAAAAAAGTCGATCCCCTCTCTCGGCTTGTCGGAGGCCGTTGCAGTGGATAATACAACCGTATCGCCATAGTGCATAAAGGCAGCGCCATTGGCCTGTGCTGCCACTCTGCCGATGTCTACGGTCAGGGTTCTCCCCGCCAGCTCCATCGAATAACTCTTGTACATATGTTCTCCTTCCTAATACAAAGAGAGCGGATTGCCCCGCTCTCTCCCTCTCTCTGCTCCCGCAGAAAGATTACTTTCTGATTCCAAGACGCTCAATCAGAGAACGATATCTCTCAATATCAACACTCTTAAGATATGTCAGCAGACCACGTCTCTGACCTACCATCTTAAGAAGTCCTCTTCTGGAATGATGATCCTTCGGATGCTCCTTCAAATGCTCGGTAAGCTCCAGGATCCTTGCTGATAAAATTGCTACCTGAACCTCCGGTGAACCGGTATCACCAGGTGTTCTTGCGTACTCGTTCATAATTGCCTGCTTCTTTTCCTTTGCTATCATTGCGATAACCTCCTTCTACTTGATAAACGCCCATTCTAAGTGAGATATTAAGTAAAGGTCGGAGTATCCATTTACTGAATATGGGCTCAACTCACACCTGAATAGTATAGCACAAACATGTCTGCTTGTAAACAACTTTTTAGTCCAGCAGACGGATTACCTTGGCAGGCGTCCGGTAATGGGAATTGGAAATCTTGATGCCTGTCCGCTTGCTGCTGGCATGTACCACCTGGCCGTTGCCGATATAAATCGCCACATGGTTGATGGAACCGCCCTTGCTGTAGAAGAACAGGTCTCCGGGCTTGGCCTCGGAAGCACTGATCTTCGTTCCGTAGCCGGCCTGGGTCGCAGCATGGTGGGGCAGATAAATCCCGTATTTTTCGTAAATCTTCATGGTGAAACCAGAGCAGTCCACACCCTTGGTAAGGCTGGTGCCGCCCCATACATAGCGGTTGCCCACAAACTGGAGGGCATAATTCACAAGATCTACTCTTACATTGGAAACGCCCTCTCCGTATTTTATCTCCGTCATGGTCATGGCCTTGGGAAGCTGCTCGGATATGTCTACCAGCTCTCCGAATACATAACACTCATCCCCGTCAAGCTCCACCTTGATCCAGTCTCCCAGATTCTCCAGGACTTCCACTTCCTCGCCCTCAGCCAGGGCTGTCCAGATGGTGCAGTCCGTATTGGGCTCTACTCTCAGATATACGGTCTGTGTGTTGGCGGCTGCAACCACAGTCTTGACCTCCTGGGCACGGGCAGCGGCAGCTTCTCCGGTGAGAAGGAACTCTCCCTTCACATATCCGGTTACCTTCCCGGAACGGATCTTGTACCATTCCCCCTCGGTCTCCAGAATCTCACATCCGGCGTCCTTGGGAAGCTTCCCGACAAGCTCCTGATCCTCTCCTGCGCCCTCCCGGATATTCAGATGATTCTCCACATTGGCCACACCGAGATTGGTATATCCGCAGACCGGATTATTCTGAGCATTGGCCGCTGATTCCAGCAGCTGGAAATCAGCGTGATACACAGAGGTCTGGGAACTGAGACTGTCTCCCAGAGATGCGCTGAATCCCGCATTCAATGCCGCCTCTGACGGAAAGGATACCGCCAATGCGAAAAAACCGGCCGTCATACAAGATGCTGCCATATACTTTACCAAATGATTTGCATGTAATTTCATAGGAACCTCCTGAACCCTCTGTGTCTGCCTGTCTGTAAATTATTAACAGTAAAAGTATAGCAATTGCTTTACAACTTGTCAACCATTTTGTAATAATTTCGTAATATGCTTCCCCTCATTCCTGACCCGTGAAAAGTAACCCTCACTCCTCCGCCGCCGGGTCGGAATCCAGGATGGAAAAAGCAATATTGGTTGCATGGTCTGCCACACGCTCTAAGCCGGTTACCATGTCCGTGTAGATCACGCCGGCCTGGGGCGTACATTTCCCCTTTGCCATTCTGCGCACATGGGTTTTCTGCAGCTCCCGCTCCATATTGTCCACCTCGTCCTCCAGGGCAAGGATCTGCTTCTGATATTCCTTGTTTCCGGTACGGAACATTTCCAGGGACAGCTTCAGCAGCTGCTGTACCTTCTCATACATATCGCTGAACTCCCGAAAGGCCTTTTTGCTCAAGGCCAGCCCCTCCTCCTCAAAGGATACCGTAAAGTCGGCAAAATTTTCCGCATGGTCCCCAATGCGCTCAATATCGTTGACTACATGGAACAGGCCGCCGATCTTCAGGCTGTCTGCCAAGGGCAGCTGCTCCTTCTGGTTGATCTTTACCAGATAGTCCGTAATCTCCTTGCTGAGATAATCTATGTATTTTTCCGTCTCATAGACATGCTGTACCGTGTCCATATCATGGGCAAAAAAGCCCTGAATGGAATCCTCCAGGTTCTGAATGGCCAGATTCCCCATTTCCTGAATCTCATACATGGTCTCAACCACAGCCGTTGCAGAGGAATACACGGCATTTTTCCCAATGTATTTCAGCTGGAAGCCATCGGCTTCCTTGTCCTCCCCCGGAACCATCCAGGACACCAGCTTCACCAGGACATTGCCAAAGGGGAACAGCACAATTACCTGTACAACCTTGAATAAGGTATGGGCATTGGCCACCGAACGGCCGATGCTCCCTCCGGAAAGGGCGCTGATCCCGGCCTCCACATAGTCCATGGCTGCCAGCAGCACCAGCGCCATCAGGATGGTCCCGATCACATTGAAGCTGAAATGGATCAGGGCGGCGCGCTTGGCATTCTTCTTCCCATTCAGGCTGGCCAGAAGCGCCGAGGCGCAGGCTCCGATATTGCAGCCCAGGATCATGTAGAAGCAGATGGGAAGGGTCAAAAGTCCCTGGGTGGCCATCACCAGCACAATGCTGACCGTGACCGAGGAGCTCTGTACCACCGCGGTAATAAGAAAGCCCACAAAAATCGCCAGCAGGGGATTTTTTAAGCTGGACAGCGCACCCATAATCATCGGCGATTCATTCAAGGTACCCATGGCGGACTTCATCATGGTAAGGCCCATGAACAGAACGCCAAAGCCCAGCACCACCTCGCCGATTTTTTTCACCAGGGGCTTCTTGCTGAACATCACCATCACAACGCCGATAAATAAAAAGACAGGTGCCACCTCGGACAGGTTGAAGGCAACCAGCTGCGAGGTGATGGTTGTGCCAATATTTGCCCCCATAATGACGCCCACCGATTGGGCCAGGGTCATTAAGCCTGCATTCACAAAGCTGACCACCATCACAGTGGCTGCGCTGGAGGATTGGATCACAGCCGTAAAGACAGCTCCCACAAGAACACCGATCAGGCGGTTTTTGGTCATCACCTCCAGAATGCTGCGCATCTTGGAGCCGGCTGCTTTTTCCAGCCCCTCGCTCATCAGCCGCATTCCAAACAAGAACAGTCCCAATCCGCCCAGCAACGGTAACACTATATTCATATTTTTCTCCTTTTGTACTCCGCAAAAACCCTTCTGCCCTGTTCTATATTACGTCTCATCTCATCTGCCAGGGCCTCTACCGACGCAAACCTTTTTTCCGGCCGAAGATGCCGTAAAAACTGTACCTCAATCTCCCGTCCGTACAGATCTCCGGAATAATCAAAAATATGGGTTTCCACGCCGACGGGGTTCTCTCCTTCGATGGTGGGCTTCCTGCCCACATTGGTAATTCCGCCGTAGCTTCTGCCATCCAGCACCACCCGGGACACATAGACGCCAAAGGGCGGCAGCAGCTTCTCCGGGGCTGGGATCTGGTTGACGGTGGGAATGCCAAGCTCACGCCCCAGCCTTCTCCCGTGAACCACCTCCCCCAGGACAAAATATTCATAGCCCAGCAGCAGATTGGCCAGAGCCATATCTCCCTTCCTGATCTGCTCCCGGATGCATGTGCTGCTGATATCGCGCCCCTGATACTGCATTTTTTCCACAATGCTGGCCGCAAAGCCATAGGCAGGCCCCTGCTCCGCAAGCAGGCGGTAATCGCCTCTGCGATTATGGCCGAAGTGAAAATCCCGCCCTGCCACCACCCAGGCCAGGTTGATCTTAGAAGCCAGCATGCTCAAAAAATCCTCCGGCTCCATGGAACGCATCCCGGGGCCAAAGGGGTATTCAATCAGGTAATCAATGCCGTTTCGGGAAAATACATACTCCTTCTCCCGATTGGTGGTAAGCACCTGCCCTGACTCCCCCTCCACAAGGCTTCTTGGAGGAATATCAAAGGTAAATACTGCCGTACGGCAGCCCAGGCGCTGTTTTTCCTGCATCTTTTCCATCAACAGCTGGTGTCCCATATGAAGCCCGTCAAATTTGCCAAGGGATAAAACCGTCGGCTCCTTAATCTGAAACTCCGTTGTCCCTCTTATGTATTCCATCGCTGTCATTCCTTTTCATAAAATATCTTTACCGGCTTGAAGTCGGCCTCCCTCTTCTGATACTGATAAAGCCCCACAAACCTTCCCGCGCTGTCATACAGACGCACCTGCTTTGGACCATCCTGACCGTCATACAGGCGCACCTGCTCCGGCCCATCCTGGCCATTCCGGCCAAAAAGGGCTGCCAGAGGCAGCCGGTTGCCATTGTCCAGCGCCTTCTGGTATTCCTCCCTGACGGTGGCCTCCGGACAGTCGGAAAACAGCCGGTCCACCGGAATCACCCACTGGTCTATGGTGCCTTCCCGGACTGCTGCTTCAAGCTCCGAGAGCCGATGGCTCTCCTCCATAGAAAAGCCTGCCACCCTTGTCCGCTCCAGCCGCTCCATGCAGGCCCCGCATCCCAGCTTGCTGCCAATATCATGTCAGAGGGTACGGATGTAGGTCCCCCGGGAGCAGGTTACCTCCATCACAACCCTGGGCAGATCTATGGATATCACCTCCAACCGGTGAATCATAACCCTGCGGGGGGCACGCTCCACCTCTTTTCCGGCCCGGGCCAGCTCATAGAGCTTCTTTCCCTGTACCTTCAGGGCCGAATACATGGGCGGAACCTGGTCATAGGCGCCCAAAAAGCTTCTGGCCGCCTCCTCCACTGCCTTCTCCGTAAGATTTACCGGGCATTCCGAGAGGACGCATCCAGAAGCATCCTGGGTATCGGTGCACTGTCCCAGAAGCATCACGCAGCGATATGTTTTGTCCTCCCCGGTCAAAAGCTCGCATACCTTTGTGGCCTTGCCGATACAGACCGGAAGCACCCCGGTGGCATCCGGATCCAGGGTCCCGGTATGGCCGATCTTCTTCATCCCCAGGATTCCCCGCATTTTGGCCACTACATCATGGGAGGTATAGCCAGCCTCCTTGTATACATTTATAATCCCGCTTTTTATGCTCTTTCTGTTGTCCATGCTGATAATTGTTCCTCAATATCCGTAAGAAGCTCTGCCATGATGGTATCCGGGGTTCCTGTCATGGTCACCCCCGCTGCCATCACATGGCCGCCTCCGGAATGCTTCATGGCAATGGCCGCCACATTTACCTTTCCGTTGGAACGCATGCTGACCTTGTAGCTTCTGTCCTCATTTTCATAAAGGAACACTGCTACCTCCACCCCACGGGTCACCCGCAGCTGATTCACAATCCCGTCCAGGTGCTTGGGCAGAACGTCAAACTGCCTCATATCCTCCCTGGACGCAACTCCAAGAATACAGGCGCCGTTCAGATACATCCGGCTGTCCATCAATACCTTGCCCATAATCCGGTTCTGGCTCCAGGTCTTGGTGTAAAAGGTCTCGTCTACAATTTTGGTAAAGTCAATCCCCCGCTCCATCAGCTTTCCTGCAATATTCATGGTCTTTGCCGTGGTGCTGTTATACTGGAATACGCCGGTATCATGAACAATCCCCACATAGAGGCATTCTGCAATCTCCCTGGTCACCCGCTCCTCCTCCAGAAGCTCAAAAATCAGCTCCGAGGTTGCACTGGCCTTGGGATCAATATGGTTTTCATCTGCAAAGCTGGAATTGCTCACATGGTGGTCAATACAAATCGTACGGCGGGCCTGTTCAAAATACTTCGCCGCGTCCCCCAGCCTTCCCGCATCCCCGCAGTCCTGGACAATGCACAGGTCATAGGCCGGCGCATCGGCAAATTCATGCACGATCTCCCCGGCTCCATGCAGGAAACGGAAAATATTGGGAATGGGCTCCAGGTAAACTCTGGCCTGTATCTTGGGATACCAGGCTTTGATATAATTCCAGGTGGCCAGGCAGGAGCCTGCACAGTCGCCATCCGGCCGCACATGGCCCAGAATGGCGACGGTAGACACGCCCTGCAGCTGCGATGCTAAATCTTTCATACGGTTTCCTCTCCGTCTGCTTGCTCTTTGTCTGTTTCTTTCTCGTCTGTCTGCTCGTCTGTTTCTTCTTCGTCTGCTTGCTCTTTACCGGTCACATCGTCGATTAATTTTGACATACTGACACCATAGGCAATGGACTGATCCAGGATAAAGGTGATCTGGGGGGTATTGCGCAGATTGATATTTCTGGCCAGACGGCTCCGGATGAAGCCCTCGGCGCTTTTTAACGCAGCCAGCGTATCCTTCTGGGACTGCTCATCCCCCAGCACACTGATATAAGCCTTGCAGCTCTTCAGATCAGGCGCCACCTCCACCGCCGTCACGGAGGTCATGGGCGCCATCCGCGGATCCTTGACCTCACCGCGGATGATATTCGACAGCTCACGCATGACCTCACCATTGACTCTGGTGTTTTTAATACTGTTTTTTCTCATGGATTAAACCCTTCCTGTTATCTTGGAACCTCAACCATAATATACGCTTCCACAATATCCAGCTCCTGGATATCATTAAAGCCTTCAAATACAAGGCCGCACTCATAGCCTGCCCGAACTTCCTTCACATCATCCTTAAAACGCTTCAGGGATGCAAGATTTCCCTCAAACAGCTGCTGGCCCTCCCGGGTAATCCGTACCATACAGCCTCTCTGGAAAATACCGTCCAAAACATAGGAACCTGCGATATTCCCCACGCCGGAGGCCTTGAAGATCTGGCGCACCTCACAGTGGCCGATAACCTTCTCCTCAAAGATGGGATCCAGCATTCCCTTCATGGCTGCCTGCACATCCTCAATGGCATTGTAGATCACCTTGTACAGCCGAAGATCTACGCCCTCCCGCTCTGCAGTGGCCTTTGCCTGGGCATCCGGACGGACATTGAATCCGATAATGATCGCATTGGATGCAGAGGCCAGGCTCACGTCGGATTCGTTGATGGCGCCTACGCCGCCATGGATCACCTTGACCACAACCTCCTCGTTGGACAGCTTCACCAGGCTCTGCTTTACTGCCTCCACGGAGCCCTGAACATCTGCCTTCACAATGATGCCAAGCTCCTTCACATTGCCGGACTGAATCTGGGAGAACAGATCATCTAAGGACATCTTTGCCTTGGTATCCTCCAGAAGCTTCTCCTTGCTCTGGGAGATAAAGGTATCGGCAAAGCTCTTGGCCTCCTTCTCCGATTCTGTGGATACAAAGACCTCGCCGGCATTTGGCACGTTGTTCAGTCCTAAGATCTCCACCGGTGTGGAGGGGCCTGCCTCCTTCACCCTGCGGCCCTTGTCGTCGATCATGGCACGGACCTTTCCGCTGCAGCTTCCCGCTGCGATGGGCTGGCCTACCTTCAAGGTCCCCTTCTGCACCAGAACGGTGGCCACGGCTCCGCGGCCCTTATCCAGCTGTGCTTCAATGACAAGTCCTCTTGCCAGACGCTTCTTGTTGGCCTTCAGCTCCATCACCTCAGCAGTCAGAAGAATCATTTCCAGCAGGTTGTCAAGGCCCTCATGGGTATGTGCCGACACCGGACAGAATACCGTGCTTCCGCCCCAGTCCTCGGGGATCAGCTCGTATTCGGACAGCTCCTGCTTCACCCGCTCAATATTGGCGCTGGGCTTGTCGATCTTGTTGATCGCCACAATAATCTCTACCCCTGCCGCCTTGGCATGGCTGATGGCCTCCACGGTCTGAGGCATTACGCCGTCGTCGGCAGCTACCACCAGAATGGCTATATCCGTAGAATTGGCCCCGCGCATACGCATGGCGGTAAAGGCCTCATGTCCCGGCGTATCCAGGAAGGTGATCTTCTCACCGTTGCATTCCACCATATAGGCGCCGATATGCTGTGTGATGCCGCCCGCCTCACGGTCGATCACATTGGTATCACGGATCGCATCCAGCAGAGAGGTCTTGCCATGGTCTACATGGCCCATAACACAGACTACCGGGGGACGCTTCACCATGGTGCTCTCGTCCTCCTCGTCTTCCTTCAGAAGCTCCTCAATGACATCCACCTTTTCTTCCATCTCGCAGATACAGTTAAATTCAAGGGCAATCTCCTCTGCCTGAGCATACTCGATCTCCTGGTTGACAGTGGCCATAATGCCCTGCAGGAACAGCTTCTTCACGATGACAGATGCCTGTACCTTCATCTTATCTGCCAGCTCCTTAATGGTCAGCTTCTCCGGCAGCACCAGAGTCTTGATTACATCCTCTTCCTTCTTCTCCTGTACCGGCTGCGGCTGCGGCTTGCGTTTCTTGCCGCCGTTCTTCTCCAGGTTCACAAAGCGTTCCTGCTTCTCCTGACGCTTATTATTGCGGTCACGCTCCTGCTTCTGGCCTCCGCCTCTGCGGTTATCCCTGGATTCCTTCCTGGGCTCCTCAGATGCCGGAGCACTCTGATTCATCTTGGTAATCTCCTGCTCTAGCCGATTCCTTGATTCCTTCGGGCGATTGCTATTGAATCTCTGACCGCCCTTATCACCCTGCGGGCGATTGCCACCCGGGCGGCTGTTTTGGAAATTGCGGTTATTATTCCTTTCACCTTCATTGCGTTCTCCTCTGCCTCCTGCCGGCCTTGCCCCTGCCGGGCGATCCTTGCGGCCTCCGCGGTCCATACGGTCCGTGCGCTCGGCACGGTTATCTGTACGCTGCTCGCTCCGATTGTCTGTACGCTGCTCACCTTTGGTATCTGTGCGCTGCTCGCTCCTGGCATCCTGCTGCTCGCTCCGATTGTCTGTGCGCTGGTCTAAGCGGCTCTGGCTGCTGCGCTCCCCACGGCTTCCCTGGGCCGGGCGTTCTGTGCGCTCGATCCGATCTCCAAGACTGGCACGGTCAATGCGCTCGATCCGATCTCCAAGGCTGGCACGGTCAATGCGCTCAATCCGATCTCCAAGACTGGCACGGTCAATGCGCTCGATCGGCTCCTTGGGTTCCTTCGGCTTTACCGGCTCCGGCTTTGGCGCCGGCTTCTTGCCGTCTGACAAAATCTTGTCGAATTTTGCCTTCACTGCCTCCGCACGTTCTGAAGCAGACCGCTGGGGCATCTGCGGACGGGACTGTCCTGCCTGGCCTCTTCCATCGGAACGCCCCTGACCCTGGCCTCTTCCATCGGAACGCCCCTGACCCTGGCCTCTTCCATCGGAACGTCCCTGGCCCTGGCCCCTTCCATCGGAACGCCCCTGACCCTGGCCCCTTCCATCTGGGCGTCCCTGGCCCTGGCCTCTTCCATCAGAACGTCCCTGACCCTGGCGCTGTCCCCGGTTCTGGTTGGAACGGCGTCCGCCCCCCAGCTTACTGTTCTGAGGATTAAAT
>CAJUQB010000028.1:20011-24803 GCA_910588285.1 uncultured Lachnospiraceae bacterium
TCTTGGGCCGGTCCCCATTTTCCTCCTTGGCGCCCTCGGACTTCTGGGCTTCTGTCCTGACTTCCCCGGACCTTGGCGCCTCCGTCCTGGTCTCTTCCCTGGGCTCCTCTCCGGGCTCCCTTGCAGGAGCTGCTTCCTTTGAGACATTGGCCGTTCCTTTGGAAAAATGTCCCTTCACCATTCGGACCACATCCTCCTCCACGGAACTGGATGCTGTTTTTACTTCTATTTTATTGTCAGCCAGAAAACCGAGGATATCCTTTGACTCGATTTCCAACTCCTTTGCAAGTGCATAGATTCTGACTTTTGCCATACTTACTACCTCCATTATTCAGTTTTTTCCAATATCTGCAGTTTTGATACCAGGGATTTTGCAAATCCCTCCTCTGTGATCGCAACAGAGGCGCGGTACTGCTTTCCAATATGATGTCCCAGGGTTTCCTTTGTTCCATATACATAACAGGGAACATGGTAATAGGCACACATATTATAAAACATTTTTGTTGTATTATCCGACGCGTCGCTGGCCACAATGACTACATATGCTTTTCCTGTTTTTACTGCCTTTTCCGCGGAAAATTCTCCGCTTGCAACCTTACCAGCCTTCTCTGCCAGTCCCAGCATCGACAAGATCCGATCCTGCTTCATCTGCCTTCCATCTCCTTCTTTAGGCCCTCCAATACATCCTTTGGTATCGCCGTCTTCAGGGAGCGTTCCAGCCCGCGGTTCTTTCCCGCCTTCTGCAGGCATTCCAGGCTGGCGCAGATGTAGGCTCCCCTGCCGTTCTTCTTCCCGGTGGTGTCGAGCAAAATAGCGTCCTCCGCTGTTTTGATGATGCGGATCAGCTCCTTTTTCGGTTTCATCTGACCGCAGCCGACACACTGACGCATGGGGATTTTTTTATTCATGGTCATCCCCTTCTTCCGCATCCGGCTCTTTGGGGCCGTCTGTCAGTGCTCCGTCCTCATACTCCTTAGAATCCTCCTGATATTCATCCTCATACTCCTCCTCATATCCGTCCCCGGAATCCTCGCAGTCCTCCTCATATCCGTCCCCGGAATCCTCGTAGTCCTCCTGATATCCCTCCCGGGTATCCGCGTAATCGTCTCCGTATCCCTCCCGGGAATACTCCTCCTCATATCCTTCCTCGTAATCCCCCTCCAGGTATCCGTCCTCATACTCCTCCTCATAATCCTCATAGTCATTCTCATAATCCATGAAGTCGCCGGATTCTCTGGCCTGGGTCTCACTCTTAATATCTATCTTAAAGCCCGTCAGTCTTGCTGCAAGGCGTGCATTCTGTCCCTCCTTACCAATGGCCAGGGACAGCTGATAATCCGGAACCACCACCTTGGCACTTTTCTCCTCTGCGTCTGCAATAACGGAAATCACCTTGGCCGGGCTTAAGGCATTCTCAATCAGCATGGCCGGGTTGTCATTCCAGTTGATAATATCAATCTTCTCTCCACGCAGCTCATTGACAATGGCATTGACACGTGCTCCGTTCAATCCCACGCAGGCTCCCACCGGATCTACATCCGGGTCATTGCTCCAGACGGCAATCTTCGTTCTGCTTCCCGCCTCCCGGGAAATGCTCTTGATCTCCACAATCCCCTCCCGAACCTCTGTCACCTCTGACTCAAACAGACGCTTCACCAGCTCCGGATGGGTGCGGGACACCAAAATCTTGGGGCCCTTGGAGGTAGATTTCACTTCCAGAATATACACCTTAATGCGCTCGGTAGGCCGGAAGGTCTCGCCCCGTACCTGCTCATTCTCACTTAAGATGGCATCCGCCTTCCCCAGGTTAATGCTGATGTTGCGTCCAACACTGCGCTGTACAATGCCGGTAACCACATCCTTTTCCTTGCCGTAGAACTGATTGAACAGCACCTTGCGCTCCTCTTCCCGGATCTTCTGCAGGATCACGTTCTTTGCATTCTGGGTGGCAATTCGTCCGAATTCTTTGGACTTGACCTCAATATTGACAATGTCCCCGGGCTCATACCGCCCGTCTCTCATTCTGGCATTGGCAAGACTGATCTCCAATGCCTCATCCTCCACCGCTTCTACCACAACCTTCTCCTGGTACACATGGAACTCGCAGGTTTCCGGGTCAATATTCACACGAATGTTATCCGCTTTGCCAAAATGATTCTTGCAGGCAGTGATCAATGAATTCTCAATCGCTTCCAGCAAAGCCTCCTTGCTGATGTTTTTTTCCTTTTCCAGTATATTCAGCGCTTCTAATAACTCATTATTCATTTTTGCATCCTCCTTATTTTCGTTATTAAAAATCAAACGCAAGACGTATCAATGCAAGATTGGATTTTTCAAAACTCAGCTCCGTTCCATCCTCCTGTTGGATGGTCACGGTTCCCTCATCATAGGCTTTCAGTATTCCATAGAATTCTTTTTCCCGGTTCACTGCCCGGTATGTGCGGATCTCAAGCTCCTTCCCCATACTGCGGATATAATCCTTCTCCTTCTTCAGCGGGCGCCCCAGGCCCGGAGAGCTCACCTCAAAAATATAAGCGCCCTCAATAAAGTCATATTGATCCAGCAGCTCATTCATCCTGCGGCTTACCAGCTCGCAGTCATCCACCGTAATTCCGCCGGCCTTGTCTATATAGGCGCGCAGATACCAATCGCTCCCTTCCTTCACATACTCCACATCCACCAGCTCGAAGTGGTTCTCCTCCACAATCGGCAGGATCAGCTCCTGCGTGCGCTCCTCATACTGCTCTCGTTTTGACATATCCACACACCTTCCTTATATCCATCTCCATTCTGTGATCTCATGGATCCCTATACATAAATTGAGAGTGGACCTTCGCCCACTCTCAATCCTGAATCTATTCTGTTATCATATGTAGTATAGCACTTTGTCAGATGTTTTGCAAGTACTTTTTCCAAAGAATTCTACATTGCGCTCATTGCGTCAACGTCGAACATCAGGCTCTCCAGATTGTAGAAATCAGAATCACTGGGTGTGTATACGTTATTGACCAGCTCTACCGTAATGGTAGTTGTCTGCTCATCACCGTATTCTACACTGGAAAGTGCAGTCTGCATGTGGCTTAACAGCAGCAGATACATCTGCTCATACACCTCATCCTCTGTAATGCTTCCTTCGGATGCCTGTGTCTGCCACTCCGCCGTCTTGCTCTCCAGCTCTGCCAGGTACGCGGTCAGGGCCGGCTCAAAGATCTTCATCTGCTTGTAGGTTACTGTAACAATGTAAGAACCGTCGCTCTGCTTCTCTGCGTCTCCCACCTTGTAATCAGCCTTAGCCAGAAGATCCTTGAAGAAGGTACGGTAATTATTCTCTGCTTCCTCGGACATGCTCACACCTGCCAGAACGCCCTGCATCTCTGCATCCAGTCCCTGCTCATACAGCTCGGATGCTTCCTCGGCGCTGCCGATCTTCATCTCCACGAATGCAGCGGAATCGTTCTTGTAGGAATTGTCCAGCAATGCCTTCACATATGCACTTGCATCAAACTTGCCGCCACATCCGGCAAACAGACTGAGAGTCAGAACACTCAGCATCAATAAAGCTACTTTCTTCATACTATCATTTCTCCTTCCATGCTATAGTCCATCAGACCTTGGCAGTCCAATGGACAAAATTATAAAAAAACCGCATTCTGCGATTCTTTCCCTATGAATAAAATGCCAAAGATAAAAATCTTCAGCATTCTGGGTTGGGTTATTCAATTTGAATAAGCAGCTCGTAGGGGAATCGAACCCCTGTTTCCGCCGTGAGAGGGCGGCGTCTTAACCGCTTGACCAACGAGCCGGATTGTCTCTGTCAGGATTGTTTTTGTTTCCCTCACCTGACAAATCTTATTATACACGATTTCAAAAAAAATGCAAGTACTTTTTTAAAAAAATTTTCGATTTTTTTTGAAATAACCGGAAAAACGTAAAAAACGTAAAAATAAGAACAATAAAAGGTACCGTCACCCAAGGATGACGATACCTTTTCCTTCCAATTCCTCAGGTATCTTAAGCCACCTTGCTCTTTGCAATCTCTGCCAGGGCTGTAAAGCCCTCCGCATCGTTGACAGCCATCTCTGCCAGCATCTTGCGGTTCACTTCCACCCCTGCAAGCTTCAGTCCGTACATGAACTGGCTGTAGGAGATCCCATTCATTCTGGCTGCAGCGTTGATTCGTGCAATCCACAGCTGACGGAACTGTCTCTTCCGCTCTTTTCTGCCTGCGTAAGCGCTTGTTAAGGCCCGCATCACTGACTGCTTTGCTATACGGTACTGCTTGGAGCGTGCGCCCCTGTAGCCCTTTGCCAGCTTTAACACCCGGTTATGTCTCTTTTTCGCGTTCAATCCGCCTTTGATTCTTGCCATGACTCTATTTCCTCCTTAACTCGCCTTACAGATAGGGTAAAATCTTCTTCATATTCTTAACGTTCGTGCTGTCCGTAATCGCTGCCTTGCGGAGATTACGTTTCCTCTTGGTGGATTTCTTCGTTAAAATATGGCTCTTATACGCTTTGTTTCTTTTTAACTTGCCGCTTCCGGTAACTTTGAAACGTTTTGCAGCTGCTCTGCTTGTTTTCATTTTTGGCATTTTGAAATTCCTCCTTTAACTTACGATAAAATCCTGCTATTGCTGGTAATTGAATCTTCCTGTTATTTCTTCTCGGTGAGCACCATACTGATGCTGCGACCTTCCAGCTTCGGTGCCTTTTCCACTGTAGAGATATCCGCCAGCTCTGCCGCAAAATCATCCAGGATATGCCTGCTGGTCTGGATATGCGCCATCTCCCTG
>CAJUQB010000028.1:24813-25565 GCA_910588285.1 uncultured Lachnospiraceae bacterium
TCTTCACCTTATTCCCCTTGGCAAGAAACTTTTTGGCCGCATTGACCTTAGTGTTCAGATCATTGGTATCAATATTGGGAGAAAGACGGATCTCCTTCAGCTCCACCGTCTTCTGCTTTTTTCTCGCTTCTTTCTCCTTGCGGATCTGCTCATACCGGAACTTGCCGTAATCAATAATCTTACACACTGGCGGCTTTGCAGTAGGAGCAATCTTCACGAGATCAAGCTCTGCTTCCTGTGCAAGCTTCAATGCGTCCCTGGCAGACATGATACCAAGCTGCTCCCCGCTTTCACTCACAACACGAACTTCTCTGTCTTTGATTTGTTCATTAATCATTAAATCGCTAATGGTCTTACACCTCCAAAAAATGATATGACGTCATTTCCTCATGCATCAGCCGCAAACTTCTATATATCTATGTTATTATTAAGAAGGCTTGTGCATAAAAAAAAGTGGATAGGCAGACTATCCACTATATTGAACTTAACCGCTTTTGTAACCTATCATTCTATCCTACCTGGCAGACGCCATTTTCC
Source organism: uncultured Lachnospiraceae bacterium (assembly GCA_910588285.1). Taxonomy (GTDB): domain Bacteria; phylum Bacillota; class Clostridia; order Lachnospirales; family Lachnospiraceae; genus 14-2. Next base: position 25,351 of record CAJUQB010000028.1, read on the forward strand.
GATAGAAACAAACGGATTTCTTCAAATATGAACCATTAGTCACCCAATTGTGCTACGGTGAGAGTGGATACTCTGCTTTCTTTTCTCATAACTCTGATATTTTACCATGCTTTTTTGTATGCGTCAAGTTTTTTTTCATTTTTTTCTTCCCAAACCTGTCTGTTTCTGTTACCATCAGTTCAGGGACTATTACTATTTCAGGAAAAGAGAGGGAC
>CAJUQB010000028.1:25575-41536 GCA_910588285.1 uncultured Lachnospiraceae bacterium
GTTGTGATATGAACCACTGGTCGCGCAATTGCGCCAGGGTGAGAGTGGATACTCTACTTGTTTCTAACAACCAATTCAATATAACACACATTATTTCCCATGTCAAGCTGGTAAATGATTTTTTTCGCTTTTCCGGTTCAGTCCAAAGCGCTCAATCAGCTCTGCTATGGCATCGTGGTCATTGTCATGCTCCGTCACATAGTCGGCAGCCTCCTTTGCATCCGGATGGCCGTTTCTCATGGCCACTCCGGTTCCTGCCGCCAGCAGCATGGGAACATCATTGCGCTCGTCTCCTGCCGCCCAGGTCTGCTCCAGGGGCACATGCAGAATCTCTGCCAGGCGCCGGATGCCATAGCCCTTGTCTACGCCCCTGGGACAATATTCCAGATATTCCCTGCCGGAGAAAAAGCTGCAGCAGCGGTCCCTCTCCCAGCAAAGGTGCTCCCGCTGGAATTCCTGGAGCCGTTCCTCCGCATTCAGGCTGGCCAGGAGCACTTTGTGGGGTTCTCTCGTAAGAGCCTTCGGCACATCCGGAAGGATCCGAAAATCCATGGTGGAATGCTCCACATAAAAGTCCAGCTCCCTGGTATGGCGCTCCGTCAAAAGAGCCTCCCCCTGGTAGGTCTGAATGTGGAGGCCATACCGCCTGGCCTCCGAAAACAGGTATTCCACACAGGAAATGGGAAGTGTCCGCTGCTCCAGCAGACACTCCCCGGCACAGTCATACATCGCCCCTCCGTTATAGGCAATCAGATAACAGCCCGGCCGGTTCAGGCCAAGGCTTCTAACCACATCCAGCCCGCTTTTTGACGGCCGGCCTGTGGCGATCACCAGATAATTGCCTGCTTCAAGAAGCGCCTCAATGGCCTGCCGGTTCCGGAAGGATACGGTCTTATCCTCCCGAAGCAGGGTTCCGTCCAAATCTGTAAAGAGAATTTTTTTCATGATATGCTTACACCTCTGTCTCCATTGGGATAAATACACGTTCCTGGTATCTGTGGGCCTGTTTGGGAACAGCTGCCTTTGCCTCCTGGCAGAACTGCTCCTGGGAATTGATGAGCCTTTTGCCCCGTTTATCGATTTTTTCGTAGGTTCCGTCCTTCAACAGAACATGGGCCTTGACGTTATCCTCCAGCTGAACCTGCAGGATGTGCTTCACCTGCTCCATCAGCCCCTCGTCCTCCACCGGAAACAGGATCTCCACCCGCCGGTCCAGGTTCCTGGGCATCCAGTCCGCGCTTCCCATGTAGATCTCCTCCTGACCGTCATTGTGGAAATAGAAGATCCGGCTGTGCTCCAGAAAATTGCCCACAATGGAATGCACGGTAATATGCTCGCTGATTCCGGGAATCCCCACCTTCAGGCTGCAGATTCCCCGCACCACCAGGGCAATCTCCACCCCGGCGGCAGAGGCCTCATAGAGGGCGGCAATGATCTCCTTGTCGCAGAGGGAATTCATCTTGGCCTTGATGAAGGCTGTCTTGCCGTTTCTTGCATGCTCTGTCTCCCGCCTGATCAGCTTCAGGAAGCGGTCCCTAAGCCAGATGGGGGCCACAATCAGCTTGTTCCAGGACAGCGGCTCCGAATAGCCGGACAGCATGTTAAATACTGCCGTTGCATCCTCCCCAATGGTCTCCGAGCAGGTAAACATGCCGCAGTCCGTATAGAGCTTTGCCGTGGAATCGTTGTAATTGCCGGTTCCCAGGTGGACATACCGGCGGATGCCATCCTCCTCCCGGCGCACCACCAGGGCGATCTTGCTGTGGGTCTTCAAGCCCACCAGGCCATAGATCACATGGCAGCCTGCTTTCTCCAGCTTCTTGGCCCAGACAATATTGTTCTCCTCGTCAAAACGTGCCTTCAGCTCCACCAGTACCGACACCTGCTTGCCGTTCTCCGCCGCCTGAGCCAGAGAGGCAATGATGGGGGAATTGCCGCTGACCCGGTATAAGGTCTGCTTGATGGCCAGCACCTGGGGATCCGACGCTGCCTGACGGATAAAATCCACCACCGGATCAAAGGTCTGGTAAGGGTGATGCAGGAGGATATCCCCTCTGCGGATCTGCTGGAAAATATCCTCCCCTGCAGGAATCCGGGGCACCGGCTGGGGCTTATAGGGCTTATAGCGCAGCTCATCAAAGCCCTCCAGCCCGTACATCTTCATGAGAAAGGTCAGATCCAAAGGACCCGGGATCTTGTAGAGATCCTCCTTTGCAATATGCAGCTCCTCCTCCAGAACAGCCAGCAGACGCTTATCCATCCGCTCCTCCACCTCCAGCCGGATGGCTTCTCCCCACTGGCGCTTCTTCAGCTGCTTCTGGATCTCCTTCAGCAGATCCTCAGCCTCATCCTCATCAATGGTAAGATCCGCATTGCGCATAATGCGGTAGGGATAAGCGCAGAGCACGTCATAATTCAAAAACAGCTGCTGGATATTCCGCTCAATCACCTGCTCCAGCAGAAGGAAGGCCCGCTCCCCCTCTGCCCCGGCCGGCAGCGGCACCAGGCGGTCCAGCACGGAAGGCACCTGCACGGTGGCAAACTCAATCTCCTCCTTCTCCTGCTTTCCCTTCTTCTTAAGCAGCGCGGCAATATTCAGGCTCTTGTTGCGAATCAGGGGGAAGGGCCGGGAGGCATCCACTGCCATGGGGGTCAGTACCGGATATACGGTCTCCTGGAAATACCGGTCCACATACTCTGCCTGCTCCCCGGTCATATCCTCATGGCCCGGCAGGATGTGGATGCCCTGGCCCTTTAGCTGGGGCAGCAGGGAACGGTTGTAGGTATTGTACTGGATATCCACCAATTCCCGGGTCTCCCGGTTAATGGCAGCAAGCTGCTGCTCTGCCGTCATGCCTGCAATGTCTTTCTTTTTGTACCGGGCATGCACCATATCCTTCAAGGATGCCACCCGCACCATAAAAAATTCGTCCAGATTGGAGGATGTAATGCTAATAAACTTTAGCCGCTCCAGCAGCGGGATGCTCTTGTCCCTGGCCTCATTCAGCACCCTGGCGTCAAATTTCAGCCAGCTCAGCTCCCGGTTCTCATAATACTCTGACTTTGTAAAATCCTTTTGCTTCTCCATCTGTCTGCGCTCCTCCTCAATTTCTTTTTCTATAATTTATTGAAGGATCCGTTTTTCACGGATCACTGGCTGAATGCTGAAAATCTGTTCAAAGGAATCCGTATATCCCTCCATCAGCCCTTTTTCCAGAATAATATTTTCCTTTGTCTCCAGGGTAACCAGCAGCTGCTTCTCCTTCAGCTTCAGGGCTGCCCGGACGTTTTTGAACTTCTGCCTGTGGCTGCGGTCCAGGGCATTGGAGAGCCGCAGAATGACTGCAAGCTTCGCCACCACCATGTAACGCTCCTGATCCAGCTGATCCTTCAGCTCCTCATAGGGAACCGTGGGGTAGGAGACGTATTTCACCGCACAGGCCACCATCACCCGTTCCAGATGATTTAAGCCAATCAGCTCAGAGGCCATAATAATCTGATAAGACCAGTCCGCCTGATTCACAAGGCTCACATATCTCCCGCAGTCATGAAGAATGGCCGCCACCTGCAAGAGGAGCCGCTCCCGGCCTCCCATCCCGTGGATCCGCTTCAATGCGTCAAAAATCGTGACAGACAGCTCCCGGACTGCCTCCGTATGGCCGGAAAAGCTGCTGTAACGCTCCGCCATGGCCATGGCGGCAGAGAGAATATCCGCATCAAAATCATGGGTGTTTTTCAGGATATTGTTCTCCAGTGCATAGCTGTAGGCAATCCCGTCGCTGATGGTCAGGCCCGGCGTCCAGACATACTTGGCGTCAATGGCCTCTGCCAGACGCCGGTACAGAACCACAGAGGGAAGCAGCAGGGGATCGTGCTCATTGGAGAAGTTCAGCTCTCGGGCAATCTCCTCCGTCCGCTTCTTCTGCAGCTTTTTCATGATCTTCTGGAACTTCTCCCCCTCCATCACAGGCCGCTGATCCGGCCCCTGGTGCTGGTGCATGATATCCCAGACATAGTTGCCGCCCATCACCACGTATTTGATCTCCTTGTCCTTTAAGTACAGCTTGCGGAAAATATCCAGCTCCTTGTCAATCATCTCCTGAATCTGGGCATCGTAATGGGACAGCTTGGCCTGGATGCCAGAGATCTTCTCCCGGATCCGCATCAGGCCTAATACAATCTGCTGGGTTGTGACCGCCTTTCCCTTCCAGAACAGCGTAATCTGGATGCTTCCGCCGCCCACATCCACCACAGCCGCGCCCTCCCGGATAATATCCTCGAATTCCGGCTGAAAGGCCAGAGCCTGGTAATTGATCAGCCGGTGCTCGGAATTGCTGATAATCTGTACCTCCAGCTGGGTGCGCAGACGGATCTGATCCAGAATAAACAGCTCGTTGCTGGTATCCCGCAGCACGCTTCCTGCATAGGCTCGGTAATCGTCCACATGGTAGCCGTCCATAATCCGGCGAAATTCCTTCAGGATCAGGCACAGCTCCTCCACCCGCTCATAGCCGATGCTTCCCATGCCAAAGGAATCCAGGCCCAGCTCAATGCGGCTGCGGATATGGTCGATCTTTCTAAGCTGCCGTTTACCGGACAGCTCAAAAATCTTGAGGCTCACCTCATAGGAGCCGATAAAAATTGCTGCAAATGTCCGAATACTCATGGGGTTTCTTCCTCCTTGCCAAGTAAATGATTGATAAACTGCTGGGCGCACCGGCCGGAAAGCCCTCCGTTGGAAAGCTCCCACTGGTTGGCCAGCGCCAGCAGCTGCTCTGCCGGCATATCAATCCGGTTCCTTTGGGCCAGCCTCACCACGATCTCCTTAAATTCCTGAGGCGTTGGTGCCCCGAAGTAAATCTTCTCCCCAAAACGGGCCACCAGGGACAGCTTCTCCTGCACCGTATCGTTCTTGTGGAGATCGTCTTCCCGCTCCTCCTTGTCGCTGAACTTCTCCCGCACCAGATGTCTGCGGTTGGAGGTTGCGTAGATCAGGACATTGTCCGGCTTTTTCTCCAGACCTCCCTCAATCACTGCCTTCAGGTACTTGTATTCGATCTCAAATTCCTCAAAGGAGAGATCATCCATATAGATAATAAACCTGTAATTGCGGTTCTTAATCTGGGCAATCAGGTCATTCAGGTCCTGGAACTGATGCTTATATACCTCAATCATCCGAAGCCCCTGTTCGTAATACCTGTTGACAATGGCCTTGATGCTGGTGGATTTGCCGGTTCCCGCATCCCCGTAGAGAAGGCAGTTGTTGGCCACCCGCCCCTGGACAAAGGCCTCGGTATTGGCGATAAGCTTCTTCTTGGCCAGCTCATAGCCCACCAGGTCGTCCAGATGGACATGGGCAATGTTGGTGATGGGGACGATTCTTACCTCCTCCTTGTCGCGTTCGATCCGGAAGGCCTTGTGCAGCCCCAGCTTCCCCACGCCGAAATCCCGGTAAAATTCCGTCACCGCCCCCTGGAACTCCTCTGTTGTGGCGCATTGGGCCAGCCGTCGTCCCAGGGCGCAGATGCTGTCCCGGATCCTGGTGTTGAACACCTTGTTGTTCCCCTCCACCCGATGGTAATCCTGGATTCCCTTCCACAGCTCCACCCCGAGCGTTTCCCCCATTGCAGCAAAATCAAAGGCAAACAGCTTCCGGAAGAGTTCAAAATCATGGCGGGCAAACAGATTGATGCTGCCCTCCACCGCCCCCCGCTTCTCGCAGGCCGTACTGTAGGCATTCTCGTGGCTGACCAGCAAATAGGCCAGGCAGGAATGCCACAGATTCCCCTCAAATCCATGACTTGTGCACAGGTCAATCAGCCGATGCAGCACATGATAGCTTTCTGACACCTGCAGCTCCCTTGGACAGTCCGGATCCTCCATCCGCTCCAGAAGGCCTGACAGTTCCCGGAACAGCCCTTCCTCCACAAGATCTCTATATAATACCAATTGTGATTGATTGTTCATTCTGCACCTCTAATAATTTCCCAGGACCCGGAGCCCCAGGGCTTCCTCCTTCACACCCTTCAGCGCATTCTGCACTGCCGCATCTGCAAGATTTCCTTCAAAATCCACAAAGAACCTGTACTCAAAGCTCTTATTTTTGATTGGCCTTGATTCAATTTTGTTCATATTTAAATCATTATAGATGAAATGAGACAAAATCTGGTACAGGGAACCGCTCTCATGGGGCAGCTCGAAGCAGATGCTGATCTTCCCTGCATCCCTCCGGTAAATCTTCCTTCCCGTGACAATGATAAACCGTGTGCTGTTCTCCGCGCTGTAGTTGATGGCCTCCTTCAGGACCTCTAAGCCATACAGCCGGGCCGTGACCGGGTTGGCGATGGCCGCCTGGTTCCTCTTCCCGTCCTTTAACACCTTCTGGGCGGACACTGCCGTATTCTTCAGGGAGATCCGCTCCCAGTCCCTGTGCTCATCCAGGAAATCCACGCACTGCATCAGCGCCTGGGGATGGGAATACACGCAGGTCAGGTCTGCAAGCCGTGTTCCCGGAAGCCCCAGCAGGGCATGGGAGATCTGTATGGTCTGCTCCCCCACAATGCAGTTGTCATACTCCTCCAGCAGATCATAATTCTCGCTGACAATCCCTGCCGAGGAATTCTCAATGGGGAGCACCGCATAGTCGGCGTCTCCCTGTTTGATGGCCTCCATGGCGTCCCGCCAGCTCTCCACATGGAAGCTGTCGCAGGAATCTCCGAAAAACGCCTCCATGGCCATCTGGCTGTAGGCCCCTTCCACACCCTGGTATACCACCCGCACATCCGTGCGCAGAATCTCCTCCACAGGCTGAAATTCAGCCGCCGCCGTCTGGCCGGCCGCAGCCAGCAACTGATACTGGCGCTTCCTGCTGATGGACATAATCTGTTCAAAGAGCTCCCGGATACTCTTCCTGGAAAAATCCGTCCCCGCCAGTTCCTCTAAGGCGGTAAGCTTGGAGAGCTCCCGTCCCCGGTCCAGCACCTGCCTGCTGTTGGCGATCTTGTACTCCGCCACCTGGGTCACCAGCCTTAAGCGCTCCTCAAACAGCTCCACAATCTCCCGGTCAATGCCGTCTATCTCGTCTCGTATTTCCGATAAATCCCTCATGATGCCTTTTTCCTTCCGTCCTTGTCGTTTTCTTCCTTTTTCTTATCTCCTATCATACTCTATTACAGCAAATTTCGCAAGTTTATAGTTTTTTTGAATCTTTCAAAATCCACAGAAATATGTTATAGTAATAGTAACTCACAAAGGAGGCTGATTGCTATGAAACATTCAATAAAAGTGCGAAACATTCTGATTCCTGTGCTGATCCTTGTACTGCTCCTTGCGGCCCTGCTGCTTTACCGGTACTGGAACCGTACCATCTACAACGATTCCCCGGTCTACGGCAACACTGCCGGGAATTTTTACAATGGCGGCCTGTTCTGCGAAGCCAATGGCTATGTCTACTTTGCCAATCCTGCTGACAAGAACCGGCTCTACCGGATGCTGCCCAATGGCAGTCAGGTGGAGCTGCTCTGTGAGGACAGTGTGGAATGCATCAACGCGGACAGCCATTACATCTACTATGCCCGTGCCAACTGCACGACCAGGCAGGAGGATGCGTTTTCCTTCCTGAATTTTAATACTGACAGCCTATGCCGGGTGAATCTGAAGGGCAAACGCCTGGAGATTCTGGATCCCGCCCCCACGCTGTATGCCACGCTGATTGAGAATACCATCTATTATATCCACTATGACACCACAGACGCCTCTACCCTGTACCGGGTGGGCATTGACAAAAAGGACAAACGGATGGTAACCAAGGAGCCGCTGCTGTTGTCCCCCGGACAGCAGGGGGCTCTGTGCTTTGCCGGCGTCAGCTCAGACCACAATATTTCCCTCTGGAACCCGGCCACGGACAGCAGCTCCGTGATCTATATGGGCGTTGCCTACCAGCCCATTGACCATGGGGATTATGTGTATTTTCTGGATGGGGAAAACGATTATCATCTGAGCAGATATGACAAGGGCACCGGCGATGTCACGGATCTGACCGGCTGCCGGATAGACTGCTATAACATGACCCGGGAATATGTATATTATCAGAAGAATCAGGAGGGCGCCCTGTGCCGTCTTCGGCTTGACGGCAGCGCCCCGGAGGAAACGGTGATGGACGGCAATTTCACCGACATCAGCGTCACCTCCCAGTATGTATATTTCCGCGCGTTCCAGGACACCAGCGCTTACTTCCAGACCCCGGCTGACGGCCCGGTTGCGGTCAGCGGCTTCTACCCAAAGTCAAACAGTGACAATTGATTGGACTGGGGCAGATGATCCAGGATCCCAAGGTCATCCATCAGGTCAATGACCGTTTTGCTGACCTTGGTGCGGTCCCGGAAATCATCCTTGGAGAGGAATTTTCCTCCCTTTGCCGCCTCCTCCACTGCTTCTGCCGCCTTATCCCCCAGACCTTCTATGGTGGATAAGGCCGGCATCAGCTTGCCGTCCATGATCTGGAAGTTCCTGGCCTTGGCCTTGTAGATATCCATGGGCAGGAATTCAAAGCCCCTGGCATACATCTCCTGAACGATCTTCATATCCTTCACTGTATCCTGTTCCTTCTTGCTTAGGCTGTCCTTCCGGCTCTCATAATCCGCCATAAAATGCATAAGCTTTTCCTTCCCCTGGCACATCAATTCATAGTTGAAGGAGGTTGCCCGGATACTGAAAAAGGCCGCGTAATAGGCCAGCGGGTAGAACACCTTGCAGTAGGCAATCCGCCAGGCCATCATAACATAGGCTGCCGCATGGGCCTTGGGGAACATATACTGAATCTTTTTGCAGGACCAGATATACCAGTCCGGCACGCCATGGTCCTTCATATCCTTCTCCCATTCCGGCCATTTGTCGCACTTTCCCTTGGCCACGGTGCCTTTGCGCACCGCCTCCATGATCTTGAAGGATTCCTCGGAATCCAGGCCCATGTTGATCAGATAGGTCATAATATCATCTCTGGTACAGATGGCATTGGAGATCGTGGCCTTGCCCTCCTGAATCAGGGTCTGGGCATTCCCCAGCCACACATCGGTGCCGTGGGACAGGCCGGAGATCCGGATCAGGTCAGAAAAGGACTGGGGCTTGGTATCCACCAGCATCTGAATAACAAAATCCGTCCCAAATTCCGGAATCCCCAGGGATCCTAAGGGGATCCCTCCGATATCCGCTGGCTCAATGCCCAGGGCCTTGGTGCTCTGGAACAGGGACATCACGTCCGGATCGTCCAGGGGAATCTTCTGGGCGTCAATCCCGGTCAGATCCTCCAGCATACGGATCATGGTAGGATCGTCGTGTCCCAGAATGTCCAGCTTCAGCAGGTTATGGTCAATGGAATGATAATCAAAATGGGTGGTGACAATATCCGTGGTCATATCATTGGCCGGATGCTGTACCGGGGTGAAGGAATAGATCTCCTCCCCCAGAGGCAGTACAATGATGCCCCCGGGATGCTGGCCCGTGGTGCGCCGCACGCCCACGCAGCCCTCCACAATCCTGGAGATTTCGCAGTTCCGCTTCCGCTGTCCCCGCTCCTCATAATAATTCTTCACATATCCGAAAGCCGTCTTGTCCGCCAGGGTGCCGATGGTCCCTGCCCGGAAGGTCTGTCCCTCCCCAAAGATTACCTCAGTATATTTGTGCGCCTTGCTCTGATATTCCCCGGAAAAATTCAGGTCAATATCCGGCTCCTTATTCCCCTTAAAGCCCAAAAAGGTCTCAAAGGGAATGTCAAAGCCCTCCTTTTTCAATGGCTCTCCGCAGACCGGGCAGGCCCGGTCCGGCATATCGCAGCCTGCACGCCCCACATATTCCTTCACCTGGGGGGAATCAAAATCGCTGAAATGGCAGCTGGCGCAGTAATAGTGGGGCGCCAGGGGATTCACCTCCGTAATCCCGGCCATGGTGGCCACAAAGGAGGAGCCCACAGAGCCCCGGGAGCCAACCAGATAGCCATCCTCATTGGACTTCCACACCAGCTTCTGGGCAATGATATACATCACGGCAAATCCATTGGAAATGATGGAATTCAGCTCCCGCTCCAGACGCTCCACCACCACTGGCGGCAGGTCGTCCCCGTAGATCTCATGGGCCCGGTTATAGCAGATGCTGCGCAATGTCTGGTCCGAATCCGCAATCACCGGCGGGCACTTGTCCGGCCGCACCGGCTCGATGCGCTCGCACATGGCGGCAATCCGGTTGGTGTTGGTAATCACCACCTCCTCCGCCTTCTCGCTGCCCAGGTAGGCAAACTCCGCCAGCATCTCCTCCGTGGTGCGCAAATACAGGGGCGCCTGGTCGTCCGCATCCTTAAAACCCTTTCCCGCCATAATAATCCGCCGGTACACCTCGTCCTCCGGCTCCAGGAAATGGACATCGCAGGTGGCCACCACCGGCTTGTGGAATTCCTCTCCCAGAGCCACAATGCGGCGGTTGATATCCTTAAGCTCCTCCATGCTTCCCACCGTGGCCCGGTCCCCCCGCAGCATAAAGGCATTGTTACCCAGAGGCTGAATCTCCAGATAATCGTAAAACCGCACCAGCCGGGCAATCTCCTCCTGGGAGCTGCCCCGAAGGATGGCCTGGTACAGCTCCCCCGCCTCGCAGGCAGAGCCGATCAGCAGCCCTTCCCGGTATTTCACAAAATCGCTTTTTGGTATTCTGGGCTGCCGGTGAAAATAATCCAGGTGGGCATAGGATACCAGCCGGTACAGGTTGGTCCGCCCCACATCATTGGTGGCCAATATAATGGCATGATGGCTGGGCAGCTTCTTGATGTTCTCCCGGGAGGTCTTGCCCAGCTCATTGACTGCATCCAGGCTTTCGATCCCGCGCTCCCCAAGCATTTCGATAAATTTCACAAAAATCTCCGCCGTGCAGGCAGCATCGTCCACAGCCCGGTGGTGATGATCCAGCGATATGTTCAGGGCCTTTGCCACGGTGTCCAGCTTGAACCGGTTCAGGGCCGGCAGCAGCACCCGGGCCAGGGCCACCGTATCCACCACCGTCGCCTCCCAGGTCAGCTTCTGCCGCTCACAGTTCTTGCTGATAAAGCTCATATCAAAGCCGGCATTGTGGGCCACCATGACAGCCCCCTGGCAAAATTCCCGAAACTTTGGCAAAATCTCCTCAATGGTCGGGGCCTCCAGCACCATATCGTCCCGGATGCCGGTGAGCTCCTCAATTTCAAAGGGAATGGGTGTCTCAGGATTGACAAAGGTGGAAAACCGCTCCGTGATCTTCCCCTGCTCCACCTTCACTGCGCCAATCTCAATGATGCGGTTGTTCATGGGGCTAAAGCCCGTGGTCTCCAGGTCAAATACCACAAAGACATCATGAAGGGGCTGATTCCCTGAATTCTCCACAATATCCTTCAGATCATCCACCAGATACGCCTCAACCCCGTATATCACTTTAAAATCCGAGCCCTTGGGCAGGGCATGGTTGGCATCCGGAAATGCCTGGACATCCCCATGGTCTGTCACGGCCAGCGCCGGCATCCCCCAGGCAATGGCCCTCTGAATGATCTCCTTTACGTCAGATACCCCGTCCATATCGCTCATCTTGGTGTGGCAGTGCAGCTCCACCCGCTTTACCGGGCTGTGGTCCATGCGCCCTGTGGTGAAATTGGGGATCTTTTTCATTCCGCTGACTGAGCCGATGGTCAGCTCCCCGTCGTACTTGTCAATGGTTGTGACCCCTTTGATTTTCAAAAAGGCGCCCTTTTTTACCTCTTTGGTGATCTCCGGCACGAATTCATTGGGTGAAAACATTTTCACCATAATGGTATCCGTAAAATCCGTCACCGCAAACATCAGGATGGTCTTTTCGTTCCGAATCTCCCTGGTCTCCACTGACAAGACCTTTCCGCGGATCACCACCTCCCCCATCTCGCCGATCAGCTGCTCTATGGGAAGGGATTCCTCCTCAAAATCGCGCCCATACACCACGTCCGGATTATCTGACCTCTTGAAGCTGCCGCGGCGCTGGAATTCCCGCCTGCCGCCATTGTAGCGGCCGCTTCCTCCGGCTGCCCGCTGTCCGGACATTCCGGGGATCGGGCCCTTGGACTTTGCCTCCGGCTGCATTCCCCCAAGGGAAGCCTTCTGCCCGGCCTGCTCCTCCTGGTGCCGAACATCCTCCGGCTCCTCTGCCTCCTTGTCGCCCAGAGCAGCCGCCGCCACAATGGCATGTACCTCATTGGCAATGCGGATATCGCTGTTCTTCTTATAACGGCTTTCTCTGGGCTTTGCATACTCCACCTGCACAATCAGGTCCAGGCCGCAGCGCTCGCAGACCACCTTTTCTAAGAATTCCACCAATTCCCCGCTGCGCTCCGCAGCAACCACCGTATCCTCCAGCACCAGGGTCAGACAATTCTCCCTGGAGAATTCCATTTTGGCCCGGCGCAGGACATTATAGTCCAGCAGGCTGTAAGCCTTCAGCTCCAGAAGCAGGCTGTCCCGGTAGAGCTCCAGAAGCTTCTGGGGCGTATATTGTCCGGACAGGGCATATTTTTCCAGAATTTTCACCTTCAGGGGATGAAATGCGAAAAGCTGCTCCTTGATGGCTCTCTCCAGCTGATAAATATCCGCCTTGGGAATCAGCCTGGTACTCTGCAGATAGATTCGCAAAAAATCCCGGCTCTGGTTGGTGGAAACCCTGGTAACCACCACCTCATGCATCCGGCTTTTCAGCTCCGGCGAAAGCTCCAGGGTAGAAAAAACCTCAAAAAACAGCTTATGCATCCTTATTCACTCCAATTCTCCAATTCCTGACGCAGAGCCTGCAGCAGCTCCTCTTCCTTGACCTTCTTATAGATCTCACCGTGCTTGATCAGAAGGCCCTCGCCCTTTCCGCCTGCAATGCCGATATCCGCTTCCTTTGCCTCACCGGGCCCGTTTACCACGCAGCCCATGACAGCCACCTTGATGTCTAAGGGGAACTCTGTCACCATGGTTTCCACCTGGTTTGCCAGGCTGATCAGATCAATGGCTGTCCTCCCGCAGGTGGGGCAGGACACCACTTCAATGCCGCCTCTGCGAAGCCCCAGGGTCCGCAGGATCAGCCTGGCCGACTTGATCTCCTCCACCGGATCCCCGGTCAGAGAGACCCGGATGGTATCGCCGATCCCCTGATTCAGGATAAGGCCCAGGCCAATGCTGGATTTGATGTTGCCGCTGATTATGGTCCCGGCCTCTGTGATTCCCACATGCAGCGGGTGATCCGTTTTGTCCGCAATCAAGGTATGGGCCCTGACGCACATCATCACATCCGAGGATTTGATGCTGACCACCAGGTTCTCATATCCCATATCCTCAATGAGCCCCACCTGTGCCAGCGCACTCTCCACAAGCCCCTCTGCGGTGACTCCCTGATACCGCTCCACCAGCTCCTTTTCCAGGGAACCGGAATTCACCCCCACGCGGATGGGAATCCCCCGCTCTCTGGCCGCATCCACCACTGCCTTCACCCGCTCCCTGGAGCCGATGTTTCCCGGATTAATCCGAATCTTATCCGCGCCCTGCTCTATGGCCGCAATGGCAAGCCGGTAGTCAAAATGGATATCCGCCACCAGGGGAAGGTCTGTCTGCCTTTTGATCTCCCCCAGAGCCCTGGCCGCTTCCTGATCCGGCACGGCACAGCGGACAATCTCACAGCCCGCTGCCTCAAGCCTTCTGATCTGGGCCACTGTGGCCGCTGCATCCTGGGTCCTGGTATTGGTCATTGACTGAATCAATATGGGGTGTCCGCCGCCAATCACCCGGTTTCCGATCCGAACCTCCCTGGTTATCCTCCGTTCCATGCGCTCTCTCCTTTTTGTGGATATACGGCTTCCTCCTGCTACAGAATATTTCGTATATCGTTAAACAGTACAAATACCATCAGCACCATCAATATCATCAAGCCCACAAAGTGAACCATTCCTTCCTTCTCCGGATCCACCCGCTTGCGCCGTACCACCTCCACCAGCAGGAAGATCAGCCGGCCTCCATCCAGGGCCGGGATGGGCAGCAGGTTCATGACTCCCAGGTTGGCGGACAGAAAAATGGTCATGTTCAGCATATTCAGGAACACCATATAGGCCCCTTCCTTCCGGCTGGAATCATAGGTATCCCCAATGGTCTTGACAATCCCCACCGGCCCGGACAGATCCTTGGCGCTGACCCTGCCGGTTACCAGCATCCGCAGGCTGTCTATGGTGGTTGAAATCCAATATTTCACCTCAAATGCACTGTACTTCAGCGCCTCCCACACAGACCCCTTGGTCTGCAGCCCGCTTCCGTAGAACCCGATCAGATACCGCTGGGATTCCTCGTCAAATGCAGGCTGGAGCATGGTCTCATAGATCTCCCCGTCCCGCTCATAGGTAATATCCACAGCCTCCCCCGGATGGAAAAAGCTGTACATGGTGACCTCGCGGTAAAAATGGATCCGCTTGCCGTTCATGGACCGGATCAGATCCCCTGCCTCCATGCCCGCCTCCTGGGCCGGATAGCCCTCCATCACATCATAGACCACCGGCTTATCGTAGCCAATGCACAGGGTCAGGATAAAGGCAAAGATAAACGCCATAATAAAATTAAACACCGGGCCGGCCACCACCACAGAAATACGCGCCCAGACCGATTTGTTGGTAAAGGCCCTGTCATCTGTGCTGTCTCCGTCCTCTCCCTCCATCATACAGGCGCCTCCAAAGGGCAGCAGCTTCAGGGAATATTTTGTCTCTCCCCGGGTAAAGCCCACCAGCGTAGGCCCAAGTCCCAAGGAAAATTCATTGACCCGGATCCCGTTCTTTTTGGCCAGGAGAAAATGTCCCAGCTCATGAAACAGCACTAATATGCTGAAAATTAAAATCGCTATAATAAATTTCAATTTACCACCTGCTCTCTATCCACTGATATGTCTCCTGCTCTGTCTGAAGGATCTCCTCCAGGTCCGGCTCCTGGCAATGGGTGCAATGCTCCATGGCTCCCTGGATGATCTCCGGAATCTCCAGGAAGGGAATCCGCCTCTCCAGGAACATGGCCACTGCCTTCTCATTGGCCGCATTGTAGGCAGTGGGCAGGCAGCCTCCCCCCTCCATGGCCCGATAGGCCAGGGCAAGTCCCTGGAAGGTGTCCGGATCCGGCTTTTCAAAGGTCATGGTTCCCAGCTCATAAAAATCCAGGCGCTTCCCCGACAGGGGGCGGCGCTTGGGATAATACAACGCATATTGGATGGGAAGGCGCATATCCGGCGTTCCCAGCTGGGCCATAATCCCGCCGTCCTCATATTCCACCATGGAATGGATGACGCTCTGGGGATGCACCACCACCTGAATTTGGGACAGCTCCACCCCAAACAGCCATTTGGCCTCCATTACCTCCAGCCCCTTGTTGACCAGGGTGGCAGAATCAATGGTGATCTTCCTTCCCATGGTCCAATTGGGATGCCTGAGGGCATCCTCCACCTGTACCCGGGACAGCTCCTCCCGGCTCCTTCCCCGGAACGGTCCCCCGGAGGCTGTCAGGAGAATCTTATGGATCCGGTTCCCCTCCTCCCCGTTTAGGGACTGGAAAATCGCGCTGTGCTCACTGTCCACCGGCAGAATGGAAACGCCCCGCTGTTTTGCCAGGGGCATAATCAGGCGGCCGGCTGTCACCAGCGTCTCCTTGTTGGCCAATGCAATGGTCTTCCCTGCTTCGATGGCTGCAATGGTAGGCCGGATTCCCAGCATCCCCACTATGGCAGTCACCAGAATCTCATAATCCTCCTCAGCTGCCACTGCCAGCAGCCCCTCCATCCCGGAGCGGACCGTTACCGGAAGGTCTGCCACCCGCTGCCGCAGATCCCTGGCATCCTCCTCCTTCCACAGCACGGCTGTTTTCGGATGGAATTCACGGATCTGGCGTTCCAGAAGGGATATATTACTCCCGGCGCA
>CAJUQB010000028.1:41546-44307 GCA_910588285.1 uncultured Lachnospiraceae bacterium
GCCATTACCTGCAAATCCCCCTGCTCCCGGACGATCTCCAGGGTCTGAGTTCCAATGGAGCCGGTAGACCCCAGAATTGCTATTTTTTTCCTGTATCTCTCCATATTCACACCTCATTTGACCAAACGGCTGTCAGAACCGCCAATACACTTGTTCAGCATTGCGTCACTAACGTACCAGCATATACAGATACCGGGAACGATTGTTCAAGCATGCCCGTATCCTCACAGATAGCAGGCCAGGAAAAAGATAATCGGCGCTGTGAAAATCACGCTGTCAAAACGGTCCAGGATCCCGCCATGCCCCGGAATCAGCTTCCCGTAGTCCTTAATCTCATAATTGCGCTTGATGGCAGAGGCAGCCAGATCTCCCACCATAGAAACAAGCGCCCCTGCCGCGCTGATTCCTGCCATCACATAAACCTGGGCTGCGGGGATCCCCATGGCCCCCTTCAGCGCGAAGCCGTAAATCAAGGTCAGAAGGGCAGCTCCCACAACGCCTCCCACCGCTCCCTCGATGGATTTCTTGGGGCTTAGCACCGGCGCCAGCTTGTGCCTTCCAATCAGCATCCCCACACAGTAGGCACAGGTATCGCACCCCCAGGAGCAGAGGAAAATCAGCCAGATATAATAGATTCCATTGGGCAGCATCCTGGTCAAATATACACAGGACAGCATCACTGCCACATAGAAAAAGCCAAAAAACGTTGTCATCACCTGGCCTGCCTGATATTTTGGGTATGTGAACACATAGACTGCCATCACTGCCACCAGCAGGGCCATAGCCAGGGGGAACAACAGGATTCCCTGGGAGAAAAACATCCCGGTAAGCTTCAGGCCAAAGAAATACAGCAGAGCAAACATATATCCCGCATATCCCAGACCGCTCTTCTCAATCCCGGCTGTGCGGTATAATTCATAGAGCCCCACCTCTGCTGTGATACATAGTCCAGCCAGCAGCAAGTCGCCTCCCATAATCCCCAGGAACAAAAGTATTGCCACTAAAACAATTCCACTAAGCAACCGCGTTTGAAACACTATTCTTCCTCCTTGCCCTCTGCCTTCAGGCCGCCGTATCTGCGGTCCCTCCTATTATATTCCTCAATAGCCTGCATCAATTCCTTTTTATCGAAATCCGGCCAGGGAACCGGGCAAAAATACAGCTCGCTGTAAGCGATCTGCCACAATAAGAAATTGGATATCCGCTCTTCCCCGCTGGTGCGGATCAACAGATCCGGATCCGGAATATCCGCCGTATCCAGATAGGAACCAAACTTCCGTTCGTCCACCTGCCCCGGCTGCAGCGCCCCGGTCCGGCAATCCTTCAGCATCTGATTCACTGCCCGCAGTATCTCATCCCTGCTCCCGTAATTAATTGCGATTTGAAAATTAAGTCCATCGTTATTTTGGGTCTCCTGCTCCAGCTCCGCAATACTTTGGCGGATATCCGCATCCAGCCGGCTCTTATCCCCGATCACGCGCACACGCATATGATTCTTATGGGCTGTTTTTACACAGTTCTTCATATAATTCCGCAGCAGCTTCATCAAAGCGTTCACTTCATGCTCCGGCCGGTTCCAGTTCTCTGTGGAAAAGGCATATACTGTCAGATATTTTATGCCTATGTTCCAGGCCTCCTCACAGATCACTTCCACATTCTTTGCTCCCTGGGTATGGCCGTAATTCCGCGGCATCCCCTTGCCTTTGGCCCATCTTCCATTGCCATCCAGAATAATGGCCACATGTGCTGGTATCCGCATTCTGCACCTCTACTTTCCGGAAAGTTTCTCCTCCTACAAGGAAATGGGACACGGCGCAAACGCTATGTCCCTCATATCCCCATTTCCTATATGTCATCCGGCAGTTATTCACTGCCCCGGCAGTATCCAGCAAAGCAATCTCTATACCGTAAGAAGCTCCTGGTTCTTCTCATCAATCGCCTTCTCGATCTCTGCAATGTACTTGTCTGTAAGCTTCTGAATCTTATCCTCCAGCTGCTTAATCTCATCCTCTGAAATATCGGAGCCCTTGAGCTTTTTGAAGGCATCATTGGCATCCCGCCGGATGTTGCGAATGGCAACCTTGGCATTCTCGCCCTTCTTCTTCACATCCTTGGTCAGCTCCTTCCTCCGTTCCTCCGTCAGCTCCGGAAATACCAGGCGGATCAGCTTCCCGTCATTGGTGGGATTGATTCCCAGGTCCGAGGTAAGAATCGCCTTCTCAATCACCTTCACCATATTGGCCTCCCAGGGCTGGATCTGAAGCATCCGGGCCTCCGGAACCGTCACGTTGGCAACCTGCTGAATCGGTGTCGGCGTGCCGTAGTAATCCACCCTTACCTTGTCCAGTACATGAGGATTGGCACGTCCTGCACGAATAGAGCCAAATTCCTCCAGAAGATTGTTGAATGACTTCTGCATCTTCCTGTCATACTGTTCTAATCTCTCATCCATCTAACTTCTCCTCCTCCAATTCTATACCAGAACCTTCGTTCCGGAAAAAGAACCTGATATGGCATTGACAATACTATTCTCTTCATTCAGGCCAAACACATACATGGGCATCCGATTCTCCATACAAAGTATGGATGCAGTCATATCCACCACGGCCAGCTGCTTGTCAATGACCTCCTGAATCGAAATCTCATCATACTTCCTGGCGCCCGGATTGGTCTTGGGGTCGCTGTCATATACGCCGTCAATGGACTTGGCCAGCAGAATCCCCTCCGCCTCGATCTCAATCGCCCGAAGAACCGTAGCCGT
>CAJUQB010000028.1:44317-49803 GCA_910588285.1 uncultured Lachnospiraceae bacterium
AATACGGATGACCCGTGCCGCCGGCAAAAAACACCACCATGTTCCGCGCAAAATATTTATTGGCACGGTCTTTGGAAAACAGCTTCGTAAAGGAGCCGCATTCAAAAGGAGTGAGTACCTGCGTCATCATCCCAACAGAGCGAAAAATCTCCGACACGTAGATACAGTTCATTACTGTGGCCAGCATTCCGATCTGATCCGCCTTGGTGCGGTCAATGGTCTCACTGGTTCTTCCCCTCCAGAAATTGCCTCCGCCAATTACAATCCCCACCTGCGTACCGGCATCTACCAGCTGCTTCACCTGCTTTGCCACCTCTGTAACCGTGGGCTCGTCAAAGCCGGTTTTCTTCTCGCCAGCCAATGCCTCTCCGCTGAGCTTTAATAATACCCTCTTCATATAAGCTTCCTTTTAATCAAACAGCTTGTTTACATCAACTTCTGCATAGCACTGAGAACAGAAGCCTTCGATTACTGCGCCGTTATTGATCTGTACGGAACGGGATTTGATATTCCCCATTACAACTGCAGAGGTATCTACCACAACCGGTCCCTGTACATCAATATCCCCCTTGATAGCGCCTGCAATCACAGCAGATGTAGCAGCGATATTGCCGATCACCACGGAACCAAGGCCAATCTTGACTGTTCCGTCGGTTTTGATCTCGCCCTCAATCTTGGCTGCATCTGCAAAGAACTCTGCTGCATTGCTGTTGCCCCGCACTACACCGGTAACTGTCAGCTTGCCGTTACACTCCACATCGCCGACCACCTTACCGCGTACCTCGATGGAGCCAATCGACTGCATATTGCCGCTGATGGAGGTCCCCTCTGTAATCACTGTCACCTCATCCGACACTTCCTTTGACAATACTTCCTCTACCTCACTTACCAATGTTTCCTTCATATCCTCTGTATTCATTCTTATATCCTCCTTCTCATTTCTTACTTCTACCGTCTCTCTGGGCTGATATGCCACCTGCTCCGCCTGCTTCTCTGCCTTCACCGCAGGCTCAAACGCCGGCTTATTCGGCTCCGTCTTGGCTGCCTCCGTCGCTGCCTTCTTCGGCTTCGGTTCTGCCTTGGCTGCCTCCACCCCTGTCTTCCTGGGCTCTGCCTTGGCTGCCTCCACCCCTGTCTTCTTGGGCTGTGCCTTATGGCTCTCTGCCGGCTTCCGCGGCTCCTCCTTGACAGGCGCTGCCGCTGGTTTCTTCCCCTCTGCCTTGGGTGCTTCCGCAGCCGGCTTCTCCTGAACTGCCACCTCCTCCAGAAGTCCCTCCAGCTTATCCAACTCTGTCTGTGCATCCACATCCTGCTCCAGAGTATTCACGACCATATCATTTTCGTTTTCTTCTGGCAGATCTTCAGCAGACATCAGTTCATTCACTGCCTGGGAAAAGTCCTCTTTAAAATCCTTAAAAAAACTCATATATGTACCTCCATACACTTATTCATCTATATTATCAGCGGTGATATGCTGTATTACTTTGGTTTTGCTGTCAATGGGCAGAAGCTCACATCCCATCTCCTTCAGCTGGTCAATCATGGGCCCGAGGGCCTCCACTGTGGTCCCCTTGGTCTCTGCATCATGCATCAGGACTATGGATGTGTCGTTCTTGGCCACATCCTGTACCACATTGCGAATCAATTCATCCACTGTATATACCTGGCTGGTTGCGTCTCCACTGATCACATTCCAGTCATAGTATGTAACTCCCTCTTCCTGCAGGAACCGGATGCATTCCTGTATGTCGATGTTGCTGACTGAATTGCTGCTGCCCCCCGGGAAGCGCATGATAGACGGCGTAATGCCTGTAATCTCTGTCAGATACTCCTTCAGCTGATAAAAATCACTCTGAAAGGAATCCAGGGTGTCATAAATCACACTGTACTTATGGCTGTAGGAATGCATCCCCAGGGTATGCCCTTCCTCCACAATGCGCCGATACAGCTGTGGCGCATAATCCTCTTCATTCCCGATTACGAAAAATGTGGCCTTGACATTCTTCTCCTTGAGAATATCGAGAATCCGCGGCGTATTCTCCGCGCTGGGTCCATCGTCAAAGGTCAGGTATACCTTCTTCACATTCTCCTCTGCCAACGGAATATCCTCATCGGGATTCTCTGCCATTGATTCGGAGCCACTGGTCTGGGGCACCTGATTCTCCTTCAATTCCTCATTCTCACCCAGCCCATGGCTCTGCAGTCCTTCATTGTCCGCAGACACACTCTTATAATCGTCTGTCTGGCCATTCTCCTGCACGGAAATCATTCCCGCAGTAATAGCCTCCAGCTCGCTTCTCATCTGAAGCACCTGTAATGTTAATCCGATACAAAAGGCAATTGCAGTAAGGAACCCAATACCCAACAACCCCATAATCATTTTCTTCATTCGATTGACACGCTGCCGGCGGAGACGCTGCTCCTTCATGCCAGGGGATCTTTTATCTTCCATGCACGGACCTCCTCGGTCATAATAATAATACCTTCATCTATTGTAACACATTTTTTTGAAATAGTATTAAAAAAATGAAAAAAATTTGTACTATTATTTTTAAGTTTTTTTATAATTGTCAGATATTTTGTTGCTCTTGCGCAGAATTCCCATTTAATATCTCATATTTTTTATGAATTCAACAGTTTTTCTCTCTCTGTACACTCTCTAGTATGTACGGTTTTCAGGAATATATACCTCCGAAATAATCCGTTTTTGACTCTTCCTTATGACGGGTGATGGGCGATTGGTTGATATACAGGTAATCTCCATCACAGGCTAAGGTCATTCCCTCCACATAGTCGGGAATGGCTATAGAATCTGGCAATTCCTCCGGCCCTTTCTGCATTTGTTGCCAGTCTGGCTAAATTAATCGAATGGTTTCTTTTCGTTCTGTAAATACAACAAACAATACATCTCCAATTGTCTCTATTCGCTTGTTTTCGACAAATTTCTACTGATTCATCTGTTTTGCGAATTTTCCCTTTTTTGTGTCCCGGCTGTATGTCCCCGGAACTATGTATTTTACTGGCTTTGCAGTGATTTTTGACTGTTCTAAGACAGCGGCTTTTCAACCGTATCCCCCAAATTCTTAAACTCAAAACTATCCTTAACCACTTCAACAAGCTTATTTTACTTTTTGAGATAATTTCTTATTTCTTCAAAAGAATGTTCTTTATGCGCTCTCCTATTCCAAAATACAACTTTTCGAATATTCTCTTTTGTTACTGGCAATTCAGCTTTTCGGATATTATTTTCCACTTTGCTACTCATTGATTTACCCTTTTCCAATGCATCCTGCACAATCCGGTAAAGATAATCTGGTTTTCTCAAATCCCCTAAATCATGAAATATGGCATTCGCAGCTACCAAGGCTGAGCGCATATAAGAGGCATTATCCTTAAACAAATCACTCTCAATGTAAATTCCCTGTGCCTCAATGAACATACAGCAAAATGTAACAATTGTTCTGGTATTTCCCTCCCGATACGGATGAACTTTCCAGAGTTTTGCCATATAATTACTAAATGACTTTACTATATTTTCAAAAGATGCAGTTTGCCAATCATAAGCATTCATCTCACTCAAAACATATTTTGCATCTTCCGCAATATCAAAACAATCTGAATATTCAATTGAAATCTCTCCTAAAACAATTTCTGCTTTCTCTATATTGATAACTCTGGGTTTTCCTGCCCATTCATAAATATCTTGAAAAATATGATGGTGCATATTGCAAAGAGTTTCAAAATTATAAGTCATTTCAATATCATCCACAACTATTTCCGAAAGCCGGAAAGAACAATAGTCTGCTTCCATGTTTTTTAACATATCTACATCATGAATATCAGCTAAATTCCTTAATACTTCTGAATCTGGGTACAAATAAGGATCTCTCATACTTTATCCTCACTGTTTCATTTTGTACTTACGATCAAGCGCCTTTTTTAATTCATCCATAGTAATCTCTCCCTTTTTTTCCTGTTCTATTAATTCTTTCATTTCAGGGGTTGGTTCTAGTCCATCAACCTTAATCATACCCAAAGAATACTCCCATTTTTTTTTCGCCTCAACTAACATAAAATATCACTCCTTTTACATATCTCTTATTTGATATTACACAAAATAAACAGTCATTCCATCAATCTAAAAATTCTTCATCTGACATTAATAAACTGGCATAATATCTAAATGAAAATTCAACAGAATTTTGCAAATCATCTTGTATTTGCTGCACAACATGCTTATCCAGATCAATACCCTAGAAGCAATCACCATATATCACATATAGCAGTATCTTCTGTGTTCGTTCTATCTATAATAACTATTATACTTTATTTCCCCTCTCTCAACAATCCCTTTCTTAATTCTCATTCGCTTCATACAATACAAAAAACCCCTGTAAATGGCATTTCCACACCATCCACAAGGGTTTTTTGTCTCTCTTCGCTTGTTTTCGACAAATTTCTACTGATTCATCTGTTTTGCGAATTTTTTTGCGTTCCAGCCGCATATCCCTGGAACTATGTATTTTACTGGCTTTGCAGTGATTTTTGACTGTTCTAAGACAGCGGCTTTTCAACCGTATCCCCCAAATTTCTGTTTTTCCAAACTATCATGAAATATATTTTTACAATCTAAACATTTACATTTTATCCGTTTTGTATATCATCATGTAAAATATTATAAACCAATTTTTCCAGCTCTTTTCTGTTAGGCAGATATAATTCATATTTTGAAACAAATAGATTACTGTCCATCCCAGAAGTAGCATATTCTACAAGCAATTCATCTTTGTTTTTACTTAAAATAATCCCAATAGACGCATTGTCATCTGGCATATTCTCTTCCATTGCGAAATACCCCAGATACATATTCATTTGACCTATATCTTCATGCCTTACTGAATTTTCCTTCAAATCAATTAGCACAAAACATTTTAAGATACGATGGTAAAATACCAAATCTACATGATAGTGAATATTATTCACTGTGATTTTATACTGTCGTCCAACAAAAGTAAAACCTTTTCCAAGTTCTAGCAAAAATATCTGGAGATTATCAATTATCCTTTGTTCCATATCGCCTTCCGAATATTGTTTCAATTCTGGAATATTCAAAAACTCTAAAGTATAAGTGTTTTTAATTACGTCTTCAGGTGTTTGAATCTCAATTCCTACCTGTGCCAATGATAAAATTCCTTCTTTGTCACGGCTCACTGCCAACCGAAGAAAAAGCGCAAATTCCATTTGACGTTGTAGTTCCCTAACACCCCACTTTTCGCTTACCGCTTCTTTTTCATAAAAACTTCTTTCCAAATCATCATCAATTTTTATCAGTTCACAGATATGTGACCAACTCAATTTATCAGATACTAAATGATAATCTGGATGTCTTAAATAAAACTTTCTCATATTATTTAATTCGTCTATTGTATCGGATGATTAGGTAGTCAAAAGGGTATTTGTTATTTTATCCTTTTCACGATAGGACT
>CAJUQB010000029.1:0-33708 GCA_910588285.1 uncultured Lachnospiraceae bacterium
CAGCGCCGTTTTCAGCTGAATGAGGAGACGGCAAGCATGTATTACGAGCGATTCAGGGTATCGCCTTATCAGTAAATGGGTTTTGCCCGCTCCGTCCCATTCCTGTGCATTCCGTGAGAACAGATTTTAGTGTGAGGGGCGATTTTTGCGCGGCAAAACTAAAAATATCGCCCCGAATTGTAGACTTCAAAATTAATGCAACGATATACCAGTGATAAATAATAAAATGTTATTGCAATTTCTTGTAGTTCTGCTATACAGGTGGGATATAAGTAGTATAGTTCGTTTATAAATCCCTGTCATTTTTTGATGGGGATTTTTTCTAAGGAGAAATAAAGAGAACGGAAATTACCGGCCTCATTAATCCAATTACGATACACAGCAGACTGGACAGGGAATTGACTGTTAATTTAAGGGAAGTGATAGCTATGCATAGAAGAGGGATTCATCTGCCAAAGCAATGAAGTAGAAATTTTGGCAGGACATGTTGGAAATGACTATATCCATCTGTTGGTGTCCGTACCGCCGCATTTGTCAGCGAGTAAGTTGGTACAGCATATAAAAGGGAATACGTCGCGAAACTTGCAGATGGAATATAAAGAGTTGAATAAGCAATTCTGGGGTCAGCACTTATGGGCAAGAGGCTATTTTGTAGCAAGCAGTGGAAATGTAACAGATGAAATCATCAAAGAGTATATCAAGAACCAAGATCTGCAAGAGAGGAACAATTCAGATAACTTTGAGATAGGGTAAAAGTAGCGGGATATCGATAACGTGTGGCATGCACAACTTTAGGCTGCTTTAGCAGCATGTTGAACCTACCGGCTTTAGCCGTTAGTGGTTCAGATACAAGAAAAAATGGAAGTATCTGATATTAGGAACCAAGAAAAGGAGGTATAAAAAATGAACTATTATGTAGACGCTGCGGCTCCAAGAGGAGGCGACGGCACGAAGGAGCATCCCTTCCAGCAGATTCAGCAGGCAGCAGAGCTTGCCCGGCCCGGCGATGAGGTTCTGGTGCTGCCGGGAACCTATCGGGAGGCCGTGGACCCAAAGCATGCCGGAACAGCTGAGCAGCCCATCATTTACCGTTCCGCAGAGAAGAATGGCGCCCATATCACAGGAAGCGAGGAGGCCAGGGGCTGGAAAGGCCTGGGGGACAATGTCTGGGAGCTGCGGGTGCCTAACGGGATTTTTGGGGCCTACAATCCCTTTACCACGCTGGTATCCGGCGACTGGTTTGTGGCCAGTATGATTGCCCACACTGGCGACGTGTACCTCAATGAGAAATCCATGTATGAGGTTACGGACATGGAGGGCGTCACGCACCCAAAGCGGTCGGAGACCAGCTGGGATCCGGAGTTTTCTCTGTATACCTGGTATACCTGCCAGGATGAGGAGAAAAAGGAGACCGTGATCTATGCCAATTTCCAGGGGCTTGACCCCAACCAGGAGCAGGTGGAGATCAGTGTCCGGAGGAATTGCTTCTATCCCTCCAGGGAAGGGGTTGGCTATCTTACGCTGTCCGGCTTTCGGGTCAGCAAGGCGGCTACCCAGTGGGCGCCTCCCACCGCCTATCAGGAGGGGATGATCGGCCCCCACTGGTCCAAGGGCTGGGTGATTGAGGACTGTGAGATCTACGAATCCAAATGCAGCGGTATTTCCTTAGGCAAATATCTGCAGCCGGAGAATGACAACAAGTGGCTGAAATGGAAGTACAAGGACGGAACCCAGACAGAGCGGGACTGCATCTGCCAGGCCTCCTATGAGGGCTGGGACAAGGAGCATATCGGCTCCCACATTGTCCGGCGCTGTGATATCCATCACTGTGGCCAGACCGGGATCGTAGGGCATCTGGGCGGCGTGTTTTCTGTGATTGAGGACAACCATATTCATCACATCAACAACAAACAGAACCTGGCTGGGGCGGAGATCGGCGGGATCAAGATGCATGCAGCCATTGATGTAATATTCCGCAGGAACCATATCCATCATTGTACCAGGGGGATCTGGCTGGATTGGCAGGCCCAGGGCACCAGAGTAACCGGCAACCTGTTCCATGATAACAGCCTGCCCCATGATTTTACCCCCGGCTTTGAGATCTTTGGCGGTATGGGAGAGGACCTGTTTATTGAAGTATCCCATGGCCCTACCCTGGTGGACCATAACCTCATGCTGTCTGACCGTTCCATGAAGATTGCGGCCCAGGGGGTGGCAGTGGTGCATAACCTGCTTTATGGCTCCCTGGTGGATATCGGAATCGGCACGGATAATGGCGCGCCGGATCTCCCATCTCCAAGATATACGCCCTACCACAGGATCCACGGAACACAGGTGGCAGGCTTTATGACAATTCTGCACGGGGACGCAAGATTTTACAACAACATTTTTGTGCAGAAGCCCGTCCGTCCCTGTATGCAGGCCATGGCGGATATGATGGGCAGCGACGGCAATGGCTGGGATGACTGCAATGTTCTGGCCGGGACCTTCCCCTATGACGGCTATCCCACCTTTGAGGAATGGGACAGGCAGTTTGAAGGCTACTGCGGCATGGGCGTGCCGGCCGGGAACAAGTATTATGACCACCTGCCGGTGTGGTGCGCCGGGAATGTGTATTATAATGGGGCGAGAGCCTGGGAGAAGGAGGGGGATGCCCTCCAGGATACAGAGCATCCGGTGGAGATCCGGCTGGAGGAGAAGGCGGATGGCTGGTATCTTTCCACCAATCTCTGGGAGGTATTGCCCGGGGAGGAGAACGGAATTATTTCCACAGAGCTTTTGGGCATGGCCTTTGAGCCGGAGCAGCGGTATGAGAACCCGGACGGGAGCCCCATTGTGCTCCACCAGGATTATTTTGGAAAGCACAGGGGGGTTACCACCATTGCAGGGCCCTTTGCGGAGAAGGCGGCAGGGCCGGTGAAGGTATCGCTGTAAAAGGAGAGAAAGCTCCTGAATGTTGTTAGTCAACAATGCCACCGCATTGCCTCCTTCCTCCGCTTTGTCCTGATACAAAATTCAGGCACCTATTACTTCAAAATTAATGCAACGATGTACTAGAGCGTGTTTGAAAATTCATTCGCCATCTGCACGCCCCACTTTGCGGTATATTTGGACCAAATTCAGGTTACATAGCCCGCTATGCGCCCTTCATTTGGCCCAAATCTCCCACAAAGTGTAACGCACAGCTGTCAGAAAGCAATTTTCAAACACGCTCTAGAGAAAAACATCGGAGGGAACGATATGATAGAGAATGAAACAGAAATGCCCATTGGTTTTGGCTTAAGCCTTGCCATGCACGAGGATTCCATGAAACAGTTTTCCAAGCTGAGCGAAGGGGAAAAGCGTCAGGTGATTGAGGCGGCCAGGGGCGTACAGAGCAAGCAGCAGATGGATCAGCTGGTGGCCAGCATTGCTGATCTGGGCAGGCTGGTATAGGAATCTGATAAAAATAAAGAGCAGTTCGTGTATATGTAAATGATATGCCCCTATTTCGGGGACAATTCACTTACATGTATGCGGACTGCTCTTTTTCAATGCCCCGTTGCCTGCAGCGGGGTTTTTGACTGCTTGAATGGCAGCTCTACATAAAATACGGCTCCGGAATACTCCCCCGTTGGATCCTCTGCTGCCCAGATGCGCCCCTGATGGGCCGCAACCAGCTCCCGGGCAGTGGCAAGTCCAAGACCGAAATGGGATTTGTCCACCCGGGCCTGATCGGAGCGGTAAAAACGCGCAAAGATCTGCTCCCGCTCCTTAGGAGGAATGCCGGGGCCGGTGTCAGCCACGCCAAGAAGCAGCCGGCCCCTTCCGGATGGGGCCAGGGAAATGCGGACCCGGCCGCCCTCCGGGGTATAGGAGAGGGCATTGTCCAGAAGGATGGACAGTACCTGCCGGATACAGTCGCCGTCCCAGAGGCAGTCCGGCAGAGGCTCCTGGGGGAGGGCCAGCAGGAGCCGGATGTTCTGCCTGGCAGCCAGCCCTTCGTAGGATTCAAAGCAGCTTAACAGCAGCTCATCCGGCTGGAGGGCGGTCCGGTGGATTGCCAGAGAATGGCTGTCGGAGCTGGCCAACAGCAGCATGTCGCTGATCAGACCCTTCATGCGCTGCCCCTCCTGAAGGATGATGGAAGCAAAATGATGCCGGTCAGAGGCAGTGTCTGACTTTTCCATGGATTCCAGGCCAGACAGCATGACATTGAGAGGAGAGCGCAGCTCATGGGAGGCAGAGGCAATAAAATGGGCCTGCTTTTCCCGGGATATGGCTATGGGGCGGAGCAGATGGCCGGTGAAGAACCAGGCAAACAGCCCCAGCAGTGCCAGGGCAATAAGATCTGCTGCAAGGATGGACAGCCGCAGGAGAGAGAGCTGACGGAGCTGGGTTTCCAGGGGATACAGAACCACAAAGCCCAGCCGTCCACCGTTCAGCTCCAGATATCCTACGGAGGCATAGCAGTCCTGGAGGGGAAATTCCTCATGGAGGATGCGCTGGCCCTTTGATTCCTGAAAAATATCGAGTCCCAGGCATTCCCGGGCATATTCCAGTGCCTGCCGGGATAAGGAGATATCCTCGCCATGGGGATGGAGAAGCTCATAATAGAGAGGTTCCCCATTGTTGTACAGGTAGATGTTCAGATGATGCTCCTCCTGCATCTGCCCCAGCCATTGGTGGGACAGCCAGGACTGCCCCTGGAGATTGGTCAGCAGCAGGGACAGCTCCTTGGAAAAGGAGGCGTAGCTGGTTTCCCGGACGCTGTGGCTGGCAGCCAGAAGGCACAGCAGGCTAAGGGCCAGAAGGATCCCTCCGGTGAAGAGGGTGCAGAAGGCTGTCATCTGCAGATGCAGCTTACGAAGCATGGCCGTCCTCCATGAGATACCCAATGCCCCGGACCGTCTGGATGGAGAGACGGCTGCCTGCCTGGTTCAGCCGTTTTCGGACAAAATGGATGTAGGTATCCAGATTCCCCTCCTCCACCGGAGCGTCCGCACCCCAGACCCGGGACAGCAGGGTCAGACGCCGAAGGACAGTGCCCGGGCTCTGAAGAAAAAGCTCCAGAAGCTGCGCCTCCCGGCCGGAGAGCACAAGATCTCCCGCCGGACCGGACAGAAGCCGCAGGCTGCTGTCATAGGAAATATCACAAAAGCTTTGGACTGCCTGGGGAGAGCAAATATTGCTGCGCCGGCTCAGGGAGCGGATCCGTGCAGCCAGCTCCTCGTAGGCAAAGGGCTTGACCAGATAATCGTCAGCGCCGCAGTCCAGCCCCTCGATCCGGTCATACAGCTCCCCCAGGGCAGTGATCAGAATCACCGGCGTGGTGATTCCGCGGTCCCGGGCTTTTTTCAGGACAAGCAGGCCGTTCATGGTGGGCAGCATCCGATCCAGCAGAGCAAGGTCATAGGCGTCTTGTAACAGAAGATCCAGGCCGTCCCTTCCATCCTGGCACACATCCACCAGATGGTGCTCCCGCTGTAGCTGAAATACCAGGGTTTCACAGAAATTTTTATCATCTTCTACCAATAAAATACGCATGGGAGTTCTCCGTTTCCTTGTCTAGTTTTATTCTATTTTAGCACAGGGAATCTTAAAAAATGTTTTAAATGTGAAAAAGAAATTAAAGATGTTCTTTAAGAAAAATTAAAGGAGAGGATGCTAGAATGATTAGAGGGGGGACGGGGTGGGATGCATCAAGAGCTGGATATATTGAGACTTGGAGAGCGGACAGATTTGGATGCGGACAGATTTGGATATGGCAGGACTTAAGGAGAAGGGAAAAAAGGACATAGGAAAGGAGTTGGATGGAATGAAGATGAGGAAGAGATGGGAACGGTGGAAAAGAGTTGGATGCCTGGCCCTGGCATTTATGACTGCGGCAGCAGTGTTTGGCGGGTGCAGCAAGGGAACAGGAGAGAGAAGGGCGGAGGAATCGGATGGAGCCGGAGGTGGTTCCGGCCTTGGAGACGCCTCCCAGGAGGAGGAACAGGACCGGGGAAGCGGACGGTTTGTGGAGACGGAGCGGACGCTGCCGGAGGGGGTGGAAAGCCTGTTGGCCACAGAGCGCGGGAGTGACGGAAGCGTCTATGGATTTGGCCATGACGGGCAGTTTTTGGCTTATTATTTGCTGCGTACGGCAGATGGCGGAGAGACCTGGGATACTACGAAGGTGCAGGAGCTGGGGGCAGTTTATCTGTCCCGGGTGGCAGTGTCGCCGGAGGGCGGAGCGGCGGCTTTTGGGTATTATACCCAGGATGCCCAGGTGGGGCTCAAGGTGATCGGCCCGGATGGCAGTGTGAGAGAGGTGCCCCTTCAGATGCCGGCTTATGAGGGAGACAGCGATAACAGGAACCAGATTACCCAGGCAAAATATACGGCAGACGGACAGCTGCTGGCAGTGGATCTCAACAGCAATCTGTACCGTGTGGACCTGGAGAACGGGAATATGGAGCAGGTGAACGCCTCCCTGGCAGGCATTGTGGGATATGTGGATACAGCGGGAAAATGGATTCTGGCAGTGACCGATGAGGGGGTACAATGCCTTGATTCGGCCACCGGGGATCTGCTTTCCGATCATGAGCCCTTAAAGGCCACCACAGACAGCAGCAAGATGCTTGGAACGGACGGCAATTATTTTCCGGTGGTGTACGATGGAGGCGCCACAGAGGGCAGTGTGATTTATGTAAACCATCAGGGACTGTTTTACCTGGGGGAGGGCGCTGCTGTCAGCGAACAGCTGATCAATGGGGAGCAGGTTTCTCTGGGGGATGAGAGCACCCTTTTCTCGGCAGTATATACCCTGGGACAGGAAAGCTATCTGGTCTTTGGGGCGGATTCCCTGGGGATAAACCGCTGCTATTACTACCAGTATGACGCCCAGGCTTCGGCAGTGCCCACAAAGCAGCTGAATATATATGCCCTGGAGGACTCCAATGTGCTGCAGCAGGTGATCTCCTATTATAAAAAGGAAAATCAGGATGTATTTGTGAAGAAGACCATTGGCATACAGGCAGGAAGCGGAATGACGGCAGAGGATGCCCTGCGGGCTCTGAATACGGAGCTTCTGGCAGGGAATGGGCCGGATATCCTGATCCTGGACGGGATGCCGGTGGAGAGCTACCAGGAGAAGGGCGTGCTGACAGACCTTGGGGGCTACCTTGAAGCAGCGGAGACAGCAGACGGGCTTTTTACCAACATCATGGAAAACTTTTACAATGAGGATGGAAAGATATGCCAGATTCCTTTGCGGTTTTTCTTCTACGTGGTTGAGGGGGATGGGGATGCCCTGGCAGCCGGAAAGAGCCTGGAGAGCCTTGCAGACTATGCCGTTTCTCTGGGGGAGAAGAATCCCGGCAAACAGGTACTGAGCAATACGACAGCCCGGAATTTCCTGGAAAATCTGTATTATGCCGACAGCGCCGGATGGCGGGGAAGCGACGGCAGTGTGGAGGAGGAGGCCCTTCGTGGATTCCTGCAGGCAGCAGAGAAAATGTATGGCTTAGACAGCCATGACAATGTGACGGAGAGCATGGGAAGGTGCATGTCAGGCGGCCAGCTGTATGGGACGGCCGTATTCGCGGCCAACGGGCGTCACGCCGGCTCGAGTTTTGTGAGCTTTGGCAGCCTAGATGAGGCGGAGTCCATGCAGAACCTCTTTGGGATTCAGAAGCAGATAGGAGGAAGCACCGCCCTGCTGAATACGGATGCCGGAAATGCTTTTGTGCCCTATGTTTCCCTGGGATTAACGGGGAAGGGCGCGGAGAATCCGTCGGCCCAACGGTTTGTGGAGACCGCCCTCTCCAGGGCCTGCCAAAGCGTAATCAGCGATGGATTTCCGGTGAACCGGAGCACCTATCAGGATAATTTTTCCAGGATGAAGGGGTATGGAGTGGCCATGAGCGGGCCAAACGACGAGGTGATAGGCTATGAGATGGAGCCGCTGAACGAGGCGCAGCAGCAGGCCCTGACCGGCATGATCGAGAGCCTGAAGGAGCCTGCCATGACAGACCGGGTAATTCTGGAGCTGGTGCTGGCAGAGGGGGAAGCCTGTCTGAAGGGGAACCAGACGGTGGACCAGGCAGTGGCCAATATCATGCAGAAGATCCGGCTGTATCAGGCAGAATAAAATGAAGGCGTACGAAAGAACCGGCCGTATCGGACAGAGTAAACTGGCATTGAACAGAAAATTCGGCCGAATCAGCCAGAATAAATCGGCACTGTACAGAAAATCCGGCCGAATCGGACAGGACGGAGAATTTTCCGGCAGGA
Source organism: uncultured Lachnospiraceae bacterium (assembly GCA_910588285.1). Taxonomy (GTDB): domain Bacteria; phylum Bacillota; class Clostridia; order Lachnospirales; family Lachnospiraceae; genus 14-2. The sequence continues at coordinate 8,257 of CAJUQB010000029.1, forward strand.
GGCAGCGGAAGAGGAGCGGATCCAGCAGGAGGCAGGCGCTGTGGGGATGGCTTTTCGTGCTGCCGGGGCTTGCCGGGGTGCTGGCCTTCTACCTGTTCCCTTTTCTGGATGTGGTGCGCCGCTCCTTTGTAAGCGCCATGGGAGGCGGTTTTGTGGGAATTGCCAATTACCGCACCGTGGCGGCAAATGAGGCCTTCAGGCTGGCAGCTGCCAATACCCTGCGCTTTGCGGCCCTGTGCCTGCCGCTGCTGCTGCTGCTGTCCCTGGGACTGGCAGTGCTGCTGCAGAGCCTTCTTACTGCATCCGGCAGCCATCCGGGGCTGAAGCGGTCAGCAAAGCTTGCCAAGAGCGCCTACCTGGTGCCTTTGGCAGTGCCGGCAGCCAGCATTGTGCTGCTGTGGCAGCTGGTGTTTGACGTAAGAGGGCTGCTGAACGGCTGGCTTTCTGCCCTGGGGCTTCCCGGCAGGGACTGGATGCATACAGAGGCGGCCTTTGGGGTGCTGGTTTTCAGCTATCTCTGGAAAAATATCGGTTATGATGTGGTGCTGTGGCTGGCAGGCCTGTCTGCTGTGCCGGTGGAGCTGTACGAGGCAGCCCGGGTGGACGGCGCCGGCCGGACAGTCTGCTTTTTCAGGATTACGCTGCCAGCCATACGCCCCATGGCGGTGACGATTGTCATTGTTTCCTTCCTGAATTCCTTTAAGGTGTTCCGGGAGGCATATCTGGTGGCGGGAAACTATCCTCAGGATAACATTTATCTGCTGCAGCATCTATTTAACAACTGGTTCCGGGAGCTTTCTATGGATAAAATGGCGGCCGGGGCAGTGCTTCTTGCCCTGGTGATCCTGGCGCTGGTTCTGCTTCTGGAAAAAAGCTGGAACAGGGAGGAGAAGGTATGAGGAAACGAAAAGGATACGGGCCGGGCAGGAAATATGTTCTGCGCCTGGCAGCATTGGCGCCGCTGCTGCTTCTGGCGCTGCTTACCGTAAGCCCGCTGCTGTTTTTGGTGAGCGGGAGCTTCTCGGGGAAGAGGGAGCTTTTTGAGGCTTTGTCGCCCATTATGCAGGGAGGAGAAGCATTTGCCGGATGGAGGCTGCTGCCGCTGTACCCAACCCTGCGTCATCTGGTGGAGGTGCTGTTTGATTCTCCGGAGTTTTTTCAGATGTTCTGGAATTCGGCAAAGCTGACCGTGGGGGTTCTGGCCGGGCAGCTATTGTTTGCCACGACCTCGGCCTGGGGGCTGGCCCGTTACCGGTTTCCGGGAAGGCGGCAGCTCTATCTGCTCTATATTGTGTTGATGATGATGCCCTTTCAGGTGACCATGCTTTCCCAGTATCTGGTGCTCAATGCCCTGGGGCTGTACGACAGCCTCTGGTCCATCATCCTTCCCGGGACATTTTCCACCTTTTCGGTGTTTTTGATGTTTCGGTTTTTTGAGGGAATTCCGGAATCCATCCTGGAGGCGGCCCGGATCGACGGGGCAGGGGAGCCCGGGATTTTCCTGCGGCTGGGGCTTCCCCTGGGAGCGCCCGGTATTTTTTCGGCCATGGTACTGCAGTTTTTGGAGTGCTGGAGCATGATTGAGCAGCCGGTGACCTTTTTAAAAACAAAGAGCCTCTGGCCATTGTCCCTGTACCTTCCGGAGATCCGTCTGGAGCAGGCGGGAGCTGCACTCTGTGCATCCCTGCTGGCGGTGCTTCCGGCCCTGCTGGTGTTTTGCATCGGCCAGGAATATCTGGAGCAGGGGATTATGGCGGCGGCAGTAAAGGAGTAGTGGGATGATTGAGAATGATATGGGAAAAAGGAGAAAAAGGCGCCTGGTGTACGGCCTGGCAATTCTTGTGGCCTTTATGCTGCTGTTCACGGTGATTGCCCGGGCGGCTTCTGCCTTCACCACCACCCGAGTTACCACGGAAGCCCCGATGCCCCGGAAGCTGGAGCATGTGGTGAGCGCCACCGGCGTCACGGAAAAGAACCGGGAGCTGGCGGTTCTGACACAGGAGAATCTTATGGTGGAGACGATTTATGTCAGCGAGGGGGAGAGCGTACAGCCGGAAACCCTGCTGGCCCAGCTGTCCATGGACAGCATTGAGGAGGAGCTTAAGAAGCAAGAGGAAGAGCTGGAGCTGCTGCAGCTTCAGCTGGCTGCTGCCCGGGAGAATGAGGGCCAGGCAGCCAGCCAGAGAAAGCTTGCCCTTCAGCGGGCCACAGAGGATTATGAGCGCACCTGCCAGGAGCAGGAGGAAGCCCTGGAGGCGGCCAGAGGCCGGTATCTGGAGGCTGTACACGCCCTGGAGCTCTGCGGCCAGGGAGCCTCCGGAAGCCAAAACCCGCCGATGCTGTGGGTGCCGGGCGGAGGGCAGGGGCAGGAGCCCGGAGGCGAGCCGGGCCAGATGGCCGGAGGAGAGCCGGAAGGAGAGACAGGCCAGACGTCCGGAGGAGGACCGGAAGGAGAGCCGGGCCCGTCGTCCGAAGGAGAGCCCGGAGAGGAGAATGGCCGTCAGCCCGGCGGGGAATCGGAAGGAAACCAGGAGCCCGATGCGGCAGAGGATGCGGCCAGGGAGCAGCAGGAGCAGATGGTCCTCCTGCAGCAGGAGCTTCAGGAGGCCGAAGCAGCCTTGAGGGCTGCGGAGCAGGGCAAGGCGGATGCATGCCGCAGCGCGGCCCGGGCTCTGGAGGATGCCAGGATGAAGAGTGCATCGGATTATTCGGTGCAGATGGCAGAGATTTCCGTATCTCAGAAGGAGCGGGCCGTGGAGGAGCTGAAGCAAATGCAGCAGGCCCAGGGCCAGGTGCTTGCCCCGGTGGAAGGTGTGGTTACCCAGGTACACCTGGCGGTAGGCCAGAAGACCACGGATACGGCTGCATTTACCATGGCGGACCGCACCAGCGGCCTGCGGTATGTGGCAAGGATCAGTAAGGAGGAGGCAGCCTATGTGGCAGTGGGGGATACTGTCACCCTGAAGGCTGCAGGGAAGGAGGTTGCGGAGCTTACGGTATGTTCCATGGAGGAGACAGAGGATGGGCAGGTGCAGGTGACAGTCCTGGTGCCGGCGGGCAGTATTTCCATGGGGCAGTACGCCCAGATGGAGGTGCTAAAACGCTCCCGGGAGTATGGGGCTACGCTGCCGCTGACTGCGATCCGTACCGAAAACGGGAAAAAATATGTGTATGTGATGGAGGAAACGGAGACCGTTCTGGGAGTCCAGTATGTGGCCAGGAGCATTGAGGTGGAGATCCTGGAGCAGAATGAACGGTATGCTGCCATTGCGGAAGGGCTTCTTGGCACTGACAGTCTGGTGATCGTTTCCAGCGACAATTTCCTGCAGGCAGGCGATACGGTACGCCTGCAGGAGGAATGAGACGGCTGATCTCCGGGGCGGCGGCGCTGGCCTGCCTCCTGCTGGCAATCCTGGTTCAGGGAAGGGCCCAGGAGCAGAAGAGCAGGATGGACGGGTATTCGGATCAGGCCACGCTGCTGCTGCAGGAGCCGGAGACATATCAGAATGCAGCTCTGGAGCAGGAGGGCTGGCAGGAGGAGACAGAGCTGGTATGGTGGGGGGAGGCCGGGCAGCAGCGGTTTGCAGGTGCACAGGGATATGAGGCCGCAGTAACGGCCATTGCCTTTACCGGCTCCACCCAGCTGCTGTTTCCGGGAGGACCGGTGCTGCAGGATACGGACCGCACCGGCTGCCTGCTGGATCAAAAGGCTGCCTGGGAGCTGTTTGGGAGCGACCGGGTGCTGGGGGAGACTGTCTCCCGGGAGGGGGGCAGCTGGGTGGTGTGTGGGGTGCTGTCCTTTTGGGAGGGCCTGGTGGTGGTACCGGCAGGAGAAGAGACACAGGACATCCCGCTGGACTGCCTCACCGCTTCCCTTGGAGGCCGGGAGCTCCGGCAGGCAGCAGAGCTTCTGGAGCAGGGAGGGCATGTGGGTTCGCTGCTGAGAATGGATTTCTACCAGAACCTGTCCTGGGTCAAGGAGCTGGTTCCGGGAAAATGGTCTGATTTTGAGGGCTGGGGCCGAAGCCTGAAGCAAAAGGAGCAGGAGTGGAGGCTTCTGACCAACAGCCGGAAAAAAATACCGCAGCTTCTGCAATATACAGCCTGCAGGAGGTATTATGGGTATCAGGGTGGCTTTGCAGTGCTTCTTTTTGGATTTTTGGTGCTGATCCACTTGACTTTTTTTCAAAAAGGATGGATAATAGATAAAAAGTTCAGGAGGTAAACTAAATGAAAACCACCAATATACCCAATGTAAAAATCGGTATTGTGGCAGTGAGCCGGGACTGCTTTCCGGAGAGCCTTTCCGTAAACCGCAGGAAGGCCCTGGTAGCTGCCTATGAGAAGAAATACGGCAGCGAGCATATCTACGAGTGCCCGGTCTGCATTGTGGAGAGCGAGATCCATATGATGCAGGCGTTGGAGGATGTGAAGAAGGCCGGCTGTAATGCCCTCTGCGTCTATCTGGGGAACTTTGGGCCAGAGATTTCTGAGACCCTTCTGGCCAAGCATTTTGACGGCCCGAAGATGTTCATCGCAGCGGCGGAGGAGAGCGGCAACAGCCTGATGGACGGCAGAGGGGATGCCTACTGCGGGATGCTGAATGCCAGCTATAACCTGAAGCTTCGGAATATCCGGGCCTACATTCCGGAGTATCCGGTGGGGGATGCAGAGGGTTGCGCTGATATGATCCATGAGTTTGAGCCCATTGCCCGGGCAGTCGTGGCTCTCAATGACTTGAAGATTATCAGCTTTGGCCCAAGGCCGCTGAATTTCCTGGCCTGCAATGCGCCCATCAAGCAGCTCTACAACCTGGGCGTAGAGATTGAGGAGAACTCGGAGCTTGACCTGTTCGAGGCCTTCCACAAGCATGCAGGGGACGGGCGGATCCCGGCGCTGGTGGAAGAGATGGCCGCAGAGCTTGGGGCAGGCAACAAGAAGCCGGAGGTGCTGGAGAAGCTGGCCCAGTATGAGCTGACCCTGAAGGACTGGGTAGAGGAGCACAGAGGCTACCGCAAGTATGTGGCTATTGCAGGAAAATGCTGGCCTGCCTTCCAGACACAGTTTGGCTTCGTTCCCTGCTATGTGAACGGACGTCTGGCGGCACAGGGAATTCCGGTGTCCTGCGAGGTGGATATTTACGGGGCCCTGAGTGAATTGATCGGGACCGTGGTCAGCGAGGATACGGTTACCCTGCTGGATATCAACAATTCCGTTCCGGCGGATATGTATCAGGAGGAGATGGAGGGCAAATACCCCTACACCCTGAAGGATACCTTCATGGGCTTCCACTGCGGCAATACGGCGGCAGGCAAGCTGTCCTTCTGTGAGATGAAGTACCAGAAGATCATGGCAAGAACCCTGCCGGTGGAGGTGACAAACGGCACCCTGGAGGGAGATATCATGCCGGGGGACATCACCTTCTTCCGCATTCAGAGCACTGCGGACAACCAGCTTAGGGCTTACATTGCCCACGGCGAGGTGCTTCCGGTGGCTACTCGCTCCTTTGGTTCCATCGGTGTGTTTGCCATTCCGGAGATGGGAAGGTTCTACCGCCATGTGCTGATTGAGAAGAATTTCCCCCACCACGGGGCTGTGGCTTTCGGCCATTTCGGAAAGACCTTGTTCGAGGTATTCAAATACATTGGCGTTCCGGTGGAGGAGATCGGCTATAACCAGCCGGCAGGAGTGCGTTATCCCACCGAGAATCCCTTCGCATAAGTGCATATACATATCCTCAGGGGCTGCTTTCGGGCAGCCCCTGTTGACTTTTTGCATTGACTTTGATACGATAGGAATGTTTTAAGATATTTATAAGATATTCATAAGATTATTTTAAGATATTTTTGGATATTTTCAGACATTACAAGGTCAGGAGAGGTATGACATGCAAAAGATAAAATGCTGGATTGTGAATGTGCTCTTTGTGGTTTTTTTTACGGTTACCCTGCTTTTCTGTATCGGGAAGGGGGAGAAGGCCACATGCATTGTGGAGGTGGGAGCGGACAGCGGCGTGGAATTTGTGCAGCTGTTCTACTCGGAAAGCATGAGCAATACATTTTCCGAAGAGAAAAGCATAACGGTAGATGAGAGGGAAAAGGGGATATTTGAAATCGACCTGGGGAAGGTGATGGAGAATGCCAGCGGCCTGCGTCTGGATTTTGAGGGGGATTCTCAGAAAATAGAAATAGAACGCATCGCCTTCCGGTGGCCCTGGGGCTCACGCTCTGTGGCAGGGGATCAGCTCTATATGCATTTGGACCATGTGGTCCAGGGAGTCTATATGTGGGAAAATGTATATTGGTCAGAGAACGCTGATTTTGGAGTGGTTTTTTCCGGGGAGTTTGTAAGAGAGCTCACGGGGGCACTGTCAGCGGTCAGGATGTATCCGGTGCTGGGGGTGCTGGGACTGTTTGGCCTCTGGGGAATTTTCTGCCTGATTTGGATGCGGGCAGAGCCGCGGTTTTCCAGAAGGCTGGATCACCTGTTTCTGGCGGTGGAGGGGATTTTTCTGGCCCTGGGAGCTGTTGCATTATATGCGGTCCAGTATCTGTTTTCCAGCTTTGGAAACGTTTCCTGGACAGATCTCATGTTCCTTACCAAGTCTCCCTTAAACGGGAGTAATCTGTCCACCTTCGGGACGACAATACTCTATGGCTGCCTGCTTGCCGCAGGGGTTCTTGCAGTCTCGACAGTCTCCGGAATCTGGATGTACACCAAGAAGATTCCGGCCCATTTCTGGCGTTTCGGTCTGGGGGTTATGCTGCTGCTTCTGGCAGCGGCACAGCTGTGCATCCACTTTGACTGGCTGACCTATTACCAGTATGCCCATGAGCAGACGAAGCTGTATGAAAATGAATATGTAGACGGAAGAACGGTTTCCGTTACCTTTCCGGAGCAGAAGCGGAACCTGATCTGCATTTATCTGGAATCCATGGAGACTACCTATGCAGACCGGGCAAGCGGCGGGGCGATGGAGGAAAATATCATACCGGAATTGACAGAGCTGGCCAGAGAGCATGTGGATTTTTCTGACGGAGCTGCCATCAATGGCGGGTATCCGGTAAACGGGGCAGGGTTCACATTGGGCGCTTTGCTTGCCCAGACCTCGGGGGTTCCCATCAACGAGAGACTTGTCAATAACGATATCCTGAATTCCTATTGGGCCCAGGAGCATTTCTATCTGTCCGGCGTGTATTCCATTGGCGACCTGCTGGCCCGGGAGGGCTACCGGCAGATGTTTATGGTGGGCTCCGACGGTACCTTTGCAGGCAGGAATGCCTATTTCCACGATCATGGGGATTATGAGGTGTGGGATTATTATACGGCCATTGAAAAGAAAAAAATTGATGCCGATTACCGGGTCTGGTGGGGCTATGAGGATGAGAAGCTGATTTCCTTTGCAAAAGAAAGCATTCAAAAGCTCAGCCAGGAGGAGGAGCCATTTAACTTTACGATGCTGACGGTTGACACCCATTTTACGGACGGCTATGTCTGCGGACGCTGCGGGGATGATTTTGACCTGCAGTACAGCAATGTGCTTGCATGCTCCAGCAGGCAGATCGGGGAATTTGTGGAATGGATCATGGAACAGCCCTTTTATGAAAATACAACCATTGTGCTGACCGGGGATCATCTGACCATGGACTCTGCCTATATTTCCAATATGGGAGCAGACACCGCTGACCGCAAAACCTATCTGGCCATTATCAATCCGGCCGGCTCCCTGGCGGAACAGGAAGCCTGCCGTCAGTTTTCCACATTGGATCTGTACCCCACCATGGTTGCTGCCCTTGGGGCGGAGATTGAAGGGAACCGGCTGGGCCTGGGGGTCAACCTGTTTTCCGGGGAACAGACCCTGGTGGAGCGGATGGGCTTATCGGAGCTGAATGATGAGCTGCTGAAGAATTCCGGCTATTATCAGAACAAATTGCTGTACAAATAAAATATCCGTCATGAATGAGACAACTTCCTCATATAGTTTTCTAGGATCATTTTTGGACAACATGTGACGGAGGGATGGTATGCAATTCACGTATAAATCAATTGCGGATACGGCAACCCTGCTGGAGAGTGACAGGGCCCTGGGGCTTACGGAGGAGGAAGCGGAGAAACGGCTGGCGGCCAAGGGGCCAAACCAGCTGGCCGAGCCGCCCAAAAAGCATATCTGGGAGGCGTTTTTTGAGCAGCTGGCAGACCCGCTGATCTATGTGCTGCTGGCTGCTGCGGCAGTGTCGCTGTTTCTCCATGAGGTCAGCGATACGGTGATTATCCTGGTGGTGGTGCTGCTGAATGCCGTCACAGGCCTGGTTCAGGAGGGGAAGGCCCAGAAGGCCCTGGATTCCCTGAAGAAGCTCACCAGTCCCAGGGCGGTTGTAATACGAAGGGGCAGGGAGCGGGAGATCGAGGCCTCCCGGCTGGTGGCCGGGGATGTGGTGGTCCTCTCGACCGGGGCCCTGGTGCCTGCGGACCTCAGGCTTATGGAGAGCCAGGGCCTGAAGATCGAGGAGTCTGCCCTCACCGGGGAGTCGGTTCCCGTGGAGAAGGATGCGGACTTTTCCCCGGGGAAAGAGGGACAGGTACATGGCGAGATTCCCCTGGGGGACCGCCGCAATATGGCCTATATGTCCACCATGGTGACCAGCGGGCGGGGCCTTGGTATGGTGTGCGCCACCGGCATGGAGACAGAGATCGGAAGGATTGCCGCCATGATCCATGAGCATAAGACGGAGCTGACGCCTCTCCAGAAAAAGCTGGGAGAGCTGGGCAAGCTGCTGAGCTTTTTGTCCCTGGGGCTGTGTGTGATGCTGTTTTTTATTGCTCTTTTACAGAAACGCGATATCCTGGAAATGCTCATGACGGCAATTTCCCTGGCAGTGGCTGCCGTTCCGGAGGGCCTTCCGGCAGTGGTGACCATCTGCCTTGCCTTAAGCGTGACCCGGATGGTGCGGGTCAACACGATTATACGGCGTCTGCCCTCCGTGGAGACGCTGGGGGCTGTCAGCGTGGTCTGCTCTGACAAGACGGGTACTCTGACCCAGAATAAAATGACTGTGACCTGTTTCTATACGGATCAGAGGATGCAGCGGGTCGGGGAGATGAGCGCGGAGAAGCACCAGGAGCTTCTGTACGGGATGACACTGTGCAATGACGGGCTGGTGGATTACGATACCAGAATCGGGGAGCCCACGGAGCTGGCCCTTCTGGATATGGCCCGCCAGCAGGGGCTCCTCCGGGGAGAGCTGGAGAAGCGCCTGCCGCGGATTGGGGAGCGGGCCTTTGATTCCCGGCGAAAGATGATGTCAACGGCCCATTCCCACAGGGGGGAGGTGCTGATCTACACCAAGGGGGCGCCGGATGTACTTCTTGGAAGGTGCAGCCTCCTGTGGCTGGAGGGCAGAGAGGTCCCCATGACAGCTGTGCACCGGGAAAAAATCCTGGAGGCAGTGGCCCAGATGTCCTCCCAGGCCCTGCGGACCCTGGCTCTGGCCAGGCGTACCTGCCAGCAGCTATCCGCGGACATTTCAGAGGAGAAAATGACATTTGTGGGCATTGTGGGCATGGAGGATCCGGCCCGTCCGGAGGCTGCGGAGGCAGTGGCACAGTTTCGAAAGGCCGGAGTGGCCACTGTGATGATTACCGGGGACCATGTGGATACGGCCTTTGCCATTGCTTCCCAGCTGGGGATTGCGGAGCGCCTGGACCAGTGCCTCACCGGGGAGGAACTGCAGCGGCTGGGGGAGGCGGAGCTCACGCGGCGCCTTGCCAGGGTGCGGGTCTTTGCCAGGGTTTCGCCGGAGCATAAGGTAAAGATTGTCCGCATGTTCCAGAAAAGGGGAGATATCGTGGCCATGACCGGGGACGGCGTCAATGACGCGCCCTCCCTGCGGGCGGCGGATGTGGGGATATCCATGGGCATGGGGGGGACGGATGTGGCCCGTCAGGCCTCGGATATGATTCTGACGGATGATAATTTTGCTACCATAAGGAGGGCCATTGAGGAGGGGCGGGGGGTTTACGAGAATATCAAAAAATCCGTAATTTTTCTGCTGTCCTCCAACCTGGGGGAGCTGATCACCATGTTCCTGGCAGTGCTGTGCGGGCTGGCGGCCCCCTTAAAATCCAGCCATATCCTGTGGATCAACCTGATTACGGATTCCCTGCCTGCCCTGGCCCTGGGAGTTGACAGAAACGACGGGAGCGCCCTGATGAGGCGGCCCCCCAGAAAGCCCGGGGAGAGCCTGTTTGCAGGGGCGGGACTGGCCTGTACCTGCTTCTACGGGCTGCTGATTGGAGCCATCAGCCTGACGGCCTTTCTGACGGTTCCGCTGGGGATCCTGGAGGGGCGCGGAATGGCTGTCTCCCTGGAGCATCTGCGGCTGGTGCTGGGGGAGGGAGAGACCCTGCGCTGCGCCCAGACCTACGCCTTTACGGTCCTTGGGATGTCACAGCTGTTTCATGCGGTGGGGATGCGCAATATCCACAGGTCTGTGTTTCGCATGAACCATATGGAAAATAAGCTGATGATCGCAGCCTGCCTGGCGGGATTCCTGCTGCAGCTTGCGGTGACCCTCCACCCGGCGCTGGTGGAAGCCTTTCAGACCGTGCAGCTGTCCTGGGAGGAGTGGCTTCGGCTGACTGTGCTGGCGGCATTTCCCATGCTGGCCCACGAGATTATGGCAGCCTTATCCAGGGAGAAGAAGCGCTAGAGGTATTTTTAAGGTTACTTTTCATGGGTCAGGAATGCGCACTAGCTGCGCATTCCGTGAGAACATGATTCAGGAGTGAGGGGCGATTTTTGCGTAGCAAAACTTTAAATATCGCCCCGAATCGTTGCTATGAACGGCCCCTCGAGCCGTGAATAGTAACTTTTTAAGTGAAAATTAATAATTTTATTACAGATAGGGAATTGCAATTTTTTGTCGAAACATGTAAGATATATGAGGTATTAAAATAAATATTACGAAAAGAGTTGCGATATGAGAAGTAGAAGAAGATCATCCCAAAAAGTAAAAATTACAATTATTACCATACTGGCCTTTGTGGTCATTGTAGCAGCCATCCTTCTTCTGCAGAGTATTCTGCGGGAAAAGGGATATCTTGCCGATAAGGATGAGGTGGTTCAGGCAGATGCGCCGCCGGCCAATCAGAAGGAGCCGGACCCCCAGGGAGAGCAGGGAGCTTCCGGCGGAGACCAGGAAGATCCCCAGAGCCAGGCAGGGGCGCCCAGCCAGGAACAGCAGCTTTTGCGCCAGACAGCCATAGAGGATGCAGCCTATCTTGCAGCCACCTATGATTATGACGGAGCCATTGCAGCCTTAAACGGCCTTGCGGACGCTGCCTCGGACAGTGAGGTGCAGCAGCTGATCGCCCAGTACCAGGCCACAAAGGATTCCTGCGTACCGGTGAATATGGAAGAGGTGACCCATGTGTTCTACCATTCCCTGGTGGTTGACCCGGACCGCTGCTTTGCCAACCAGGATACGAATCCGCAGGCTGTAGGCAACAACCAGTGGATGACCACGATCAGCGAATTCAATAAGATCACCCAGGAGATGTACGACAGGGGCTATGTATTGGTCAGCATCCATGACCTGGTTGAGGTGACTACGGACGAGAATGGCAATACGGTTTACAAGCCGGCCCAGATTATGCTGCCGGAGGGAAAGAAGGCCTTTGTCCTCTCTCTGGACGATCTGAGCTATTACCACAGCTATGACAATTACGGCTATGCGGCCAGACTGATTTTGGATGAAAACGGCAAGGTGACCAATGAATACATTGACGCGGACGGCAATCTCCTTACCGGGGCTTATGACTGCGTACCTCTTCTGGATCAGTTTATTGAGGAGCATCCCGATGCCTCCTACCGCGGGGCCAAGGGGATTATTGCCCTTACCGGCTACAACGGGATCCTGGGCTATCGGACAGATATTACCTACCAGGAACAGGGGGACGATCTCTCCAAGGATAAGCGGAAATGGCTGGAGGAGCACCCGGATTTCAATCTGGAGACAGAGCGGGCAGAGGCCACGAAGGTGGCAGAGGCCATGAAGGAAGCCGGCTGGGAGTTTGCCAGCCATACCTGGGGCCATATCCGGGTAGGCGACAGCAGCCTGGAGCGGATCCAGGCGGATACCCAGCGCTGGCGGGAGAATGTGGAGCCTCTGGTTGGGCCCACCGACACGATTATTTTTGCCCATGGCCAGGATCTCGGGAATTGGGGCGCTTATGATGAGAACAACGCCAAATACCAGTACCTGAAGGGACAGGGCTATTCCATTTTCTGTAATGTGGATTCCAACCAGTACAGGACATGGTTTGGGAATGATTACCTGCGTCAGGGACGCCGGAATCTGGACGGATTCCGCATCTATTACAATGCCATTGGAGATCAGGATAATGTCTCGGATCTGTTTGACGCCACCAAGATCCTGGATCCCCAAAGGCCGCCGGTGCCGCCTTTGGGATAAAGTCAAATTTTGAATAAAATCAAACAGCCTCCTTTTATAGGAGGCTGTTCTTATTGTGCGCGCCGGCGCACATTCTCATTCGATTACCCAATGTGATTCCAAAGAATACGGCTTAGGCATATGCATCAAAGTTACTTCCCAAATGAGGATTCACTGACTGCTCCAGAGCCTTCACCATGGAATCCCCCTGGGTCTCCATCAGATCCAGCTGTTTGCTTAACATCAGAGTACCGACATCATTGCTGGTCTGGGTCATACTGAGTGCGGTTGATAAAGAAGCAATATCCATCCTGCTCCCACCTTTCTTCTATAAAATAGCCTTTTCGGATAATTTAGGAAGGCCTTACAGGTATTATGGCATGAAAAAAGAAAAAAAGCAACATCAGGAGGATGGATTTTTGCGGAAATATGTGTATAATAGATTATGTTCACATGGCACCGTGCACCACGCTGCACGGTGTCCGGTCAAAGAAGTAGTAAGAACAAGTAAGAGTATGATAGAAAATGCGGTGTCCCGGCTGGGGGACGCCGGTGAAGAAGGAGAAGCAGTCATGTATGATGCAATTATTATAGGAAGCGGCCCGGCGGGCCTTGCGGCAGCTATTTACGGGAAGAGAGCCTGCCTTGACATCCTTGTTTTGGAGAAGCACCCCATGAGCGGAGGGCAGATCCTCAATACCTATGAGGTGGACAATTACCCGGGCCTGCCGGGTCTGTCAGGCATGGAGCTGGGAGAGAAGCTTCGAGACCATGCGGAGCGGATGGAGGTGTCCTTTTCCCTGGAGGAGGTAACGGGGATCGAGAAGAGCGGGACGGGGTATCTGGTACTCACGAACAGCGGCAGATATGAGTCCAGAGCAGTTATTCTGGCCATGGGGGCGGATCACAGGAAGCTGCTGGTGCCTGGGGAGGAGGAGCTGCGCGGCATGGGGGTTTCCTACTGCGCAACCTGTGACGGCGCATTTTTCCGCGATAAGATTACTGCCGTGGTGGGAGGAGGCGACGTGGCGCTGGAGGATGCGCTGTTTTTGGCGCGGATCTGCAAGAAGGTATACCTGATCCACCGCAGGGATGAGCTGCGGGGGGCAGGGGTTCTGCAGGAGCGGGTCCGCCGGGCAGATAATATTGAGATACTCTGGAATACCCAGGTGGAGGAGATTCTGGGGGAGGATATGGTCCGCGCGGTGCGGCTCTATGATAAGAAGAAGGACAGCCGCAGCGAGCTTTTGGTGAACGGTATCTTTGTTGCGGTTGGGATTACCCCCAATTCCCGGCTGGCCCAGGGGCTGGTGGAATTGGATGAGAAGGGCTATATCAGGGCAGGGGAGGACTGCGCTGCCAGCCTGCCGGGGATCTTTGCGGCCGGGGATATCAGAACCAAGCAGCTGCGCCAGGTGATTACGGCGGCATCAGACGGCGCAAATGCCATTGCCTCCACAGAGGCTTATTTGAATCATTTATAAAAGAAGGGGCATTATATGTAATAATTTTGTAAAATTTGGATGTTGACAGGCCCAGGCTGCTTTGCTATAATAACCATGTAATAAATGTAACAAATTTGTAATAAATCATCAGACAATACAGACGAGACATTCTTTGGGAGGTACGTATGAATCGTAATTCAGTTCGCACGAAAGTAAGAGTTGCAGCATGCTGTCTGGCAGGAGCCGTGGTAATTACCGGAAGCTCTTTCGTATCAGAGGCATCCATGTCAGCAGGAGCCAATTTTGCCAATATTGTAGCAAAGGCCAATATATCCGAGAGCAATACCACAGCAGGAGCTACCCGCAATCTGGCCCAGTATGCCCAGAACCTGGCAGAGAAGACCACCGCGCAGCAGGAGGCGCCAAAGGAGACAGACCAGGAGGCGGCGCCGGAGGCTGCGGAGACACAGCCGGAGGAGAACCAGGCCCCGGAGGTGAAGTCAGAATTTGCAGATAAGGGCGTGGCCAATGTAGATGAGGACTCCTATGTGAACATCCGAAGCGAAGCCAATACGGACTGTGAGATCGTCGGCAAGCTTTACGCCAATTCTGCAGTGACGGTCCTTGGGACAGAGGGAGAATGGTACAAGATCCATTCCGGCAACTGCGAGGGATATATCAAGCAGGAATTTATTATTACAGGGAATGAGGAGCTGGCAAAGTCCATCAGCACCAGAGTTGCCATTGTAGATACAGACAATCTGAACATCCGCGCAGACAAGACTACAGAGGGTACTGTTTTGGGACAGGTGGACAAGAGCGATGTGCTGCTGGTGGTAAATGAGGAGCCGGAATGGATCCAGGTAGCCACGGATGAGGGCGAGGGCTATGTATCCGCACAGTATGTACACTGCACCAACTTCTTCAAGGTTGCAGAGTCCAAGGAGGAAGAGGAAGCCAGGCTGAAGCGTGAGGAGGAGGCCCGTGCAGGCCATGAGTCATCCAGCAGCAAGAGCAGCTCCAAGTCCTCCAGCAAGGGCGAGGTGGGCAAGGCCAAGTCTTACGCTCCGGCAAGCGGCGGAACCGGTTCCGATGTTGCCAACTATGCCTGCCAGTTCGTGGGGAATCCTTATGTATATGGCGGCACCAGCCTGACCAACGGCGCGGACTGCTCCGGATTTATCATGTCCGTATACAAGGCCTTCGGAGTATCCCTTCCCCATTCCTCCACTGCAATGCGCAGTGTGGGCTATGGTGTCAGCGCTTCCGAGATGCGGCCTGGGGATATCATCTGCTATGACGGCCATGTAGCCCTGTGTATTGGCAGCGACGGCTCCATTGTCCACGCAAGCACACCCTCTACCGGTATTAAGTACGGCAATGCATATTATAAGAGTATTATCACGGTAAGAAGAATTTTCTAAGTATACATATTGGCTGTTTGCTGCATATATTCTGTTTATACATATCATGTGGAAAAGTCATAAAATGGCGCTAAAACGCAGGTTTTGGCGCTGTTTTTTTGCGTTTTTTCGGGGCGGCTGTACAAGGGTTTTTTTGAGAAAAATGTAAAATAAGCAATTTGCACAAAAGGAAAAAGGAGACTGGGAGGGGGGCAAAACCAGTGTGGGAAATGTGAAGAAAACTGGAAAAGTTATCCACAATGGAAAGGGCTGTTTTTCTGTAATATATGAGTTATACACGAAGTTATCCACGTTATCCACAAAATTAAGGGAAAATAATCCGGTTTACATAGGTCGGAAATCGAATAAATGTTTTGTACAGTAGTAATAAAAATGCATATCTGCCCCTAAAAAGCCGAAAATAATATTGACATTTCAATTATCAGAAAGCTTGGAAAAACAGGTTGAAAAAGCACGGCGATTTTGGTATACTGCAACAAGGATAGTAATGATGAAATGCGTAAGCAGGTGAGTTATGAGCAAAAGGATAGAGATAGGCGGTATCGGCCTGGACAACTATACAGTGCGGGAGGCCATAGAGCAGATCGACGGCTACTGGGATGCAGCAGGAATGAAGACCATTGAGACGATTTCCATGGAGCTTCTGGTAATGGCCGGGGAGGATGAGCGGCTTCGTCAGAGCTTGGGAGAGCTGGACCTTGCCATGATCCATGATGTGGAGATTCTGCGGGCGGCAGGCATCACGTCGCCCCAGCGCATCCGGGAGACGGAGGAGCATCAGTTTCTGGGTGAATTTATGAAATATCTTGTGGAGGGCGGCAGAACGGTATACCTGGTAGGGGATACGGTGGAGCAGACGGATGCATTAAAAGAGTTTTTACAGGAATACTATGAGAGACTGAAGGTGGTGGGGAGCCAGGCGCTGGAGGCCTGCAATTGGGATGTGGACAGCCTGGTGAACGAGATCAATACCATGTCGCCGGATGTGGTGTTTTCCGTGCTGCCCACCCCCCGGCAGGAATATTTCCTGATGGACAACCGCAGCAGGATGAGTGCGGGCATCTGGTGCGGGCTGGGACAGAATTATGCCTCCGGCAGCGGCAGGCATTCCGTGAAGGGCCTGCTTCTGCGGCTCAGGCACCGGGGAATGCTGCATCGGATGCTGGACAAGAAGGAACAGAAATAACAATACAAGCAAAAGCAATATAATCAACAGCAAAAACAAGATAAGCAAACTATGAGGGAAAGCATGAGAGGGAAAGCATGAGAGGCAATGCAAAGTCATATCCCTGGCTGCCCTGGGCGATGATCCTCCTTGGGACATGTCTGATGGCAATAGGGATACAAAATATATACGACCCGATCAATCTGGTGACAGGAGGCTTTACCGGTATTTCCATTATTGTGAAGGATATATCCGAAGAGTATTTGGCAGGGGGGATCCCGCTATGGCTGACCAACCTTGTCCTGAATATCCCGGTCTTTTTGGTTGCGCTGAAACTGAAGGGGAAGAGCTTTATCGGCCGCACGGCAGTGGCGACGATTCTGCTGTCCGCATGGCTGTATATTCTGCCCGGCAAAGCCCTGGTGTCAGACGACTATATTCTGGCAGCTGTCTTCGGCGGCGTGCTCAATGGCGTGGGTATCGGCATGATCCTGCTGGCCAAGGCCACCACCGGCGGGACGGACATGGTGGCGGCGCTGATCCAGCATAAGCTGCGCCATTATTCCATTGCCCAGATCATGCAGGTTTTAGACGGGCTGATTGTGGCGGCGGGGCTGTATGTATTCGGGATTCAGCCTGCGCTGTATGCCATGGTCTCCATTTTTCTTGTGTCCAAGATTTCCGACGGCATGATGGAGGGCTTCCGGTTCTCCAAGGCGGCATTTATCATTACGGACAAGTACCAGGAGGTGTCTGACAGCATCATGGAGCACCTGGACCGGGGGGTCACCGGATTGAAGGCCCAGGGGATGTATTCCGGCCAGGGGAAATGCATGCTGTACTGCGTGGTTTCCAAGAAGCAGATTGTGGCCCTGAAGGAGATTGTCATGAATATTGACAAGAATGCCTTTGTGATTGTGAATGACGTTCGGGAGGTGCTGGGGGAGGGCTTTTTGGAATATCACGATTCCTAAGTTTTGTGAACTATGCCCATATATTTTTTGCAGGATTATTTGTAAAAAAAGATGAGGAAATACATGAAATATCTGTATTTCCTCTTTCTTTTTTTGTGATTTTGCATTAAAATAGATCATAAGGCGATTTGTCCTTTCTGAAATCCCTTGAAAAGCATGACGAATATTTGTGAAAGTTGCATAGTTGGGTGAAAAAGATCAGAGAGAAGGAGTGAGGCAAATGATATCGAATCAGATCCTGCAGAATATTATTGACGGATTAAAGGGCATCACCAGAATGGATTTGTGTATAATAGACACAGACGGGAAGGTTTTGGCTGCTACATTTCCGGAGACAGACGGTTATATTCCGGCAGCCTTGGCTTTTGTGGAATCTCCGGCAGAGAGCCAGGTGGTTGCCGGCTGCCAGTTTTTTAAGGTTTTTGACGAGTATCAGCTGGAGTACATCCTGTTGGCAAAGGGGGACAGCGAGGATGTATATATGATAGGGAAGATTGCGGCCTTCCAGATCCAGAATCTGCTGGTGGCCTATAAGGAACGCTTTGATAAGGATAATTTCATCAAGAATCTGCTGCTGGATAACCTGCTGCTGGTGGATATTTACAATCGCGCCATGAAGCTGCACATTGATACGGAGGTCCGCCGGGTGGTATTTATCGTGGAGACCAACCGGGAGAAGGACGGCAATGAACTGGAGCGTGTCAGGAGTCTCTTTGGCGGCAAGGCCAAGGATTTTATCACGGCTGTGGATGAGAAGAATATCATCGTTGTGAAGGAAGTGGCGGAGCATGAGGATTACATTGACCTTGGCAAGACGGCAGAGGTGATCCTGAACCTGTTCCATGACCATGACAGCAGCGAGATACACATTGCCTACGGAACCATTGTAGGAGAGATCAAGGAGGTGTCCCGCTCCTACAAGGAAGCCAGGATGGCACTGGATGTAGGGAAGATCTTTTTTGAGGAGCGCAACATCATTGCCTACTCGGCCCTTGGTATCGGACGCCTGATCTATCAGCTGCCCATTCCCCTGTGCAAGATGTTTATCAAGGAGATTTTTGACGGCAAATCCCCGGACGATTTTGATGAGGAGACCCTGACCACCATCAACAAGTTTTTCGAGAACAGCCTGAATGTATCCGAGACCTCAAGGCAGCTGTACATTCACAGGAATACGCTGGTTTACCGTCTGGATAAGCTGCAGAAGAGCACGGGGCTGGATCTGCGTGTCTTTGAAGATGCCATTACCTTTAAGATCGCCTTGATGGTGGTAAAATACATGAAGTACATGGAGACATTGGATTACTAGAAGTTTAGGAGGCTTAGGATGATCATACTTGAGAATGTGAGCAAGTCGTATTCAGCGGGGATTCCGGCGCTGAATGACGTCAGTCTGCACATTGAGGAGGGAGAATTTGTTTTTATTGTAGGGGACAGCGGTTCCGGGAAGTCCACCCTGATCAAGCTGCTGCTGAAGGAGCTGGAACCTACCGAGGGGACGATTACCATCAATGGCAGGCCCCTGAACCGGATCAAGCACAAGCAGGTTCCGCGGTTCCGGCGGAATATCGGCGTTGTGTTCCAGGATTTCCGGCTGTTGAAGGATCTGAATATTTATGACAATGTTGCTTTTGCCCAGCGGGTGATCGCCACCCCAACCAAGACCATCAAGCGGCGGGTGCCCATGATGCTGTCCATGGTGGGCCTTGCGGCCAAGTACAGGTCCTATCCCAGCCAGCTGTCCGGAGGAGAGCAGCAGCGTGTGGCCATTGCCCGGGCCCTGGTGAACAACCCCAAGATCCTTCTGGCGGATGAGCCCACCGGGAATCTGGACAATCACAATGCATGGGATATTATGAGGCTGTTGGATGAGATCAATCAGCGGGGGACTACCGTGGTGGTAGTTACCCACAATATTGAGATTGTAAAGGCTATGAAGAAGCGGGTGGTCACCATGAAGAAGGGTGTTGTGGTCAGCGACGAGCAGATGGGGGGCAGCGATGAGAATTAGTACATTTTTCTATACCCTGAAGCAGGGCATCCGGAATATTTGGAAGAACAAGATTTTTTCCCTGGCTTCCATTGCCACCATGTCGGCCTGTATTTTTCTGTTTGGCCTGTTTTATTCCATTGTGGTGAATTTTCAGACCATTGTCCGTGAGGTGGAGTCGGGCATGGCGGTCACTGTTTTTTTTCAGGATGGCCTGTCCCAGGAGAAGATCGACGAGATCGGAGGGCTGATCGACAAGCGGGCCGAGGTGTCCGGCAAGAATTTCGTGTCGGCGGACGAAGCCTGGGAGGAATTCCGGGGAGATTATTTCTATGGGGCGGAGGATATGGCGGAGGGCTTTGTGAACGACAACCCCCTGGCGGAATCCTCCCACTACGAGATCTATATGAACGACATTTCCATGCAGAATTCCCTGGTGACCTACCTGCAGTCCATCGAAGGGGTGCGGGAGGTGCGCAGCTCTGCCCTTGCAGCCAACACGCTGACGGATTTTAACAAGCTCATCGGCTACGTGTCGGCGGGGATCATCCTGATTCTGCTGTGCGTGGCGGTCTTTTTGATCAGCAATACGGTAACTACCGGTATTGCCGTGCGGCGGGAGGAGATTGCTATCATGAAGCTGATCGGCGCTACGGATTATTTTGTCCGGTCCCCCTTTATTGTGGAGGGGATTCTCATCGGGCTGATCGGCGCGGCCATTCCCCTGGTGCTTTTGTATTTTATGTACAGCCGTTTGATAACCTATGTGGCCGAAAAGTTTATCTGGCTTACCAATATGCTGACCTTTATCCCGGTAAACCAGGTCTTTACCACCCTTGTCCCCGTGGCCTTGATCCTGGGGGTGGGGATTGGCTTTGTAGGCAGCCGGCTGACGATCCGCAAGCACCTGAAGGTGTAGAATCCTGCAAAGCAGGACTCATTTTTTAGAATATTGTATAGAAAGAGGTGACATTTTTGGTTGAATTAGATCAGTTCAAGTATACCTTGAACAATTATTCCGGACCATTGGTGGAAGTGAGGGATTCACTTTAACTTAGCAGACAAAGAGCACAAGATTCAGGAATTGGAAAAGGAGATGGAGGCTCCTGATTTCTGGGACGATCCGGTGGCTTCCCAGGAGAAAATGAAGCTGCTGAAGAGCCTGAAGGGCGATGTGGAGACTTATGCAGGCTTAGAGCAGCAGTATGAGGATATTGAGACTCTGCTGGAGATGGGCTATGAGGAGAACGATGCCTCCCTGATCCCGGAGATTGAGGAAGCCCTTAAGGAGTTTGAGGCCACATTTGAGGCCATCCGCATCAAGACGCTCCTGTCGGGAGAATACGACAGGGACAATGCCATTGTCTCCCTCCACGCAGGGGCTGGCGGGACAGAGTCCTGCGACTGGGCCTCCATGTTGTACCGGATGTACCGCAGATGGGCGGAGCGCCATGGCTTTGAGGTGGAGCTGTTGGACTTCCTGGACGGGGATGAGGCAGGCCTTAAGTCCGTGACCTTCGAGGTGCGCGGAGAGAATGCCTATGGCTACCTCAAGTCCGAGAAGGGGGTACACCGCCTGGTGCGTATCTCCCCCTTCAATGCAGCGGGGAAGCGGCAGACCTCCTTTGTGTCCTGTGATGTGATGCCGGATATTGAGACGGATATTGACATTGAGATCAATGAGGAGGAGCTTCGGATTGACACCTACCGCTCCAGCGGAGCCGGCGGGCAGCATATCAACAAGACCTCCTCGGCCATCCGCATTACCCATCTGCCTACGGGGATTGTGGTGCAGTGTCAAAATGAGCGCTCCCAGCATATGAATAAGGATAAGGCCATGCAGATGCTGAAGGCCAAGCTGTATCTTCTGCAGGAGGAGGAGAATGCCAAAAAGGCTGCCGACATCCGGGGAGAGGTGACGGAGATCGGCTGGGGCAACCAGATCCGCTCCTATGTGATGCAGCCCTACACCATGGTGAAGGATCACAGGACCAATGCGGAGAGCGGCAATGTGGACAGCGTGATGGATGGGAATCTGGATCACTTTATCAACGCATATCTGAAATGGTGCAGCCTGGGGCAGAAGGATGCAGCGAAGTAGGCAGGTGGAGGACGTATGGAGTTTTGGACAGGAGTGGCCGCTGCCGCCGGCATTGTAATTGTGGCGGGGATTACAATCTGCTTCTTTCTCGTAAGGATGAAAGGGCTTTCCCGCCGGGTGTTCGGCACGGACAGCCTGGCGGAGGCGCTGAAATGGCAGGATGAAATGCTGGCTGCTACCCCCAGGTCCATTACCGGCATGACCCGGATCTATGAACCTCAGATTCGGGAGGATTTTCCGGAATTTAACTGGCAGGAGTTCCGCCGCAGGGCGGAGCAGCTGTTGTTGCTTGCCTTTGAAGCCATATCCACAGGGACAGCCGGCAGTATCCGGGGCGGCTCTGAGGCCTTTCGCAGGCAGGTGGAGAGCCGGATTGCCGGGAATGCCAGGGCGGGGATTACCGAGACCTACCGGCAGGTGAAGATCCATGACACACAGATTGCCCGGTATGAGAAGAAGGCCGGCACCTGTGTGATCACACTGCAGAGCGCGGTGGGGCACATCCATTATAAGGAGCAGGAGGGCAGGATCCTTGCGGGCAGGAGAGAGGTTCCTGTTCAGACCAAATACAATATTGAGCTGATGTATGTACAGGATCCTGCTCTTGCGGGAAGGGACCGGGCCCTGGGAGTGAGCTGTCCCAGCTGCGGTGCTCCCATCACCAGTCTGGGGGTCAAATCCTGTGAGTACTGCGGCTCCAGGGTTGTGCCCATCAATGTGCAGGTGTGGTCCATCCACGGGTATTATGAAGTAGAGAAACAGAAGGTATAGCAGAAAGGGAGGAAGCCAGAATGGGAATTATAAAAGCAGTAGGCCAGGCAGTGTCCGGCGGTTTTGCAGATCAGTGGCTGGAGGTCTATGAGCCGGACGATATGGGAGAACGCACGGTCTTTACCAGCGGCGTGAGGATTCGGAAGGGACAGAATGTAAAGGGGACGGACAATACCGTGTCCAACGGCTCTGTCATCCATGTGTATGACAACCAGTTTATGATGCTCTTAGACGGGGGCAAGGTGGTGGATTATACGGCGGAGCCGGGATATTACAAGGTGGACAATTCTGCGCTGCCCTCTTTTTTTAACGGCCAGTTTCAGGATACCCTGAAGGAATCCTTAAACCGCATCCGTTTTGGCGGCCAGACGCCTACCAAGCAGCAGGTATTTTACCTGAACCTCCAGGAGATCAAGGGGATTAAGTTCGGAACCAGGAATCCCATCAATTATTTTGACAACTTTTACAATGCGGAGCTGTTTCTTCGGGCCCATGGAAGCTATTCCATCAAGATCACGGATCCCCTGAAGTTTTATCAGGAGGTGATTCCGAGAAATCAGGAGCATGTCAATATTGAGGATGTGAATGAGCAGTATATTTCCGAATTTATGGAGGCCTTCCAGGCTGCGGTGAATCAGATGTCAGCGGAGGGAATCCGTATTTCCTTTGTTCCCTCCAAGGGCATGGAGCTTTCCCGCTACATGGCGGATATTCTGGATGAGAACTGGAAGCAGCTTCGGGGCATGGAGGTTCTGGCGGTAGGTGTTGCCAGCATTTCCTACAATGAGGAATCCCAGAAGCTCATCAATATGCGCAATGAGGGAGCCATGCTTTCCGATCCCACGGTTCGGGAGGGATATCTCCAGGGCCACATGGCAAGAGGGCTGGAAGGGGCCGGCAATAACGCCAATGGCGCCATGGCCGGATTTATGGGCATGGGGATGGCCATGAATGCAGGCAGCGGCATGATGGGGGCTGCCTCCCAGACCAATCTGCAGCAGATGCAGATGAACCAGGCGAACCGGCAGGCACAGCAGATGCAGCCCGGGCAGCAGGCACAGCAGGGGAAGGGGCAGGCCGCCCCGGGGGGATGGACCTGCCAGTGCGGCGCTGCCAATAGCGGGAAGTTCTGCAGCGAATGCGGAAAGCCGGCTCCGGCCCCGGGATGGACCTGTGAGTGCGGCGCTGTCAATAGCGGGAAGTTCTGCAGCGAATGCGGGAAGCCGGCCCCGGCCTCGGAGTGGACCTGCGGGTGCGGAGCAGTCAACAAAGGAAAGTTCTGCAGTAATTGCGGCAAGCCCAGAGCTTAGGGCAGGAGGAAGCAATGGCGGTTATCAGTTATAAGTGCCCCAACTGCGACGGGGAGCTGGTCTTTGACCCGGCTTCCCAGAACTATAAATGTGAATATTGTGCCAGCGCCTTCAGCCAGCGGGAGCTGGAGGAGATGGAGCCTGACGCCTCTGGGGAACAGGAGCCCCAGTCCGGCAGCGGTCAGGTGTCCAAAGACCAGGAAGCCGGCAGCGGGCCGGAGGCAGGAGAGCCACAGGGGGCGGTGTATTCCTGCCCCAGCTGCGGGGCGGAGGTGGTTACGGACAGTACCACGGCAGCCACCTTCTGCTATTACTGCCACAATCCGGTGGTGCTGTCCGGCCGTCTTTTGGGCCGGTATCTTCCGGACTATGTGGTTCCCTTTGCCATTGACCGGGAGCAGGCAGTCAAGGGGTTTCTTGCGTATGTTCATAGCAGGAAGTTTGTTCCCAGGGCCTTTTTCCGGAAGCAGCAGATCGAAAAGCTGTCGGGGATTTATTTTCCCTATTGGGTCTATGAATGCGAGATGGACAGCCGGCTGGAGGCACAGGCCAGGCAGATCCGGGTATGGCGCAGCGGGGATATGGAATACACGGAGACAAAGACCTACAGCCTGGAGCGGGCCGGGAAGGTGTCCCTGTCCGGCATTACCAAGAATGCATTGAAGAAAGCGGACCGTCAGCTGGCTCAGGGAGTGCTGCCATTTGATCTGAACCGGAAGAAGGAATTCCACATGGGATATCTCTCAGGCTTCCAGGCGGAGAAGCGCGATATGGAGCGGGAGGAGCTTGCCCTGGAGGTGGAGCGGGAGAGGGAGGATTACGGAACCATGCTTTTGCGGGATACCATCAGCGGGTATGGCAGTGTGGCGGAGAACAGCCGCAGCAACCGGATTCTGTCGGAGCAGTGGTCCTATGTGCTGCTCCCTGTGTGGACGCTGACCTACAAGGGCAAAAACAATAAAATGTTCTATTATACCATGAACGGACAGAATGGCAAGGTCTATGGAGAGCTGCCGGTGGATGCCGGGAGGGTGGGGCTTGTGGGAGCCCTGGTTGGCCTGGCTGTGCTGATCCTGTTTCTGATCGGGGGGTATTTGATATGAGAGGGCGTCACGGAGCCCGGACAGGAAGCCGGGGGATGGAGCGGTGGCTTGGTATCTGCCTGGTATGCCTGGCAGTTCTTTTGCTGGCCGGATGGATTCCGGAGGCAGTACATGCAAAGACCCCCTGGGTTATGGATTCTGCCGGGCTGCTTACGGAGGAGGAGATACAGGCCCTGACCGAGGAGATTCAGCGTCTGAAGGATGCCACCGGCTGGGATGTGTTTGCTGCCACCACCTTGGATACAGAGGGGCGGGACACCACAACCTATGCGGAGCTTCTCTTTGATATGAACTGCAGCAAGGAGGATGGCATCCTCTGTCTGATTGATATGGAGCACCGGGAGTTCCAGCTTCGCACCTTTGGGGAGGCCATCCGCTATGTGACGGACAGCCGCAGGGATGAGATACTGGACCATGCCTATGAGGCGGCCGGCAGCGGGGATTATGCAGGCTGCCTCATAGCCCTGGTCAAGGGTGTGGGCGATGCCTATGAGCAGGGGATCCCCAAGGGCCAGTACAACTATGACGAAGATACCGGAGCGATTGACAGATATCGCGAGCCGCGGCGGATCACACTGCTTGAGCTCCTGGTGGCTGTGGCAGCCGCGGCGGCGGCAGGGGGAATCACGGCGGCCGTCATTCTGGGCAAATACCGTTTGAAATGGGGCGGTTATCAATATTCCTGCCGGGAAAACGGAGCTGTTACCCTAGAGACCC
>CAJUQB010000029.1:33718-49541 GCA_910588285.1 uncultured Lachnospiraceae bacterium
GTGATACGCTGGTGAACCAGTTTGTGACCCACCGGCGTATCCCAAAGAACCCGCCAAAGAGCAGCGGAGGCAGCGGAGGCAGCCGCAGCACGGTCCACAGAGGCGCAGGAGGGCGTGTTTCCGGAGGCGGCGGCAGAAAATTCTGAAATATTGAAATAGAGGTTGCATTCCCGAAACAAATATGATACTATCTTCCTTGTGAAAACAAATGTGCTTGTGACGCAAACACATCGGGAGGGAAGCATGGAAGCTAAGACAAGCTATTTTGTATTGAAGAAGAAGGCAGTGCCGGAGGTGCTGCTGAAGGTGGTGGAGGCCAAGCGGCTTCTGGATTCCGAGCGGGCGGATTCGGTGCAGGAGGCCACAGAGATGGTGGGGATCAGCCGCAGTTCTTTTTACAAGTACAAGGACGACATCTTTCCCTTTCATGATAATGCCAAGGGGAAGACCATCACCATGGTGATACAGATGGACGATGAGCCGGGACTTTTATCAGTGGTGCTTCGGACCATTGCGGATTATCATGCCAATATTCTGACAATCCATCAGAGCATTCCCATCAATGGGGTGGCGTCCCTGACGCTGAGCATTGACGTGCTGCCCAACACCGGAGACGTGTCTATGATGGTGGATCAGATTGAACAGGAAACCGGAATTCACTATTTGAAAATATTAGCAAGGGAGTAACCAGAGAATGAAGATTGCATTATTAGGATATGGAACCATAGGCTCCGGTGTGGTGGAGGTACTGTCCATCAACCAGGACAGCATTGCAAGGAAGGCCGGAGAGAAGATTGAGATCAAATATGTACTTGACCTGCGCGATTTTCCGGGTGATCCCATCCAGTCCCGGATTGTCCATGATTTTGAGGTGATTGTGAGAGATCCGGAGATTGAGGCTGTGGTAGAGGCCATGGGCGGCGTGGAGCCGGCCTATCGGTTTGCCAAGGCAGCCCTGACGGCAGGGAAGAGCTTTGCCACCTCCAACAAGGCCCTGGTGGCCAAGCATGGGGCAGAGCTGATGGACATTGCCAGGCACCGGGGGCTGAACTTCCTGTTCGAGGCCAGCGTGGGGGGCGGCATTCCTATTATCCGCCCCTTGAATACCTCCCTCAGCGCAGATGTGGTGGAGGAGATCACAGGGATCCTCAATGGAACCACCAACTATATGCTGAGTAAAATGAGCGATTTTGGCTCTGATTTTGATGAGGTGCTGAAGGAGGCACAGCAGAAGGGCTATGCGGAGGCTGATCCAACGGCCGATGTAGAGGGAGACGACGCGGCCAGGAAGATTGCCATCTTAACCTCCATTGCCTGCGGGGAGCAGGTGAATTTTGAGGAGGTACACAAGGAGGGGATCACGAAGATTTCTTCCATTGATATCAAGTATGCCAAGGCACTGCACCGTGTGATCAAGCTGCTGGCCCAGAGCCGGAAGTGCGAAGACGGCTACTGCGCCATGGTGGCTCCTGTGATGCTGCCCAAGTCCCATCCGCTCTACAATGTGGATGATGTGTTCAATGCGGTATTTGTACATGGCAATGTGCTGGGAGACGGAATGTTCTATGGAAGCGGAGCCGGAAAGCTGCCCACAGCCAGCGCTGTGGTGGCAGATGTGGTGGAGCTTGCCAGAAATAAGGGCCGGGATGTCATGTCCTCCTGGAGCGGGAACGTGCACAGCCTGTCGGATTACCGGAAGGTGGAGCGGAGATTCTTCCTGCGCACAACGGACACGAAGGAAGCCGTGGAGAAGGCCTTTGGCAATGTGGAGTATATCTGCCTTCCGGATGTGCCGGGAGAGATAGGCGTCCTGACCGGGGTGATGACGGAAGCAGCCTATCAGGAAAAGGCAGCGGCCCTGGAGCATGTGCTTCAGATGATCCGTGTGGAATAGGGGAGTGCATATTTCCCGTGCAGCAATAGAAGTGAGGACTTGAGATGAAATATATCGTAATTTTGGGAGACGGAATGGCAGACCTGCCAACCCAGGGTCTGGATTGGCGGACGCCTCTGGAGGCAGCCCATACCCCGGCTATGGATGAGCTGGCATCCCTCGGCGAGATCGGCATGATACACACCATACCCGACGGCATGAAGCCTGGCAGCGATACGGCCAATTTGTCGGTGCTGGGATACGATCCGCGGCAATACTATTCCGGCCGCTCTCCCCTGGAGGCTCTGAGTATCGGCGTGGATATGAAGGAGACGGATGTGGCCCTGCGGTGCAATGTGGTCACGCTGTCCCAGGAGGAGGATACCTTTGAACAGCGCAGGATCCTGGATCACAGTGCCGATGAGATCAGCACTCAGGAGGCGGCAGAGCTTCTGGCGGCAGTGCGGGCAGAGCTTGAGAATGAATGCTATCGATTTTATGTGGGAACCAGCTACCGCCATCTGCTGATCTGGGATCACGGCCAGGTACAGGAGCTGGTGCAGCCCCATGATGTGCTGGGGCAGACCATAGGACAGCTTCTGCCAGAGGACGAGAAGCTGCGGTATATGATGAAGAGAAGCTATGAGATTCTTGCAGACCATCCGGTGAACCGAAGGCGCAGGGAACAGGGCCTGCGCCCGGCCAATTGCTGTTGGTTCTGGGGGGCAGGAACCCGCCCGGCCCTCAGCTCCTTTTGGGACAGATACGCAAAACGGGGAGCCATGGTATCAGCGGTGGACCTGCTGAAGGGAATCGCGGTGGGGGCCTCCATGAAGGTCGTCCATGTGGATGGGGCCAACGGCGGGCTCCATACCAATTACGAGGGCAAGGCCCAGGCGGCAGTGGATGTTCTTACAAAGGAGGGCTATGACTTTGTCTATGTCCACGTGGAGGCGCCGGATGAGATGGGACACCAGGGCAGTGTGGAGAAGAAGGTGAAGGCCATTGAATATCTGGATTGCCGGGTGATTGCTCCTGTCAGGAGGGCCCTGGAGGAGGCGGGAGAGGAATTCCGCATGGTGATTCTGCCGGACCACCCAACGCCCATTGCCATCCGCACCCACACCGGGGAGGATGTGCCCTATCTTCTGTATGACAGCAGCGCCCGGCAGAGCAACAGCTGGAGGTACAATGAGCGGGAGGCTGCTGCAAGCGGCAGGCGGATTGCCCGGGGCCATGAGCTGATGGAGTATCTGCTGACTGGAAAGGGCTTGTAAAAGCCTGCAAAAAGGATCGAAGGACGGAGGATGTTATGCTGATTGTTAAGAAATTCGGTGGCAGCTCCGTAGCTGATAAAGAGAGGATCTTTCATGTGGCCAAACGCTGCATGGAGGATTATCAGAAGGGCCATGACGTAGTCGTGGTTCTTTCGGCTATGGGAAAAACCACAGACCAGTTGATTGAAATGGCTAAGAGTATCAATCCCAACCCTTCCAAGCGGGAGCTGGATATGCTGCTGGCAACCGGAGAGCAGTGCTCCGTGGCGCTGATGTCCATGGCTCTGGCCACGCTTGGGGTTCCCAGCAAATCCCTGAATGCCTTTCAGGTGGCCATGCATACCTCATCGGCCTACGGCAATGCCAGGTTCAAGCGCATTGACGGGGAGCGTATCCGCCATGAGCTGGATGGGCGGAGGATGGTGATTGTCACCGGCTTTCAGGGGATCAACAAATACGACGACCTGACCACGCTGGGGAGGGGGGGCTCAGATACCACGGCAGTGGCGCTGGCTGCAGCCCTCCATGCGGATGCCTGTGAGATCTATACGGATGTGGAGGGCGTGTATACGGCAGATCCCCGCATCGTCCCAACAGCCAGGAAGCTGAAGGAGATTACTTATGATGAGATGCTGGAGCTGGCGACTCTGGGGGCCAAGGTGCTCCACAACCGTTCTGTGGAGATGGCCAAGAAATACGGGGTTACATTGGTGGTTCGTTCCAGCCTGAATCAGGAAGAAGGAACTGTGGTAAAGGAGGAGACCGACGTGGAAAGTATGCTGATCAATGGAGTTGCAGTGGATAAGAATACGGCGCGGGTAGCGGTTATCGGCGTGAAGGATAAGCCAGGGATTGCCTTTAAGATCTTTCATCTGCTGGGGAAAAAGAACCTGAATGTAGATCTGATCCTCCAGTCCATCGGAAGGGACGGCACCAAGGATATTTCCTTTACCATTGCAAGGGATGACGTGGAGGAGGCAGTAGCCCTCCTGGAGCAGAATAAGGCGGCCATTACCGCCCAGAGAATCGAGTATGAAAAATCCGTAGCCAAGGTATCTGTGGTGGGAGGAGGCGTGCAGTCCAATCCCGGGGTTGCGGCCAAGATGTTTGAGGCAATCTATAATGTGGGCATTAATATCCGTATGATTGCCACATCGGAGATTCGGATTACAGTGCTGGTAGATGAGGGAGAAGAGGATAAGGCGGCGCGGGCCGTCCATGAGGCATTTTTGGAGAATTAAAAAAGGGGCTGCACAGCTTTCGGGGCTGTGCAGCCGTTTCTTAAGAAACCAGATAGTCCACAAATTGTCCCTTCATGCTTTCTGCCTGTTGTGCCCGAAGGTTCTTCACGTAAGGGTTCTCCTCCCGGGCGTCCTTGCTGTACTTGATGGCAGTGTCAGTGGTGCCGCCTGACACATAGGTCCTGCCGCATTCCGGGCAGACAGAGGTGTGAATGGACACGGAGGCGCGGACAACCTTGCCGCCGTCCTTGGCAGCCTTGGTGTATGCGTTGGAGACATGCTCCCCCTCATGGGCCCGCACAGCGCTTCCAGCAGCCGTGGGAGATACATGGGCCGCGGCCTTGAAGGATACATTCTCGTTGGAGCCGTCCTGGTACTTGCGGTTCTTGCAGGTCTGGCATTCCGTGGCGCCCTTGGGGCCGTCGGTGCCGTTCACCTTCCGGGGATCATCCCCGCCGGCGCCGCTTACCTTGCGGGAATCGCTTCCGCCGGGCGCTGCCTGGGCGGCAGAACGGTCTGTTCCATATAGAGAAAAAGCAGATGTATAGGCAGATATGCCGTAACCGCTGAGTCCGTTGATCATAATCACTCTCTCCTTCCTTTCTCTTCCTCAGATTATATCACATGATACATTTTTTTAAAAGGGTGAATGCAAAATATGGGTCAAAATATGGATCAAAATGTAAATCAGAAATATAATACAGAAGAAACGGTTATGTACTGCATTGGCTGGTGCTGCATCGCAGCCCTTGCCCTGTTTGTTGTGCTGTACCAGCAGCGCCCCGAGCGGTTTACGGGCCTTTCGGCCTGCATCTTCTGGCGCATGACGGGCTTTTACTGCCCGGGCTGCGGCGGCACCAGGGCAGTGCTGGCCCTGATGCAGGGAAGGCTTTTGCGCGCCCTGATCTATCATCCCTTTGTGCCCTATTCCTTCCTGATCGGCGGCTGGTTCATGGTCAGCCAGACCATTCAGCGGCTGTCAGGGGGCAGAATCTCCATTGGCATGAAATACCGGGATATCTACCTGTGGCTGGCCCTTGGGATTGTAATTGCAGGCTGCATCCTGAAAAACAGCCTGCTTCTGTGGGGAATCGACCTGCTGGAGGGGGCAGCTTTCATGAGAACATGATTCAGTAGCACTTGAAAGAGGGACAAAAATTCGTTATACTGAGAACGGTAAAAAAAGAAAGAATGAAAAGAGGAAGCTTCATGGATATTATTGCAACATTGGCAGATGAATTGAAGATCAGAAAGGGACAGGCAGAGGCTGCCGTAAAATTAATCGATGAGGGGAATACCATTCCCTTTATTTCTCGTTACCGGAAGGAGGCCACCGGGTCCTTGAATGACGAGGTGCTGCGGAACCTGTATGAGCGGCTGAACTATCTGCGGAACCTGGAGGAGCGCAAGGAGCAGGTGCTCTCCAGCATTGAGGAGCAGGGCAAGCTGACCAGTGAGCTAAAAGGGCAGATTCTGGCAGCAGAGACGCTGGTGTCTGTGGAGGATCTGTACCGTCCCTATCGTCCCAAGCGCCGCACCAGGGCCACCATTGCCAAGGAGAAGGGACTGCAGCCCCTGGCGGAGCTCATTTGGCTGCAGCAGGTGGACAAGCCCCTGGAGCAGGAGGCAGAGCCGTATTTGAATGAGGAAAAGGAAGTACATACCGTGGAGGAGGCCCTTGCCGGAGCCAAGGATATTCTGGCTGAAAGCATCTCAGATGAGGCGGTATACCGCAAATACATCCGGGAAACCACCATGCGGCTGGGCAGGATTCTGTCAGCGGCCAAGGAGCCGGACAAGGAATCCGTATATGAGATGTACTATGAATTTGAGGAGGGGATCGCCAAGCTGGCCGGGCACCGGATCCTGGCCCTGAACCGGGGCGAGGCGGAGAAGGTGCTGACCGTCAAGGTGGAGGCTCCGGTGGACCAGCTGCTGCAATATCTGGAGAAAAAGGTGATCCTTCGGGACAATCCCCATACCACCCCCCTGCTGCGGGAGGTGGTGGAGGACAGCTACAAGCGTCTCATTGCCCCGGCCATTGAGCGGGAGATCCGCAATGAGCTGACAGAGCGGGCGGAAGAAGGAGCCATGAAGGTATTCGGCAAGAACTTAGAGCAGCTTCTGATGCAGCCCCCCATTGCCAACCGGGTGGTCCTGGGCTGGGATCCGGCCTTCCGCACCGGCTGCAAGCTGGCAGTGGTGGATGCCACCGGCAAGGTGCTGGACACCACGGTGATCTATCCCACTGCGCCCCAGAACAAGGTGGCAGAGTCCAAGGCCGTGCTGAAGCGGCTGATTCAGAAGTATGATATTTCCCTGATTTCCGTGGGCAATGGGACTGCCTCCCGGGAGTCGGAAATGGTGATTGTGGAGCTGCTAAAGGAGATACCGCGGCCCATACAGTATGTGATTGTCAATGAGGCGGGGGCTTCCGTATATTCGGCCAGCAAGCTTGCCACAGAGGAATTCCCCAATTTTGACGTGGGTCAGCGAAGCGCAGCCTCCATTGCAAGGCGGCTGCAGGATCCCCTGGCGGAGCTGGTGAAGATTGACCCCAAATCCATTGGGGTGGGACAGTATCAGCATGATATGAACCAGAAGAAGCTCAGCGAGACCTTGGGGGGCGTGGTGGAGGATTGTGTGAACAAGGTGGGCGTAGACCTGAATACGGCCTCTGCCTCCCTGCTGGAATATATTTCCGGAATCAGCAAGGTCATTGCCAGGAACATTGTGGCCTACCGGGAGGAAAACGGCCGCTTCCTTACCAGGGCACAGCTCCTGAAGGTTGCCAAGCTGGGGCCCAAGGCCTATGAGCAGTGCGCGGGATTTATGCGGATCCTGGACGGAAAGAACCCCTTAGATGCCACCAGCGTCCATCCGGAGAGCTATGAGGCTACCAAAAAGCTGCTGGCCCGGCTGGGCTATGCGCCGGAGGATATCCGGGGCGGGAAGCTTGCAGGGATCGCAGGGAAGATTTTGGATTACAAGAAGCTGGCAGCAGAGCTGGGAATCGGTGAGATTACACTGAGGGATATCGCAAAGGAGCTGGAGAAGCCGGCCCGGGATCCAAGAGACGAGATGCCCCGGCCTATTCTGCGGACAGACGTCCTGGAGATGAAGGATCTGACACCGGGGATGATCCTCAAGGGAACGGTGCGCAATGTCATTGATTTCGGCGCCTTTGTGGACATTGGCGTCCATCAGGACGGGCTGGTGCATATTTCCCAGATCTGCGAGAAATATATTAAGCATCCCCTGGAGGCTGTCAGCGTAGGCGATGTTGTGGAAGTGAAGGTTATGAGCGTAGATCTGAAGAAAAAGCGGATTCAGCTGACCATGCGGCTGTAGGCAGCCAAAAGGGATTGACAGTCGGCAAGGGAAACTATATCATAGGGATAGAATAAGCAATTGGAGCGGATATATGAATAAAATGGAACTGATCGCCCCCTGTCATTTTGGGCTGGAAGCAGTGTTAAAAAAGGAAATATATGATTTGGGCTATGAGATTCTGAAGGTGGAGGATGGCAGAGTCACCTTTGAGGGAGATGCGGAAGCAGTCTGCCGGGCCAACGTGTTTTTGCGGACAGCGGAGCGGATCCTTCTGAAGGCCGGGGAATTCCGTGCAGAGACCTTTGATGAATTGTTTGAGGGAATCCGCGCCATTCCGTGGGAGGACTATATTCCCAGGGACGGCAGGTTCTGGGTGGCCAAGGCCTCCTCGGTGAAGAGCAAACTGTTCAGCCCTTCCGACATCCAGTCGATTGTCAAGAAGGCCATGGTGGAGCGGATGAAGCAGCGCTATCATGTGGACTGGTTTGAGGAGGACGGGGCGGCCTATCCGCTGCGGATTTTTCTGCTGAAGGATCAGGTGACAGTGGCTTTGGACACCAGCGGCGATTCCCTGCACAAGCGGGGATACCGTACCATGACCAGCAAAGCGCCCATCACAGAGACCCTGGCTGCGGCCCTGATCCTGCTGACGCCCTGGAGGCAGGATCGGATCCTGGTGGATCCCTTCTGCGGAAGCGGCACCTTTCCCATTGAGGCGGCGATGATGGCAGCCAATATCGCACCGGGGATGAACCGCGCTTTTACGGCGGAGCAATGGGCGAATCTGATTCCCAGGAAGCTCTGGTACGATACCGTGGAGGAGGCCGGCCAGCTGATTGACCTTACGGCGGGAGCGGATATCCAGGGCTATGACATTGACCGGGAGGTAGTGAAGGCGGCCAGGGAGAATGCCAGGCGGGCCGGGGTGGAGGAGATGATTCATTTTCAGGCCAGGCCGGTGGCGGAGCTGAACCATCCCAAAAAGTACGGCTTTGTGATTACCAATCCCCCCTATGGGGAGCGCCTGGAGGACAAGGCGGTTCTGCCGGAGCTGTACAGCCAGATCGGGGAGGCCTATGGACGCCTGGACAGCTGGTCTATGTACCTGATCACAAGCTATGAGGATGCGGAGCGCTATATTGGACGCAGGGCAGATAAGAACCGCAAGATCTACAACGGGATGCTGAAAACATATTTCTATCAATTTTTAGGCCCCAAGCCCCCCAAGAGGAGCAGGCAGCAGGAAGGAACAGATAAGAATGCGGCAATGGCAGCAGACAGGGATGCGGCAATGGCAGGCAGAAGAGGTACAGGCAGCAATGGAACAGACAAGGAGTAAATGTGCGTGATTCAAAGCGATATGTAGGAATGTTTTTGCTGCTTTTGGCAGGGTTTTTGCTGAAATTCAGCGGTTTGATTAGCGTGAACCGGCAGATCGGCACCTTCCGGGGGGCCAATCTCCAGAGAGATATCTGGAATCCGCTGATTGCGGAGAGTGTCAATGAGAGGGAGATTTCCGTGCTGGTGGACAGCAGGGAGATTAACAGCCGCAGGCTGCGGATGTTTATGGACAAGAACCTGGAGCTTATGCTTCCGGTGTCCGCTCTGCGGGATTTCTTTAACTGCAGTGTGCATCTGTATGAAGGAAAACAGCTCCTGATCGAGAAACGAAACGACCAGGTGCTGTTTACGCTGGGGGAGCCGGAGGTCGTTGTGAATCAGGAGAGCAGGGCCAACCCATCGGCTATGATATACCAGGACGGAGAATACTTTGTGCCGGCAGATGTCCTGGCGGAGGCTCTTGATTTTTCCTACAGCTGGGATGTGGAAAAAAATCAGGCGGTTGCAGTGAACAATGAGGCAGGAGAGAGCATTCTGCCCACTGCCTATGACCTGCGGCAAAGGCAGCGGGTGCCCCGGGTGAAGGATCAGGGAAGATATGGAACCTGCTGGGCCTTTGCCGCGCTGTCAGCTATGGAATCCCAGCTGCTGCCGGAGGAGCAGCAGGAATTTGCGCCGGATCATATGGTGTGGCGCAACAGCTATGCCCTGGAGGAAGAGGAGGGCGGCATTTATACCATGGGAATGGCATATCTGACTGCCTGGCAGGGCCCGGTTTTGGAGCGGGACGATCCCTATGGGGACGGGGAATCCCCCGAGGGCCTGTCCCCGGTGAAGCATGTGCAGGAGATCCAGCTGATTGAGCGGAAGGATTTTGATGAGATCAAGGAGGCGGTATTCAAGTACGGCGGGGTGCAGACCTCCATTTACAGCGACCTAAGCAGCAGTCAGACAGAGTCTCCCTACTACAACAGAGAGACAGGCGGATATTGCTATATCGGCACGGAAACCTCCAACCATATGGTGTTGATCATCGGCTGGGCCGACAATTATTCCAAGGACAATTTCAAGATGGAGCTGGAGGGGGACGGAGCCTTTATCTGCCAGAACAGCTGGGGAGAGGGCTTTGGCAAAAAGGGCATCTTTTATGTGTCCTACTATGATGTGAATATCGGAAGCCATAATCTGGTGTATTCCGGAATTGAGGAGCCGGATAATTATGACAATATTTACCAGTCCGACCTCTGCGGCTGGGTAGGGCAGATTGGATATTCCAGGGAGGATATCTATGGCGCCAATGTGTATACGGCCAAGTCGGATGAGGTTCTGCGTGCAGCAGGCTTCTATGTCCTTGGGAAGGATACGGAGTATGAGCTGTATGTGGTTCCGGAGTTTACGGATCCAGAGTCCCTGGAGCCGGAGAACCGCCTGCCGGCGGCCTCCGGGAAGCTGAACAATCCGGGCTATTACACGATACCCTTTGAGCGGGAATTCCGGCTGGAGAAGGGGCAGCGCTATGCGGTGGTGCTGTATCTGTCCACACCGGGGGCGGATAAGCCTCTGGCCATTGAATATGCGGCGGACGAATATACCGCCACCGTGGATATCTCCGACGGAGAGAGTTATATCAGCCCGGGAGGACGCGGAAGATGGGAGCATTTGGAGGAAACTCAGGAAAGTAACCTGTGCCTGAAGGTGTACAGTGACGATCAGAAGTAAGAGGAGGAATATGGAAGCAAAAATAAAAGAATTGTCCGCTCTTGCCATGGCTGTACTGGTCCTGATGGTGGCGGCTGCAATTCTGCAGTATTATGGCGCCAATGCCCAGGTGCCTGAGAAGAAGCAGGAGAACGGAATGGTCTCCGGCATGGAGCTCCTGGATACAGAGGTATCCCAGGAGGAGCAGGAGCTTCTGGAGCATCAGATGCAGCTGGAGCTGCCCCAGGGGATCGGTCAGGAACAGATCCGGGTGAAAAGCGATGTGCTGCAGGAGCGGATCTCCATCTATATTCCGGGAATTGACGAGGAATATTATTTTGAGCACCCCTTAAGGGGAAACAGCACCCATATCAATGACCTGAAGCTGGGAACCGAGGGCCGGGAGGGCGTGATCGAGATCACCTTAGACAGCGTCTACGAGGTGGATGCCAAGGTAGAGGACTCCTGGCTGTATATTGATTTTATCCCGCCGGAGGACCTGTATGAAAAGGTGATTGTCATAGACGCGGGCCATGGGGGCAGCGAGCCGGGGGCAGTGAAGCAGGGGATATACGAGAAGGATCTGAATCTTGCCATTGTGCTTAAGCTGAAGGAGCTTCTGGATCAGCATCCGGAATGGAAGGTATACTATACCAGGACGGAGGATGTCCATGTGAGCCTGTATGACCGGGTAGATTTGGCCAATCTTTCCAATGCTGATATGTTTATCAGTGTACACAACAATTCTACCAGAACCGGGGAAATGACAGACTATAGCGGCACAGAGGTGATGTATGATGAGGATAAGGCCGGCGGAGAGCTGGGGACGGAGCAGCTGTCCAGAATCCTGCTGGAGGAGACCACAGAGGCCTGCGGAAGCAGGAACCTGGGGCTGGCTCTGGGGCACAGCATCTATATTATCCGCACCAGCGAGGTGCCGGTGGCGCTGGTGGAGGTGGGATTTATGACAGATCCCGGGGAGCTTGCCAAGCTGAACACGGACGAATACCAACAGAAGGTGGCTCAGGGCATCTATCAGGGGATTCTGCGGGCTATTGAGGAAGGATTTTAAACGGATAGGAATCAAATGGAGAAGAACCAAATGGAGAGGAACCAAATGAAAAAAATTATTTTTGCCACAGGAAACAAGGACAAGCTGAAGGAGATCCGGATGATCCTGGGAGATATGGGAGCAGAGATCTGCTCGATGAAGGAGGCAGGGATTGCGCTGGACATTGTGGAGGACGGAGCCACCTTTGAGGAGAATGCAGTGATTAAGGCAAAGGCAGTATCTGCCGCTGCCGGGCAGGGAGAGATCGTCCTGGCAGATGATTCCGGCCTGGAAATTGACTACCTGGGCGGAGAGCCCGGGGTGTATTCTGCCCGTTATGCCGGTGAGGATACCCCGTATACCATCAAGAACCAGATGCTTTTGGACCGCCTGGCAGGGGTTCCCAAGGAGCAGAGAACCGCGCGGTTTGTGTGCGCCATTGCGGCGGCGCTGCCGGATGGACAGGTGCTTGTCACCAAAGGAACCATTGAGGGCTATATTGGCTTTGCACCAGCCGGGGAAAACGGCTTTGGCTATGATCCGATTTTTTACCTGTGGGAGGGCGACTGTACTACGGCACAGCTGCCCCCGGAGCGCAAAAATGAGCTGAGCCACAGAGGAAAGGCCCTGCGTGCCATGAAGGAGCAGCTGAAGCAGGCAGGGATCTGAGGGTACAGAGGAGAAGAGGGATGGAGAGCTATGAAGATTTTAATTGTAAGCGATACCCACAGGAGCCATGAGGAGCTGGCGCAGGCTCTGAAGCTGGAGAAGCCGGACCGTCTGATCCACCTGGGCGACGGGGAGGGCTGTGAGGAGGAGATTGCCAGGATGGCGGGCTGTCCCCTGAACATCATTGCCGGGAACAATGATTTCTTTACCATGCTGGAGCAGGAGGAGGAGATCATGCTGGGAAAATACAGGGTGCTTCTGACCCATGGCCATTACTATTATGTCAGCACAGGCCATGAGGCTATCAAGCGGGAGGCCCTTGGGCGGGGCTGCGATATTGTGATGTTCGGCCATATCCATAGACCGCTGCTGGAGCAGGACGGCCAGGTGCTGGTGCTGAATCCCGGCAGTATTGCCTATCCGCGGCAGCCTGGACACAGGCCCTCCTATCTTGTGATGGAGGTGGATCCGCAGGGGGAAGCAGAATTTGAGATTCGCTATTTGTGAGCAGGGGGGCTGTCGGTTCATGCCGATGTCAGCCCTCTTTTTGTGATATAGGAAATTCCTCCGGATTTCCTATATCACAAAAAGCCCTCCGGGCAGGATGCGCACCTCGCGGAGGTGAAATTAGCCGTGAACAGCACCGCTCGGGCGCGAAGAATGCGCAGAGCGCATTCTTTTTATACGTGATTTGACGACGGGTTATGAGACAGGGAGAGGTCAGGATGGAGAAGGAGTGGAAGGCGCAGAGAAACGGGTGGTGGCAGAGGCTGTGGAACCGGTATAAGAACCAGAAGATCCGGGACAAGATTCTGCTGGCCAACATAGGGGTTGTATTGATTCTGGTACTGCTGCTGGGGGTTATGGGATATGGCATATCCAGGAAGCTTTTGGTTTCCCAGGCCATAAAGAATTCCCAGACCCTGATGGAGCAGCTGAGCGGGAATTTTAATTATGCGGTAAAATCCATGGAGGACATGGTGCTGATGCAGACCTTTAACAAGGAGTTTTCCAATATGGTGCGGGCAGATGCTTCCACGGATTACACGGAGAAGGAATGGTATGACAAGAGACGGGCAGTGACAAATTACAGCTATAATCTGATTAATTTTAACAAATATATCCGAACTGTGATCATACAGGATCCCAATGGCCTGGTCTACTACATTTCTGCCGATAACCAGGGGATGGAGGAAGGGGCGCGGGACAGATGCCTGGCCTATGAGGAGGATACCCCAAATGGCCTGCCGGACACCATTGGCACAGGCAGCTATGAGGCGTTTTTTGAAAAAGCCTGCTACTTGAAGGCAGAGTATGAGGCCTACCTTCTGGTGACAATCTGGGGCAGTCATTGGGAAAAGGCGTATTTTAGCCGGGGCATTGAGAATTTCCTGTATGACCTGGCCGCAGAGCCGGACTGGTGCAGCAGGATCCTTCAGCTGATTATCCGCAAGAACCTGGTCATGCTGGAAAATTGGCTGAAGGAGCAGTACGGAAGGAAGCTGGCATTTTACGGGGGCATCAGCACCCAGCGGACGCTGCCCTTCGGGACGCCGGAGGAGGTGGAGGCAGAGACCCGGCAGGTGGTGGAGGCCATGAGCAAAGGAGGCGGCTTCATTACCGCCCCCTCCCAGGAGATCCAGGGGGATGTGCCCTATGAGAACCTGTGCGCCCTGATCCGCACGGCGGTGGAGTATGCAGGGTGATTATCTTCGGCTGTATGCGTCGTAGAAGGCATTGTAATAGAGGCAATTGTCCACCGGGGTGTTGGGCGGGATATGGTTTCCCACTGCCATGAAATAGCCCGGGCAGCTTTTTCCAAGGGAAATGCATCGCTTCACCTCGGCTTCAATGTCAGCTTTCTGGCCCAGTAACAGAACCCGGGTGTCAACGTTGCCTACGATTACATGGGTTTGGCCGTATACTTCGCAGAGACAGGCCAGGTCGGTGCATGGCTCCAGTACAAAGCCATGGATGCCGCAGGCGGCGATATCTGCTGCAAATTGAGTGTAATTGCCATCAGAGGTAAACAGTACCCGTTTACCGCAATCCAGCAGAGGGCGGATCAGCTGTTTCAGGCAGGGGAAGAGAAAGGTGCGGTAAAATTCCGGCGCAAGGAAGGCACCGCTGGTCCACACAAGATCGTCATGGACCATGACCACTGGTGAGCTGCACTGGGCCAGGGCTTCAAAATACTGCAGATTCCAGGCAGTATAGCGCTTCATAAATTCCCAGAAAAGCCTTTGGTCGGTTCCGGCGGAAAAGTCGACTCCGTGCTGCCGGTAGGAGGCATGGCCCATATTTGTACGCATATCGCCCAGCTGCCGGCAGGCAGGGATGGTGTGCCAATAGAAGCCGTAGTCCCAGGCCCTGACAAATTCCCGGGACGCCTGGGACTGGACTGCCGGGAGACTGTGGGAGGATACGGGAATGCCTGTAACCTTTTGGATCAGCTCCCAGTGGAACTCAGCAGAATATTCTGTTCTCGGAATTTTATCCGGCATTTCCAGATGGAGGGCGCTGAGGCCATTTTGATAGGACATGATAATTGCTCCTTTCTTCTTTTTCTGTATGCTTCCATTATAAAGAGGTTTTCAGGAAAAAGACATGGGATTCTTTTGCGAATAACTGGAGATTTTTGCAATGGTTAATAAAAAATTCGTTGTGCTGGAAATAAAGACAAATGATGCGGAGCTTGAGATTTTGGAGCAGGAGCTGCCGACGGCTGGTACGGAATGGGAATTGCATGTCCGTATTCATACTCCAACGGCCGGCAATCAGGCTGGGGCGGCTGTGAATTTCAGCGGATTTGAGAGGCAGCGCAGGGTAGTTGCCTATGTGGAACAGAACCTCACGGCAGCCCTCCGCGTGGACCAGGTGGCGGAGGCCTTGGGTATATCTTATTTTTCCTTATCCAGGGATTTTAAGCGGGATACAGGGATGGGAATGAAAAAATATATGGAGCTTCTGCTGATGAGCCGGGCAAGGCATTACCTGGCGGCTACGGATCTCCGGATCGGAGAGATTGCGGAGCGGCTGGGTTTTTCTGACGGGTTTTACTTTACTAAATTTTTCAGCAGGTATGAGAAGGTTTCTCCAAGGGAATACAGGAGAAGACCGCAGCTGTGATGAAGAAGCATTTCAGGCATTGCCGAAATGAGAAGGAAATCAGAAAAAACAGTTGACAATCTGTTTTTCCTATAATATAATATTATTCGTGCCACAACAGTGGGCACAAGCATAAAATATATGGAATGACAGATTCCGGGGTGTGGCTCAGCTTGGCTAGAGCGCCTGGTTTGGGACCAGGAGGTCGCAGGTTCGAATCCTGTCACCCCGA
>CAJUQB010000030.1 GCA_910588285.1 uncultured Lachnospiraceae bacterium
GTATGAGGCAGATGTGATTATCAGCGTTGTGATCCAGCTGATTCAGCAGAAGCTTCCGAAATTTGTAGATGCCACCAATTATGACATCCAGGTGCTGACTCCAATGCGCAAGGGGCTGCTGGGCGTGGAGCGGCTGAACACGATTCTGCAGCAGTATCTGAACCCCCCGGCCCTGTCCAAAAGGGAGAAGGAATATAGCCAGGGGCTGTTCCGGGAGGGGGACAAGGTCATGCAGACACGGAATGACTACCAGCTGGAGTGGGAGATTCGCAGCAAATACGGCATTCCCATTGACAAGGGCACCGGCGTGTTTAACGGGGATATGGGGATTATCCGCAGCATTCGGGATTTTTCGGAAACCATGACAGTGGAATTTGACGAAGGGAGAATGGTGGAATACAGCTTCCGGCAGCTGGACGAGCTGGAGCTGGCCTATGCCATCACCATACACAA
Organism: uncultured Lachnospiraceae bacterium; assembly: GCA_910588285.1. Lineage (GTDB taxonomy): Bacteria > Bacillota > Clostridia > Lachnospirales > Lachnospiraceae > 14-2. The sequence goes on from CAJUQB010000030.1 coordinate 454, forward strand.
ATCCCAGGGCAGCGAGTATCCGGCAGTTGTGATCCCGCTGCTGGACGGGCCAAGGCTTCTGATGAACCGGAACCTGATCTATACGGCAGTGACCAGAGCCAGGAAATGTGTGACATTGGTTGGAAACGATGTGACTTTTCAGAAAATGATTGGAAATACCAGCCAGCAGCTGCGCTATTCCGGGCTGCGTGATCGGCTGATTGAGTAAAAAAATACTTGACTAATTGCCTCTATCGTTGTATTATATGCTGTATCAACGCGTTTAAGCGCTAAAGTGATAATGGGATAATCCCAAATGATTGATCAGTAAGAGGAGGATCTATGATGAAGAGGAAATTAGTTGCTATGCTTATAACAGTTGCAATGACAGCTGCCCTGGCCGCATGCGGCTCCGGCAGCGGGCAGCAGACCGGCGCAGGCGATGCCGGGAATGATGCTGCCCAGACAGAGGGCGGTGCGGGGACAGAGAATAATGCTGACCAGGATACGCCGAAGGAGCAGGATGCACCGGAGGATAGCGGTGACAATGCAGGCACACCGGCAGCAGAGGGCGAGTTCAAGATCGGCGTTGTCCAGCTGGCAGAGCATCCGGCGCTGGATGCTGCTTATGAAGGCTTTGTGGAGGCCTTGAAGGAGGCAGGGTATGAGGATGGTGTGAATATTACCATTGATTACCAGAACGCCCAGGGCGAGCAGGCCAACTGCCAGACAATTGCAGAGAAATTTGTTAATGACAAGATGGATCTTGTCCTGGCCATTGCAACACCGGCCGCACAGGCCATGGCCAGCAAGACCACGGAGATTCCGATTCTTGTGACAGCCGTGACGGATCCGGCCAGCTCCGGACTGGTGGACAGCAATGAGGCGCCTGGCGCCAATGTGTCCGGAACCTCTGACTTAACGCCGGTCAAGGAGCAGATTGACCTGCTGCATCAGCTTATTCCGGAGGCCAAGAAGGTAGGGATCCTGTACTGCTCCGCAGAGGATAACTCGGAATTCCAGGCAGACATGGCTGTGGAGGCCCTGGCAGCTCTTGAGATGACCGGGGAGAAATATACCTTTGCTACCCTGGATGAGATCCAGGCGGTTGTGGAATCCATGAAGGACAAGGTGGATGCCATCTACATTCCCACAGACAACAAGGCGGCAGAGGGTATGGCTACCATATCCATGATTGCAACAGAAGCAAAGCTTGCCACCATTGTAGGGGAGAGCGGCATGGTGGACAACGGGGCGCTGGCAACCTACGGATTGAGCTACTTTAACCTGGGCAAGCTCACCGGCAAGCAGGCAGTATCTATTTTGAAGGGGGAGGCCGATACCGCAACCATGCCTATCGGATACCTGAATGCCGAGGATTGCGAGTTCTCATACAATGAGGACACGGCAAAGGCTCTGGAGATTACCATTGACCCGTCTCAATTCCAATAGAAGAGATAGAAAGAAGAAATAGAAAGAGGATACTATTATGTTAGCAGGAATTCTATCATCCCTGCCGGGGGCAGTCTCCCAGGGAATCCTTTGGGGGATTATGGCTCTTGGGGTATACATTACCTATAAAATATTAGATATCGCAGATTTGACAGTTGACGGCAGCTTCGCTATGGGCGGAGCTGTCTGCGCTGTCTGTGTGGTAAACGGGATGCACCCCATGGCGGCTGTTCTGCTGGCTATTCTGGCAGGCTGCGTCGCGGGAGCTGTGACCGGCATCCTGCATACGGTGTTTGATATCCCGGCAATTTTGGCCGGTATCCTGACCCAGCTTGGGCTGTATTCCATCAATCTGCGGATTATGGGACGTTCCAATACGCCCCTTTTGAAGGTAGAGACCCTGTTTAATAAGCTGGGCAATCTGCTTCCGGCTCTGGGGAACTCCTACATTGCCATATGTATTGGTGTGATCGCTGTTGTTGTGGTTGTTGCGGTATTGTACTGGTTTTTCGGTACTGAGGTGGGAAGCGAGATCCGGGCAACGGGAAATAACGAGGATATGGTGAAGGCTCTGGGGGGCAACACCCGTCTGATGAAGGCCTTTGGCCTGGCCATCAGCAATGGCCTTGTGGCCCTGTCCGGGGCTCTGGTATGTCAGTCCCAGGGATATTCCGATGTCAATTCCGGACAGGGAGCCATCGTTGTGGGCCTTGCGGCTATTGTAATCGGCAATGTGCTGATGGGCTGGGGCAAGGCCTTTGGGACGAAGATGGTTTCCACCATTGTAGGCTCCATCATCTACCGGATTGTGATTGCCATCGTAGTGCAGACAGGCTGGGTGGACACCCAGGATACGAAGCTGTTTTCCGCCCTGCTGGTTGCAGTTGCCCTGGCAGTTCCGGTCTTGATTGAGCGTTACCGGAATAAGCCCCGGGTGGAAGAATAGGAGGTTTGGCGATGCTGGAATTAAAGAATATAAAGAAAACCTTCAACCGGGGAACCATCAATGAGAAGAAGGCGTTGGAGGGTGTGAGCCTGAAGCTTGAGCCGGGGGATTTTGTGACAGTGATCGGAGGCAATGGGGCAGGAAAATCTACCATGCTGAATATGATTGCCGGCGTGTATCCGGTGGATTCCGGGGCAGTTGTCATTGACGGGAGGAATGTGACGCGGCAGCCGGATTACAAGCGGGCGGCTTATCTGGGGCGGGTGTTTCAGGACCCCATGATGGGGACTGCTGCAGATATGGAGATTGAGGAGAATCTTGCCATGGCTTACCGGAGAGGCAGGCGCCGGGGGCTTCGGTGGGGGATTTCCAGGCAGGAAAAGGAAAATTATCATGAGGCATTGAAAATGCTGGATCTGGGCCTGGAGGAGCGCATGACCTCCAAGGTGGGGCTTTTGTCCGGCGGCCAGCGTCAGGCCCTTACCCTTTTGATGGCAACACTGCGGCAGCCGAAGGTACTGCTTCTGGACGAGCACACAGCGGCCCTTGACCCAAAGACGGCTGCCAAGGTTCTGGAGCTTACCCAAGAGCTGGTGGAGAAGAACAGCCTGACCACCCTGATGATTACCCACAATATGAAGGATGCCATCCGGCTGGGCAACCGCCTGATTATGATGCACGAGGGGCGCATCATATATGATGTGGCGGGGCAGGAGAAGAAGGCATTGAAGGTAGCGGACCTTATGAGCAAGTTTGAGGAGGCCAGCGGCGGCGAGTTTGCCAACGATCGTATGATATTGTCCTGATAGCTGCGCACCTTTCGGGAAATGAATTGGCCGGTAGAGAGAGCCGGCGGGTAACATTGGCTTGGAAAGGACAAAATGAGACAGAGCTTACAGGGGATCAGCGGGATTCTGCACCTGCTGTATCCCAAACGATGCCCCATCTGCGACGGCGTCCTGCGCCCGCAGACAGGGACAGTATTTTCCACAGGAGCCGGGCAGGGACAGATATCTGCCACCCGATATTATCCGGTGTGCGAATCGTGCAGAAAACAGATCGTCTATGTGGAGGAACCGTCCTGCAAACAGTGCGGGAAGCCATTATCGGAGAGCCGGCAGGAGCTTTGCGGGGACTGCGCCCGCAAAAATCATGCATTTATTCAGGCAAAAGCCCTCTGGGTCTATAAGGGGGCAGTGAAGCAGTCCATCTACCGGTTGAAATATGGCAACCGGCGGGAATACGCGATTTCCTATGCCCAGGAGATGGCTATCCGGTATGGCAGTTGGATCCGGCGAAGACAGCCGGAGGCGATTGTGCCCATCCCCCTGCACCGGAAGCGGATGCGGCAGAGGGGCTATAATCAGGCAGAGCTGATCGCCCGGGAGCTGGGACGGCTTCTGGAGATCCCGGTACGGCCCAGGCTGCTGGTGCGGTGCGTGAATACCAGGCCCCAAAAAGAGCTGAATGACAAGGAACGAAAAAATAATCTGAAAAAAGCTTTTAAAATCGGCGAGAATGGTGTACAATTAGAGTGTGTACTGCTGGTAGATGATATCTACACTACCGGCAGCACAATGAATGGTGCAGCGCAGACATTGAAGGATGCAGAGATACCGAGGATTTATGGGATCAATGTCAGCATTGGACGGGGATACTAGGAGGAAAAGCTATGGACGTAAGAAATTGCAGATCATGCGGGAAATTATTCAATTATATGTCAGGCCCCCCTATTTGTGACGCATGCAGGAATTCCCTGGAAGAAAAGTTTATAGAGGTAAAGGAATATATCAGGGAGAACCGGGAGGCGCATATTGGCAAGATCGCAGAGGACTGCGAGGTTAGTGTGAAGCAGATTACCCAGTGGGTGCGGGAAGAGCGGCTGATGCTGTCGGAGGGCTGCCATATCATGATTGAATGCGAGAACTGTGGGGCTCCGATCCGTACCGGAAGGTTCTGTGAGAATTGTAAGAAGAAGATGTGTGGGGAGCTGACGGGCGCATATACGGGAGGCGCTCATATGGATGATAAGAAGGATGCTTCCGGGAAGAAACTCGGTTCCAATAAAAACAGGATGAGATTTCTTGATAATCAATGAAATTGGGCAGGCCGCGGAGGTGGTCTGCCTTGTTTTTTGCCCATTCCTGGCCCATGAAAAGTAACGTGTACAGGCCCATATAAGGAAATATTAAGACTTTTTTCTTTGCTAAATATTAATAGTGTGTTATAATAAAACAGAATGACAAAAAAGGTTGGGAGGGCATAGGATGGATGAAGAGAGAATCCGGCTCATGACAAAGCTGGCTGCATACGAGCAGAACAGAGGACAGGAGAATATGGCCATCAATCAATTTTACCGGAGAGACTATGTGGCGCTTCAGATGATCAAGGCCTTTGTCTGCTCCACGATAGCATTCGGAATTCTGATTTTGCTGTATGTATTGTATCAGATGGATGAATTGACAGCCCTGTTGTACCGGATTGATTATCATAGTTATCTGGTGAGGCTTGTGATCTTGTACGCTGTTTTTACAATTGTATTCCAGGCGATTGCTTTTGCAGTGTCCACATATAGATATCGGCGGGCCCACAGAGAACAGAAGCAGTTTTTGAGCCGTCTGAAGAAGGTGGCGAGATTATGCGAATCAGAAGAGACTGGAGGACAGCTATGACGCAATTACTGGAGATGAGGGAACGTCTGCGCAGTATATACGGGAGATTCGAGATTTATTTTATCCCGGCTATACGGTTTGTATTGGCGCTTGCGGCATTCCTCGCGATCAATCAATCACTGGGATATATGAAGAAGCTGGCGAACCCGGTGATTCCAATTGTACTGGCGCTTGCCTGTACGTTTTTTCCAATCAGCTGCACGGTACTTTTGGCAGCCGTGCTCATACTGGCACATCTGGCAGCCCTGTCCCTTGAGGCAGCGGTGATTGGATTATTGTTGTTTGTATTGATGTTTCTTGTGTATTTTCGATTTGTTCCAAAGGGGAGCTACAGTACGTTGGTGACACCGCTGCTGTACTGTGTCCGTATCCCCCAGATTGTACCCACGGCCCTGGGGCTTGGGGCGAAGCTGCATTCCGTTGTTGCGATGGTCTGCGGCATGATCACCTTCTATTTTCTGAAGGTGGTAAAGGCAAATGATACGCTGCTGGCCATGGCAGAGACAGAGGAGGAAACGTCTAAGTTTTCGGTGCTGCTCCATGCACTTCTTGAGAACCAGGAGATGTATGTGGCAATTGTGGCCTTTGTATTGACTGCGATTGTGATACATGTGATCCGCAGGCAGTCGGTAGATTATGCCTGGCCCCTTGCCATTGCGATCGGCAATGTACTGAATCTGGCTATACTGCTGGCAGGGATATTTATCCTTGATACCAAGGAGAATATTTTATGGATATTTTTGGGTACAGCGGCAGCCGTGGTGATTGGGCTGCTGATGCAGTTCTTCTTATTTCACCTGGACTATCTTAGGACAGAGCGGGTACAGTTTGAGGACGATGAATATTATTATTATGTAAAGGCGGTTCCGAAGGTCTATGTGCATTCCAAGGAGAAGAAGGTTAAGCAGATCAACCGCCGCAGTATCAACAAAAAGGAGCTGGCGGAGGAATTTGATATCAGCCAGGATCTGCTGGACGATTGACACCATAGAGATTGTTTCTGCCTGCGGATTTGTTTTCGGGTTTATTTTAGACTTGTATGAAAGGAAGTGATGGGATGATACAAAATTTGCTGGGAATGCTCAATTCGTTTCAAAGTAAATATCTGTACTGGTTTGATATGCCAAAGTTTAACCGTATTGATTTTGTAGAGATCATTATCATTTCTTTTCTGGTATACAGCATTCTTGCATGGATCAAGAATACCCGGGCATGGACGCTTCTGAAGGGAATTATTGTGATCCTGGTATTCTGGATGATTGCCGCCATTTTCCAGATGAGCACCATCCTGTGGATTATGGGCAGCGCCATGAATGTGGCGATTATAGCGGTGGTTATCATTTTCCAGCCGGAGCTGCGCCGGGCGCTGGAATCCCTGGGGAAGAAGAATTTCCTGTCGGCGATTTTCAGCATTGATACCCAGAAGAACCAGAAACGGTTTGCGGACAGGACCATCAATGAGATTGTCCGGGCAACCTTTGAGATGGCCCGGGTGAAAACAGGCGCCTTGATTGTGATGGAGCAGAACATGATGCTGACGGATTTTGAACGGACAGGGATCATGCTGGATTCCCTGGTTTCCAGCCAGCTGCTGATCAATATATTTGAGCACAATACGCCGTTGCATGACGGTGCAATTATCATTCGCGGGGACAGGATCGTGTCTGCTACCTGCTACCTGCCTCTGTCGGACAATATGGAATTGAGCAAGGAGCTGGGCACCAGGCACCGGGCTGCAGTAGGCGTCAGCGAGGTGACGGATGCCCTTGTAATTGTGGTGTCAGAAGAGACGGGAGGCGTATCGGCTGCAGTGGGCGGAGAGATTTTCCGCAATCTGGATGTGGAGAGCTTGAAACGCAAGCTGGGATTCATACAGAACCAATCCATTGACACGGACCGGTTTAAGCTTTGGAGAAGGGGGCGGAAGCGTGTGCAAGAAGATCATAAAGCTGCTGACAAATAATCTGGGCTTGAAAATAGCCTCCATTCTGGTGGCAATCATTGTCTGGCTTGTGGTGGTGAACATGGATAATCCGGATAAAACGGTTTCCTTCACCATTCCGGTGGAGGTCGTGGGCGACGACACCTTGACAGAGCTGGGCAAGGTGTATGAGGTGGTCAATGGCAGCGATGTGGCTACGATTTATGTGACAGGAAAGCGTATGTTTCTTGACACCATGTCCGCATCAGACTTTCATGCCACTGCGGATCTGGCCAACATTGATTTTCAGAGCGCCGGCGATATTAAGATGATTCCCATTACCGTAACGGCCAGCCGCCATGAGAAGGATCTGAATATTGAGCGCAGGACAGTAAATATGCAGATTACCATAGAAGATCTGTCCACAGAGCGGCTCCCTGTTTCCGGGAATCCCCAGGGAACGCCCGGGGAGGGCTATGCAATCGGCGAAGTCTCTGTAACCCCCACGATGATTGAGGTGTCAGGCCCCCTTTCTCTTGTGTCCAGAGTGAAGCGTGTGGCAGCCAATATCAATGTGGAGGGAGCTACCGGCAACGTGAATGACTATGTTGTGCCGGTGCTCTATGATGAGAACGACCAGGTCTTAGAGTCCCCGCGGCTGAAGCTGAATCAGGACCGGGTGAAGGTGGAGGCAGAGATGCTGGGAACCAAGGAAGTGGACATCCGATGCCTCACCACAGGAGAGCCCCTTGACGGCTTCGTGTTTACGGGCCTGGATGCCCGGCCCCAGACCATTTGGATCAAAGGCGCTCCCTCTGTCCTGAACAATATTTCCGAGATTGTCATACCGGGAGAAGCCATCAACCTTACCGGCTCTGTTTCGGATGTGGAGAACAGTATTGATATTACGCCTTATGTGGAGGCGTTGGATGCTATGCTCCTGAATCCGGATGAGAATAAGATTGCGGTGATTGCCTTCATCGAACGTCTGGAGGTCAAGGACATTGAGATTCCTGTCAGCAACATTGAGCTGCTGAATGAAAATGCAGATTATAGAACAACCTTCGGAACCGGCAGCATCACGGTCCAGGTGCGGGGGAGAAAGGAACTGCTGGAGTCCTATGAGGGAATAGGAATCACGGCATCTGTTGATCTGACAGGGGTAGAGCCCGGAGATCATATTCTGCAGGTGCAGCTGAGAGTACCGATGCCCTATCAGGCAGTGGGAATAACGACTGTGCAGGTACATGTGGCAGAAAAGGGAGAGGATCCGGAGGAGGACCCGGAAGGGGGCGGCTCCGATAATCCCGACAATGATCATGCCGGCGACGGCGGAGAAGACGACGAGAGTGTGAGTACCGGAGGAAGCGTAAGCAATGGCGGAGGTACCGGAGGAAGCACAGGCGGCAGCAGCGGAGGAAATACTGGAAGCACAGGCGGAAGTACCGGAGGAAGCGGGAATTCAGGAGGTACCGGAAGCAGCAGCGGAAACACAGGAGGTACCGGAAGCAGCAGCGGAAATACCGGAGGTACTGGAAGCAGCAGCGGAAACACAGGAAGTACTGGAGGAAGCAGCAGCGGAAATACCGGAGGTACTGGAGGAAGCGGAAGCGGGAACTCAGGAGGAACAGGCGGAAGTACTGGAGGGAATTCCGGCGGAAGCGGTAGGTGAAGCTTCGCAGAGGCAGCGGCGAAAATACCAAAAGGAATTCCGGAATACGGAGCAGACGATAGCACGTATCATAGTGGAAATAATAATATTAATCATGAATGAGGTAGCTGGAAATGAGTAGAATGTTTGGAACAGATGGTGTGCGTGGAGTAGCAGGTACGGAGCTGACCATTGACCTGGCCATGAAGCTGGGGCAGGCAGGGGCTTATGTGCTGACGAAAGAAAAGGCCCATCAGCCTACGATTATTGTGGGCTGTGATACGCGGATTTCCGGAGGGATGCTGGCCAATGCTCTGATGGCAGGTATCTGCTCAGTGGGCGCCAATGCTGTATATATGGGTGTAATCCCGACACCGGCGATTGCCTATCTCACCAGGAAGCATAAAGTAGATGCAGGCGTTGTAATTTCAGCCTCCCACAATCCCATGGAATTTAATGGCATTAAGTTTTTCAATGGGGAAGGATATAAGCTGTCTGATCAGCTGGAGGATGAGATCGAGGCCTTGATCAAAAATGGAATGAAGGACATTAAGATGCCCATTGGTTCCGGAATCGGAAGAATCAATTACCGGCTGGATGCCAGAGAGGAATATGTCTTCTTTATGAAAAAGACGGTTCCGGTGGATCTGTGCGGCTTGAAGATTGTGATTGACTGCGCGGAAGGGGCATCCCATTATACGGCAGTGGAGACCTTAAAAGGCCTGGGAGCCAGCCTGGTGGCAATCCATATCAATCCGGATGGAACCAATATCAATGCCAATTGCGGCTCTACCCACATGGATGAGCTGCGGGCAAGAGTTGTTTATGAGAAGGCGGACATCGGCCTGGCCTTCGACGGGGATGCAGACCGCCTGCTGGCAGTGGATGAGCGGGGGGATGTGGTAGACGGAGACCAGATCATGGCCATCATTGGCAATTATATGAAGGGACAGGGGCGGCTGAGGCAGGATACCATTGTGGCAACTGTGATGAGCAATCTGGGCTTTACGATTATGGGACGGCAAAGAGGCATCCATATTGAACAGACCAAGGTGGGGGACCGCTACGTGCTGGAGAGTATGGTGGCCAATGGCTATAATCTGGGAGGCGAGCAGTCGGGCCATATTATTTTCCTGGATGAAAATACCACCGGAGACGGCCTGCTGAGCGCGCTGCATTTGCTGGAGGTTATGGTGAATACGGGACGGAAGCTGTCCGACCTTGCTGCCGTTATGGAGGTAATGCCCCAGGCACTGGTGAATGCCAAGGTTCCCACCCACAAAAAAGATAAATATATGGAGTATCCGGAGATTGCCCTGGCCATCGAAGAGCTGGAGCGGAAGTTTGCAGGGGAAGGAAGGGTACTGATTCGTCCGTCCGGTACAGAGCCGTTGGTTCGGGTAATGATCGAAGGAAAGCAGCAGGAGGTCATTGACCGGGAGGCAGAGACCCTGGCAAAGCTGATTTCAGAGACAATGCTGTAAGGTTCAGAGGGAAGGGACAACGTGTAAAAACTGGAGGTACTGATAGATGGTAAGTCATAAGGTAAGAATCAAGAACCCTACGGGACTTCACCTAAGACCGGCAGGGATCTTATGTAAGGAAGCAATGCGGTTTCGGGCACTGGTTACCTTTCGGTTTCGGGAAAATACAGCCAATGCAAAAAGTGTTTTGAGCGTACTGGGCGCATGTATCAAATCCGGGGATGAGATTGAGGTTTTTTGCGAGGGCGAAGATGAGGAAGAGGCATTAAGAACTGTCATTGCAACGATAGAAAGTGGATTAGGAGAGTAAGTATGCTGAATTATAAGAAATACAAGCGTGTTCCGGTTCTGAATTATCCGGAGCGCCAGTGGCCGGGCAAGGAGATTGAGAAGGCGCCGATCTGGTGCAGTGTGGACTTAAGAGACGGCAACCAGGCGTTGATTGATCCCATGGAAGTGGAAGAGAAGATGGAAATGTTCCAGTTGCTTTTGAAGCTGGGCTTTAAAGAGATTGAGATTGGCTTCCCGGCAGCCTCCCAGATTGAGTATGACTTCTTGCGGGAGCTGGTGGCAAAGGATATGATCCCGGATGATGTGTGGGTGCAGGTGCTGACCCAGTGCCGGGAGCATCTGATTGACAAAACCTTTGAGGCCATTCAGGGGATTAAAAATGTAATCGTTCACATCTATAATTCCACCTCCACGCTGCAGAGAGATGTGGTATTTGGCATGGAACGGGAGGAGATCAAGCAGATTGCCGTGGACGGGACCAGGATGGTGAAGGAGCGGGCAGCGAATTTTGACGGAAATATTGTGCTGGAATATTCACCGGAGAGCTTTACCGGCACAGAGATGGATTTTGCCCTGGATATCTGTACAGCCGTGCAGGAGGCCTGGCAGCCCACCCGGGACAATAAAATTATTTTCAATCTTCCGGCTACCGTGGAGATGAACACCCCCAATGTATATGCGGATCAGATCGAATGGATGAGCACCCATTTTAAGGATCGGGAAAATATTATTCTCAGCATCCATCCCCACAATGACCGGGGCTGCGGTGTGGCAGCCACAGAGCTGGCACTGCTGGCCGGGGCGGAGCGTGTGGAAGGAACCCTGTTTGGAAATGGGGAGCGCACCGGAAATGTGGATGTTCTGAATGTGGCTTACAATATGTTCTCCCAGGGGATCAATCCGCAGCTGGAGCTGGATAATGTCAATGAGATTATAGAGGTGTATGAGCGCTGCTGCAAAATGCAGGTGGGAATGCGTCATCCCTATGGGGGCAAATTGGTGTTCACTGCGTTTTCCGGCTCTCATCAGGATGCCATCAACAAGGGCATGCACGCATTAAAGGAGCGGGGGAGCCAGATCTGGGAGGTTCCCTACCTGCCCATTGACCCTGCGGATGTGGGAAGAATGTACGAGCCGGTAGTCCGCATCAACAGCCAGTCCGGAAAGGGCGGCGTAGCCTTTATCATGGATACCATGTTCGGCTATCAGCTGCCCAAGACCATGCATAAGGAGTTTGCAGATGTGATCCAGAAGCTTTCCGAGGTTCAGGGCGGCGAGGTGGCTCCGGAGCAGATTATGGCAGCCTTCCAGCAGGAGTATCTGGAGCGGCATGAGCCCTTTGAGTTCCTGAAATTCAAGGTGCGGGATGTGGGAGAGACGGATTCCTGCGTGAATCTTGACTTTTTGTACCATGGAGAGCATTACCACAGCGAGGCAGAGGGGAACGGACCTCTGGATGCAGTGAAAAATGCGGTGAAAAAATGTGTAGATGTGGATATCCGGGTGCTGAATTATGCGGAGCATGCCCTCGGTGAGGGCTCTCATGCCAGAGCGGCAGCCTATATCCAGATGAAGGATGTGAGGACAGGAAAGGAGACCTTTGGGGTGGGCGTCAGCGCCAACATTACCAGGGCCTCGGTTCGGGGATTCTTCAGTGCATTGAATCGGTTGGCGCAGTAGAAGCGCCCTCCGGGCATACCTATATGCCCAAAGAGAAGGGCAGGAAAGAAGAGCGCCCTCCGGGCATACCTGTATGCCCAAAAAACAGGGCGGGAGAATGAAACGATGAGATACGACTATTTGATTGTGGGGGCGGGGCTGTTTGGTGCAGTCTTTGCCTGTGAGGCACGGAAAAAGGGAAAGACCTGCCTGGTGATTGACCGACGCAGTCACATTGGCGGCAATATTTATACAGAGGAGCTGGCTGGGATCCAGGTGCACCGGTATGGCGCCCACATTTTCCATACCAGCAATGAGCGGGTCTGGGCATACGTGAACCGCCATGCGCGGTTTAACCGCTACACCAACAGCCCGGTGGCTAATTTTAGGGGCGAGCTGTACAGTATGCCTTTTAATATGTATACCTTCAACAGGATGTGGGGCGTGGTCACGCCGGCGGAGGCCAGAGCCAGGATCCGGGAGCAGGTTGAGGCCAGCCGGATTGCGGAGCCAAAGAACCTGGAGGAACAGGCCATCTCCCTGGTGGGCAGGGATATCTATGAGAAGCTGGTGAAGGGCTACACGGAGAAGCAGTGGGGCAAGGCGGCCACAGAGCTTCCGGCATTTATTATCCGGCGGCTTCCGGTGCGGTTTACCTATGATAATAATTATTTTAATGATTTGTTTCAGGGAATTCCCATCGGAGGTTATACTGCTATGATTTCCTCCATGCTGGAGGGGATCGAGGTGCGCCTTGGGGAGGATTTCCTGGAACAGAGGGAAGCGTTTCTCGCTCTGGCGGACAGAGTGGTGTATACGGGAATGATTGATGCCTACTTTGATTATTGCTACGGGGAGCTGGAGTATCGGAGCCTCAGATTTGAGACAGAGCTTCTGGATACGGATAATTACCAGGGGAATGCAGTGGTGAACTATACGGACCGGGAGACGCCCTATACCCGTGTGATTGAGCATAAGCATTTTGAGTTTGGAACCCAGGAGCAGACCGTGGTGACCAGAGAGTATCCGGCGGCCTGGAAGCGGGGGGACGAGCCCTATTATCCGGTGAATGACGAGAAGAATAATCAGTTGTTCGAGAAGTATTGCCAGCTGGCAAAAAAAGAAAAAAGAGTAATTTTTGGCGGGAGATTGGGGCAATATAAGTATTATGATATGGATGATGTGATAGAGGCCGCGTTGAAATGCGCGGAGGAAGAGGGACTATGAAGAAGATTTTAATAACCGGCTGCAACGGACAGCTGGGACGGGCATTGAATCAGGTCTATAAGAATGAGGATGTGGAATTTATCAACACGGATGTGGTGGAGGGAGAAGGGATCTATGCCCTGGATATCACAGATGTGGATGCGGTTCTGTCCCTGGTGCGGAGGATGCGGCCGGATGTGATTATCAACTGTGCGGCCCATACGTCTGTGGATCTCTGTGAACAGCAGTGGGATCTTGCTTACCGGATCAATGCCATAGGAGCCAGGAATTTGAGTATTGCAGCGTCAGAGACGGACGCGAAGCTGATTCATGTGTCTACGGATTATGTATTTGAGGGCAATGGGACCAGGCCCCAGACAGAGTTTGATGAGGTACATCCGGTCAGCGCTTATGGCAAAACAAAGCTGGAGGGCGAGCATTTTGTACAGCAGTTTGCCAGGAAATATTTTATTATACGGACTGCATGGCTGTATGGCGATGGGAAGAATTTTGCCAAAACCATGCTGCGGCTTGCCGAGAGCCACGATACGGTGACCGTTGTGGACGACCAGCTGGGAAGCCCCACCAGCGCCCTGGAGCTGGCCCGACTGATTCATGTGCTGGAGCCTACCGAGAATTACGGCCTGTTCCACGGAACCTGCGAGGGCCAGTGCAGCTGGGCGGATTTTGCGGAGGAGGTGTTCCGGCTGGCCGGGAAGGACACCAAGGTGGTGCGCGTGTCTACCCGCCAGTATATGGAGATGAATCCCCAGTCAGCGGACAGGCCGGCCTACTCAGTGCTGGAGAATTATATGCTGAAGCTGACCACGGATTATGAGATGGCAGATTGGAAAACCGCGGTTGCGGAGTATATGAAAGGAATGTAAGCCATGGCTGACAGAGAGCAGGCAGCGGCACAGAACGGGGGCTTGTGCCAGCCCCTGGTAAGCATCTGCATTCCGGCCTACAACAGCAGCGCCACCATTGAAGGGACTGTGCGGTCGATTTTGAATCAGACCTATCAGAATCTGGAGCTGATTGTTGCGGATGACCATTCCAAGGATGACACGGTTTTGCTGGTGAAGCGGCTTCAGGAGGAGGACAGCCGGATCCGGCTCTATGAAAATGAGCAGAATCTTGGCATGTCCGGGAACTGGAATCATTGCCTCAAGCTGTGCCAGGGGGAGTATATCAAGCTGGTCTGCGCGGATGACTGTCTGGAGCCGGAGGCTGTTGAGCGGGAGGCCGGGGCCATGCTGGAGCATCCGACCGTGAATCTGGTGGAGAGTGATACACGCTTGGTGGACATCAATGGGAAAACCACCGGATCCTTTAAGCGGTATTACCGCAGCGGCGTGGTGGATGGAAGGAAAGCGGCAAAAACTTCGCTGATGTTGAACAATTTTTTCGGGGCGCCGGTAAATAATTTGATCCGGCGCTCTGTTTTGAAAAAAACAGGCCTGTTTGATACCTCCTTTACATATATCCTTGATTTTGATATGTGGGTGCGGATTGCATGTGAAGGGGATATTTATATTATACATGAGCCCTTGAATCGTTTTATGGTGCGCAATGATTCCAACACAGGGGTTATGATTGGACGGAAGCGGGATGTGTATGTGGCGGAGCATCGGAAGCTGGTGGAGAAGCACGCGGCAGCAGGGGCTTTGCGCATCAGCAAGCTGGAGGTGGAGCTGAGTGTACTCCTTCGCAGAATGCGGAATGTGGCAATTGGAATCTACCTGAAGATATTTGCAAAGTAGAGGATCTTATGAAAAAACTGGTGATCATACCGGCCTATTATTTTGCAAAGTAGAGGATGTTATGAAGAAACTGGTGATCATACCGGCTTATAATGAGGCGGGAAATATAGAAAAAACAGTAAATGATATCATAGAGCATGCGCCGGGCTTTGACTATGTGATTGTCAATGACTGCTCCACGGACAATACCCTTGCCATCTGCAGGGAGAAGGGCTTTCATGTGCTGAACCTGCCGGTAAATCTTGGGATTGGCGGAGGCGTGCAGACAGGGTATCTCTATGCAGAGCGGGGCGGCTATGATCTGGCAGTTCAGTTCGACGGGGATGGCCAGCATAATGCGGCTTATTTGGAGGAGATGGCAAAGATTCTGGAGGAGGGGCAGCTGGATATGGTGATTGGTTCCCGGTACATTGCCAAGGAGGGGTTCCAGTCCAGCGGCCTCCGGCGGTTGGGGATTCGATATTTTACGGGGCTGATCTGGGTGCTTACCAGGAAAAGGATTACGGATCCAACCTCAGGAATGCGGATGGTAAACCGGCGGGTGATTGAGATGTTTGCAAAGGATTATCCCAAGGACTATCCGGAGCCGGAGAGTGTGACATTTTTGCTGAAGAAGAGGCTGAAGGTGGCAGAGATTCCGGTGCGGATGAATGAGCGGGAAAGCGGAGTATCGTCTATCTCTATGCGGAATTCGGTTTATTATATGGTGAAGGTGACGCTGGCGATTCTGGTGGCCATGCTGCGCAGATAGGAGGGAAGGGCTATGAGTGTAAAATTGCAGGTGATTGTGGCAGTGCTGATTCTGTTTTCTCTGCTGATGGTCGGGAACCTGGTGCGTAAGAAGAGGCTGGATCTAAGATATGCCCTGATCTGGTTTGCTGTGGGGGGCGTGGTGCTGGTTTTTGATATTTTCCCGCAGCTGCTGGGATGGATGACGCATTTGCTGGGGATTGAGCTTGCGGTGAATATGCTGTTTTTCCTGGGGTTTGTCTTTTCACTGCTGATTATATTTAGTTTGACCATGGCTGTGTCGCGGCTGTCGGAGAAGGTGAAGAGGCTGAGCCAGGAGATGGCGTTGGTGGAGGAGGAGATGATATTGCTGAAGGAGAAACAGAGTCATTAGAGGAATTAATAGATTTCTATTGGTATAGGATGTTTGGTTTGTGTAGGTGAATAATAATGTTGTTGGAGGATGCTGCCAGAGGCAGAAATAACAATCTAAATATCATACGCTTTTCGGCAGCTGTTTTAGTGATCTATTGTCATGCATATCCCTTGGGAAATGGCAGCTTAGATGTTTTGGGAAGAGCGACAGAAAACCAAATGCATTTTGGAAATTTAGCTGTGTGTGTATTCTTTTTCTTTGGAGGATTTTTAATCAGCAGGAGCACAGAGGGAAGCAAAAACGGTTTGATATTTTTTAAAGCCCGTTGCGTGAGAATCTTTCCTTGTTTGGCTCTGGTAGTATGTTTGTCAGCATTTGTTCTGGGAAGCTGTATGAGTATATACCCTCCAATGGAATATTTTAAAAATATTCAGACATATCAGTATTTGCTGAATACATTTTTTATATTAAAGCATAATCTGCCGGGCGTATTCGAACAAAATATGTTAAGTACTGTGAATGGCTCATTGTGGACGCTTCCAGTAGAATTTTTGTGTTACATTGTATGCTGGTGTGTATATCGGACCGGATGGCTGCGGGAAAAGCGGTTTCGATATACCATTCCGCTGTTTTTTGCAGGATATATTTGCCTGCGGTTTCTTTTTAGGGAACTGGAGCTGCTTCAGACAGCATTACGTCCTTGTGGAATGTTCTATATGGGGATGGCTTATTATACATATCGATCGTATATAAAACTGAAATATTACTATGCAGGAATCTGCATAGTGGGTTTGGTTATTAGCAGCTATATAGGAGCTTTAGAATATGGTGTGCTTCTGTTTCTGCCATATATTCTTGTATATATAGGGTTTGGCATGAAAGGGATAGGGTGTCAATTTGGCAGGAACTATGAACTGTCATATGGAATGTATCTTTGTGCATTCCCGATTCAACAGACAATCGTTGCGTTGTTTGGTGGAAGGATGCTGCCGATTTGGAATTTTCTTTTCAGTGTGCCTTTTGTGTTATTGGCTGGATTTTTGCTAAACATATTTGTTGAAAAACCATTGCGGAGATATTTAGATAGCCATGGGTAAGCTGCTAATAATGATATGAATAATCGCTGTGTAATAGCCCGGACAGGCCATTGCACAGCGATGTTAGGAAGAACTGTTATTCATCCACAGGCGGGATGGGATCTGAAACTGGCATCTTGGGTGGCGATTTGGCCACAACGTTAGGATTGTTCCGAACGGCACGGATGCTAAAGAATGTTGGGTCTCGGATTATTTGGGCATCTGGCAGGACGGCTGCTGGAGGAGGAAAAATAAGTTTGTTTTTGGGGAACAATATGGTATACTGAGATCATTAATATGCGGGAGGAGACATAAATGCCAGCGATAACGGTAATTGTTCCTGTTTATAATGTGGAGCAGTATTTGAGGCG
The DNA here is from genome assembly GCA_910588285.1 of uncultured Lachnospiraceae bacterium. Classification (GTDB taxonomy): domain Bacteria; phylum Bacillota; class Clostridia; order Lachnospirales; family Lachnospiraceae; genus 14-2. Next base: position 18,030 of record CAJUQB010000030.1, read on the forward strand.
ATGTATAGATAGCATATTGAAGCAGAGTTTTCAGGATTTTGAACTGATTTGCGTGAATGACTGTAGTCCGGACGGAAGTATGGAAATCGTGGACGAGTTTGTGGCGAAATATCCGGAGAAGATCAAAAGAATTGATCATAAAGTAAATATGGGGCTTGGCGCTGCACGGGACAGGGGAATACAATATGCGAAAGGGAAATATATAGTTTTTTTTGACAGCGATGATTATGTAAAAGAAGATTATTTAGAGACCTATTTTGCAGAGATGGAATATTCTGGGGCAGATATCGTAATGGGTGGTTATGTCCGAAGAGCTGGGGAAAAGGAAACGGTTTTTTCTATGAGGGACACTCCATATACTCCTTGGCTGTATCCTGCTGTGTGGATGCGAATGTATCGGAGAAGTTTTTTGCAAGAACATAATTTAGACTTTCGCCAAATTCGTATTTATGAAGATAATCCTTTTAACTACCGCTGTATGCTGGAGGGAGCAAGGGTTTCAGTGATTGATTATTGCGGGTACTACTATATCTGTAACCCTTCCTCCATTACGCGGGCTCAAAACGGAGCAGAAAAATATTATAGATTTGTCAATAATTTTCGGACAATATATGAAGAGTATCGGGATACAGAAGCTTTCCGTGAGAATCAGGAGGCACTGGAATATGTGTATTTATCAGCGATCTTAAGTTGTATGCTGCTGCAGTGTCATCATAGTGGTAAAGAGAATGCCTATTTGATGTATCAAGATTATAAGGACCAAATGGAAGCAATGTTTCCAAATTACAGGAAAAATCGACAAATAGGGTTATGCAAATTGAAAGAAGAACAGAAAAAGGTTCGGTTTGCAACTGGAGTTTACTTTTTTATGGAACGGATTGGGCTTGGGAAATTATTGATAAGGCTGCTTTCCGTATAAGAAGTGCTGGAATGCATTGAAATAAATGTAAAAAGAAGGAAGAGCAGGAAGATCATGGGCAAGCATGCATATCTAATCATGGCGCATAATGAATTTGAGATTCTGGGAAAACTATTGGAACTGCTGGATTTTGAGGAAAATGATATTTATCTGCATATTGATAAAAATGTAAAAGAGTTTCCGGAGACAATGATGCGGGAGAGAGTAAAGCTGTCAAAGCTTGTGTTTTTTCCAAGACGTGGGGTTAATTGGGGCGGTTACAGCCAAATTGCCTGTGAAATGTCGATGTTTCAATATATGATGGATCGGGTTACAGAGCGGTATCAGTATTATCATCTGATTTCCGGAGTGGATCTGCCTCTGAAACCGCAGAAGGTGATACACGAATTTTTTGACGTTCATGATGGGCAGGAGTTTGTGACTATGGGGGATTATGACCCGGATGAAAAAAACTATATTTTCCGTGTAAAATACTTTTTTCCTTTTCAGGAGCTCCGTGGTGCGGCCAGGCGGAAGGGGAAGGATTCTGTACTTTATCGCATTATGGCAGATGGAATTTTGCACATTCAGAAACGGCTGCATGTGAATCGGTGCAAAGGAAAAGAAATGTGCATGGGGGCAAACTGGATTAATATTACTTATGATTGTATGAAATATCTGGTTTCACAGAAGGATGAAATCTACCGTCAATACAAAATGACATTATGTGCAGATGAATTCTTTGTCCAAAATACATTATTGGCATCTCCCTTTCGGGAGAAGATCAACAAGGAGCCTCTTCGTTATATAGATTGGAAAAGAGGGGATCCATATGTGTTCCGAGATAACGATTATGAAGTCCTGATGGATTCCGGATACTTGTGGGCAAGGAAGTTTGATACAAGGGTTGATAGGCGAATCATAGAAAGAATCTATAGTGCGCTGAAGGAATGACAGATGCATTCCTTCAGATAATAAATTATTCAATAAATTATTTTAGTGTGGTTAAAATATGTTCTAGCTGGCAGCGGATGGATTCGTAGGAAAAATCCTGAATACGTATCTGCCCCTGCCTGCGATAGTGCTCATACAAATCCTGGTCAGTAAGCATACGGAGAATTTTGTCAGCCATATCCGCTGGATCGCCGATCTTACAGCTTAGGCCATAGGTATCACGGACGAGGATTTCATCTACGCCTGGCGGGCTGTCAGTGGCAACAATGGGGAGCTGGTATTTCATAGCTTCCAGCAATACCGTAGGGAGCCCTTCCGAAGGACTGGAATGGAGACAAAGCTTTGCAGCAGAATAAAAATTTCCAACATCTTGGCGGGAGCCCATAAATACGATGCGGTCTGCAAGGCCAAGCGTTTTACTTAGCTCCTGGCATAATGGCAACGTGGGGCCGTCACCCACAAAAAGAAGCTTATTTGGTATATGATGCTTCTGGCATAGGATGTGGTAAGCTTTTATAACGGTTTGCTGATCCTTGTCTATATCAAAACGCCCCACCATGAGTAAGAAATCACCGTAGGCTGCCTTCAATTCAGAGACAGCATCCATATTGACATCATTTGTTTCAAGATGTATGGGGTTATATATTTTATTTATGTTTAAATCGCGCAAAGCAATATTGCGAAGCAGTACAGAGTGGTTGCCGTAGGAGGTTAGGGTACAGATATTTTTTAACTTACGATAAATATCCCCATAAGAGCTGGAAGATACCATGTAATCGATGAGCGCACCACCATGTAGCCAGGCAATCTTTTTTCTGCCCTTGATAAAATTTCGGGAGACGAATTCCAGATCCCGGAAATGGCCGGAGAAGGCGACGGTGATATCATAAGCCCTTCTCCGTCCCATGGTAAGACGGTAAAGATACAGAAGGCCAGCGGTTCCAAGATAAAGAATGGGATATGCGTATTTTCCCCACCACCAGCGCTTGACGCCATTCAGATAGCGGCCAGGCAGCAGGACCTCGGGAATATACTTGTGATGGATTGTGCAGCCCTTGGGAAAGGATGCTTCCATCTGTGTAATATCAGGTGTTAAATTATATATATCCACATCATAGCCAAGCTCCTGAAAAAGCCGGGCATATTCTATCCCAACACGCTCAATCCCACCGATGCCCAGGCTTTGAAATACGAGTGCAATGTTCATGAAAAATCTCCTTAGATGGAAAAATAATCTGCTACTTAATAATATGGAATAAGAAAATGGATTTGTCAAGAGCTTTATGGGGAAATATTTTGGTAAAGCGCAGGGAGAAGGTTCGTATGGAAGAATTAATTTCAATCATTATTCCGGCCTATAACGTAGAGGAATATATAGAAAAATGTCTGGATTCTGTTTTAAAACAGACCTATCACAATATTGAACTATTAGTAATAGATGACGGGTCGTGGGATTGTACCGGAGAAATATGTGACAGGTATGCTGTTCAGGATAAGCGGGTGCGTATTTTCCATGTGGAGAATGGAGGGGTTTCCAGGGCGAGAAATACAGGGCTTACGGAGGCCCATGGGAAATATATCATGTTTGTGGACAGCGACGATTTTGTGTCCGATGATTATGTAGAAAAGAGTTATCAGACAATATGCTGTGAGAATGCAGACTGGGGGATTAACGGATATTATATTTGCTATCCAAATCAAAAAGAGACTAACCAAATAGAGCAGACATATACAGGAGTATTTGATCTCCGGACATTTGGGAGGGCGTTTCCGTGGCTGTATCAGAACTATTTTTTGAGCGCCCTTTGGAATAAAATATACCGGAAGCATTTGATAACCGCCGAATTCCATACCAATATGGCTCTTGGAGAGGATCTGTATTTTAACCTGGAATATATGGAAAACGTATCCAGGATATCAGTAGGAGAGGCTTGCTGCTATTTTTATAGGAATGACATGACAAGAGATACTTTGACGAGACGAGTGAATAGAAGTAATCTCCAAAGCGAGCTTCATAACTTTCATAAGGTGATGGCATGGTGTAAAAGGTTTTCGCTGGAAAACATTGCAGAGATCCAGCACATGCATGTACAGAGCCTCATTTCTATGCTATATGCTATGGGAAAGAAAAAGGAAGCCCAAAATGAGAAACGCCAAATAATAACAGAGCTATGCAGCGACCGGGGGATCAGGTCGGCGATGAAATCAGTGAAAACCACAAGCTGGAAAAGTGAGCTCCTGCGTTGGCTGCTGTGCCGTGGGTGGTCTGGAGGAATATATATTTTATTGGAGGCAGTTCGGCTGATCGGTTAGTCAGGAGGGCGGTTTTGCGTATGAGGGATGGATTAATCTCAGTAATAATGAGCGTATATAATGAGAAAGAAGAATGGCTTAGAGAGAGCATGGAATCGATTCTCGGTCAAACCTATGGAGGGATAGAATTTATAGTAGTATTGGATAATCCACAGAATGATTTGCTGCGGCAGGTAATTCTGGAATATGGAAAGAAGGATGAGCGCCTAGTGCTTGTGGAGAATCCGAAAAATATGGGGCTGGTAGCCAGCCTGAACAAAGCCTTAGGCTATGTGCAGGGAGAATATGTGGCCAGAATGGATGCAGATGATGTATCCGATCGGGAACGTCTGGAAAAACAAATGGCATGTATGAAGGAAACGGGTGCAGATTTTGTTATGTCGGCCATTGATTTTATTCATGAGGATGGAAATGTTGTTCGGGGAATTTCCGATGAAGCCTTTGGCAGCAGCCAAGTGGCAGAGATTATGAAATATGGCAATATCGCCCACCACCCTACCTGGCTGCTGAAAAAGGAAGTATATGATCGGCTGAAGGGATATCGGGATATTCACTATTGCGAAGACATGGAGTTTGTTCTGCGGGCGCTTCAGGAGGGATTTCGGGTTGTGAAAAGCAGTGACCATGCGGTGAAGTACCGTTTGCGGGAAGGCGGGGTATCGAAAAGCTTTACTATGGAGCAGGCGATGAAGGCACGGTATCTTCGGAAACGGTACAGAGCCCTGGAAAAGATTCAGGAGATTCCGGAAGCAGAATTAAACCAACCATTTTCCGGGTACACGGATAAGCAAAAACAGAGATTTAACAGGGCAGATCGGAAGCTTGATTGCTTTTGCAAGGATATGGCTCAGGGAAACTGGAGCAGATGTGCTGGAGCAGCATTCAGTGGCTTTCTCACAAATGGATATTTTCGGATGCTATTTATAGAATATTTTAAAAGCTATTGTATGCGGAAGCGGCTGGCGGGCCAGGGATTATAAAATGAGAACAGAAAAATCATTAAAAAATGTTTTGTTCGGCTGGGGGATGCAGCTGGTAATTATTGTACTGGGGTTTATCTGCCGGACGGTATTTATTGAAATACTGGGAGAGGAATATCTGGGCCTAAGTGGGTTATTTGCGAATATTCTGACAATGCTTTCTTTGGCTGAGCTGGGGATTGGCACTGCAATTATCTTCAGCCTGTATAAGCCGATTGCGGAGAATAATCAGGAGCAGATCATTGCATTGATGAATTTCTATCAGAAATTTTATCGGGCAGTGGGCTGCTTTGTGCTTATCGCAGGCTTGGCGTTGGCGCCCTTTTTGCCTTATCTGGTAAAGGAAATGCCTGATATCCCCCATATTTCCCTGATTTATTTGATGTATGTGGCGAATACAGGGATTTCCTATTTTTATTCTTACAAATCAGCGTTTGTAAATGCAAATCAGGAAAATTTTCTGGTATCTTTGAACCATGGGATTTGTTATACAGTAATGGTGGGAATCCAGATAGCTGTGTTACAGCTGACACGGAATTTTATTGCCTATTTTTCCGTTCAGCTTGTCATGACTCTGGTAGAAAATATGATTATATCGTATATTGCAAATAGAAGATATCCTTTTTTGAAATCCAGGGAGAAATATAAAATAGAGGCTGCTACCTCCAGGCAGATAAAAGTGAATACGTTGGCAATGGTTGGACATAATGTTGGGACAATTGTTATGGGGTCAACGGATAATTTAATTATATCCAAGTTTGTGGGAATTGTAGAGGTTGGCCTGTATTCCAACTATCTGATGATCATTAATTCAGTAAGTACGGTTTTGGGACAGGCCTTTACGGCAATTACCTCCAGCGTGGGGAATTTGCTGGTTATGGGAGAGGATAAGCAGAAGGAAGACAGTCTCTATATGATTTTTTTTGTGGATTTCTGGCTGTATGGATTCTGTGCGATTGCAATTTTCTGTCTTGCGAATCCGTTTATCGAATTGTGGGTGGGAAAGTCATATTTATATGGACTTCCGATTGTTGCTGTCCTGGCGGCTAAATTTTATTGTACTGGTATCCGGCTGGCCTGCAACACCTTTAAAAGCGCGGCGGGATTATATATGCAGGATGTATATAAACCTTATATAGAAGTAGTTGTAAATTTGGCAATATCCTTGATTTTAGTAAAATATTATGGTATATTAGGCGTGTTTCTGGGAACCTTGATTACAACGCTTCTGGTCGCAACCTGGATTGAGCCAATGGTTTTGTTCCGGTATGAATTCGGGAAGGGTGCGGGTAGATATCTTGGTAAATATTTATGGTATGCGTGTCTTGTGGCTGTGACAGGTTTGGTTACTTTTATTATAACAGATATGGTGGATTTGGGAGGGCTTGGCGGTCTGGCCTGTAAAATGCTGATAACTATGGTTGTCCCAAATGTATTTTTTTTGTTGCTGACATTTTGGCAGCAGGAATTTCGGATGTTAAGGCAGACGTTGAAAAATGTACTGAGAAAAAGCGAGAGGTGAGCGATGTCTAAGATAAAGGCATTATGGAAGCATAATGAGCTGAGAAGGGGGATGATATTATTATTTTTTTGTGTCCTCCTTGTCATATTTTGGGGACAGACGTATATTGCAAATAAAGCAGAGGGGATACAGTATGTCCCATACAACGACAAAAATGATATTGCAATGCAGCTGTATGAGGGAGAGACGGTGCAGGCAGATTTTGTCTGCGATAAGGAAACATTCTATGGCTTGAAGCTGTATTTATACAAAAAAGATAAAGAAAAGGTCAGTGATACCTATGATGGCAGGATTAGCTTTTTGATTACGGATGAGTCAGGTACAGTGATCCGGAAAGAAGAGCTGATGCTAAAGGATTTTTATTGGCCGGATGAGAAATATGAGATTCCTTTCGAGCAACCCCAGTTGGAGTGCGGCGGTAAGCGGTTTTCGGTCTGCGTTACATTGGAGCGGGAGGATCGCACACATGACATTTTCCTGGCACAGACAGAGGACGGAGCCATTCATTTGGGGCTGGGAGTAGAGAAATACGGATTTTTGAGAGGAATGTATTGGTTTCTGGGAGTGATATTTCTGGTGGGGATTGCAATTATCTATTATCTTGTGGCAATCAGGAAAGCGCCGCTGCACCAAATTTATATTCCCATCGCAACTGTTTTAGGGGTGTTTTACTGCATCCTGCTCCCGCCCTATGTTGTGCCGGATGAGCCGGTACATTATGAAGAAAGCTATGATGTGGCTAATTTTCTTCTGGGGACAGGGAAAGCGGAAGACGGTATGATTAAAAAAAGGAGTGTAGATACAGAAGCACTTTTTGATGCATATCCCAGCATAGATACCTATAAGAGAATCAGTGAAAATATCTGGAGGCTGGATAAGGAGGGAGCTGTGACCACGGTTCAGAGAGATAGTGGAGATACCTACAGCATTGGTTATCTTATGCCGGGGATTGGACTTGCCATTGGAAGACTGCTTCATCTTGGAACGGTATGGACCTATTGGCTGGCCCGATGGATGAATTATCTATCCTTTGCCGTATTGGTATATCTGGCGATAAAACGGACACCATTGGGGAAGAATATGATATTGCTGTTTACTATGCTGCCGATGGTAATGCAGGAAACCATGAGCGTATCATATGACTGCGCGGCATACGGCCTTGGTATTTTAATTGTGTCCCAGAGCCTGAAGATGGCATTTGAGGAGGGGCCAGTTTTGTGGAAGGATTTGGTCTGGTATACCGTGCCGGCTGTGCTGATTGCGGGAATCAAAGGCGGGGTTTATTTGCCGATTTGCTGTGTGGCCCTGATTGTGCCGGTGAAACGGTTCCTCTCCAGAAAACGGCATTTGGGCACCATTATGGTAGTCTTGTGCCTGGTTTTGGCGGGATTTTTGGTATTCAACATAGGAACATTGAGGGGGATGCTTGGAGCAGGGACGTCTGATACAGAGCAAGGGCAGAATCATGCTGTTGCGGTAGAGTTGCCAGAAACAGTACAGGAGGAAGAAAAATCAAAAGAAGTGTTTGTGGACGGTACGGAGGCTCACTATAGTATATCCTATATTATTCACAGTCCGGTATCTTTTGCAAAGATTCTGGGGGATACTCTTTTGGAGTACGGGGAATTCTATTTGCAGGGAATAATCGGAGGGTCCCTTGGATGGTTTTCCATTCATATTTCCTGGTGGGTTGTATGCGGATACCTTGGGGCGCTGCTGTTTTCCACCATTGAGCCAGGAGGAGCAGCCTTGGAAGGAAAGCAAAAGCTATGGCTTCTTCTGATGGCGGGAACAACCATTTTTCTTGTTTTTTTGACCATGTTTTTGATGTGGACACCGGCGAATTATCATCATATCCTGGGCGTGCAGGGAAGATATTTTCTCCCGGCGGTTCCATTACTGCTATTACTGCTGCAGAGTAGAAATATCAGCTGCCGAAAGGATCTAAGTCCGTATCTGATCTTTGCGGCATTCAGTTTGCAGGCATTCACATGGAGTTATATCGCAAGAGCGGTTTTATAAGGTTTGCATAATAATGGTAAAGCTGTTATAATGTAATGGCTAAGAAGAAAAGGAGGTACTTTTTGCATGAGAACCTATTTAGTAACCGGAGGAGCCGGATTTATTGGCTCTAATTATATTCAGTATATGTTTCGCAAGTACGGAGATGAGATCCGCATCATCAATGTGGACAAGCTGACCTATGCGGGCAACCTGGAGAATCTGAAGAGTGTTGAAGATAGGGATAATTATACATTTGTGAAAGCGGATATCTGCGATAAAGAAGCAATCCGTAAAATATTTGCCGAGAATGACATTGACCGGGTGGTTCATTTTGCGGCAGAAAGCCATGTAGACAGAAGCATTAAAACACCGGAGGTCTTTGTACAGACTAATGTTCTGGGGACGGCAGTGATGCTGAATTGTGCCAAGGAGGCATGGGAGCAGGCGGATGGAACCTTCAAAGAAGGAAAGAAGTTCCTTCATGTGTCTACGGACGAGGTATATGGATCTCTGCCGGATGACGACACAGCCTTTTTCTATGAGACCTCGCCCTATGATCCCCATAGCCCTTATTCAGCCAGCAAGGCCAGCTCGGACTTCCTGGTTAAGGCTTATATTGATACCTACAAATTCCCGGCCAATATCACGAATTGTTCCAACAACTATGGCCCCTACCAGTTCCCGGAGAAGCTGATTCCGCTGATTATCAACAATGCCTTGCAGGGAAAGAAGCTTCCGGTATACGGGGACGGCAAGAATGTCCGGGATTGGCTGTATGTGGATGACCATGCCAAGGGGATTGATATGGTTCAGGAGCAGGGAAGGCTGGGAGAGACCTACAATATCGGCGGTCATAATGAGAAGCAGAATATTGAGATTATTCATATTATCCTGGAGACCCTCCAGGAGATGCTGCCGGAGGGAGATCCCAGGAAGGCCCTGGTAAGCACGGAACTGATCACTTATGTGGAAGACAGGAAGGGCCATGACCGCCGTTACGCCATTGCTCCGGACAAGATCAAGGCAGAGATTGGCTGGGAGCCGGAGACGATGTTCAAAGAGGGAATCCGCAAGACCATTGCATGGTTCTTTGAACATGAGGAATGGATGAAGAATGTGACCAGCGGCGATTATCAAAAATATTATGAGGATATGTACAAAAATAGATGAGTGATTGCGTGAAACAGATAGGCTCCAAAGGCCAGCTTGGTAAATATTTGCTGGAGCAGGGAATCCCGGCTCCGGCAAATAGATATCATGAATATACCCTGGCGTTGAGGACCTGGATGGAGCCGGAGACTTCCGAAGGGAAAAAACGGATAAAGACATCTGTCATCTGGAAGGTGTTGAAACGCATACTTCCGATTTACCGCGGCCTTCGGGGGTTTTTATCAAATTGTGTTCATAGGGGGATTCGGGAGGCTTTTGGCCAGCTCATTCAGAGGATGAAGCGGATCAAATATTTGCAGCGCAATAAGAACCGAAGCTTTCTTCACGAATTGATGCCGGATGAGGAGACACGGTGTAAACAGAGGGAGGAGAGCCGGCAATGGCAGGTGTGTGTCAGTATCCTGGTGCCCCTATATAATACACCGGAGAATTATTTGCGGGATATGATCGCTTCGGTGCAAAGTCAGACCTACGAGAGATGGCAGCTATGCCTGGCAGATGGAAGTGATGGAAAGCATGATTATGTGGGAAGGATTTGTCAGGAATATGCCCAGACAGACAGCCGCATTGTATATCAGCGGTTGGAGCAAAATACCGGGATCTGCGGAAACACAAATGCATGTATCAGAATGGCAAAGGGAGAGTATCTTGCATTTTTTGATCATGATGATATGCTGCATCCCAGTGCAATCTATGAATGTGTAAAGGCAATCCGCCAGGAAAATGCGGAATTTGTGTATACGGATGAGCTTACATTTTTCAAGGATCGTCTGGAGGATATTGTAACCAGGCATTACAAGCCGGATTTTTCCCCGGAGAATCTCCGGGGGGTGAACTATATCTGTCATCTCAGCGTTTTTAAGAAAAGCCTGTTGGATGCCACAGGGTTGCTGGATCAGAATTACGAAGGCAGTCAAGACCATGACATGATTTTAAAATTGACCGCTACGGCAGATAAGGTCTGCCATATTCCAAAGATTTTGTATTTTTGGCGTGTACACCCGGCTTCTGTATCCATGGATATTGGTGCCAAGGAGTATGCCATTGCTGCAGGAAGGAATGCGGTTCGTGATAACGAAGTGCGCCTTGGACATCAGACAGAGGTAGTCAGTACCTGCATTTGTGCAACGCATTACCGCCTTGTATATCAACTGCAGGGGCAGCCTCTTGTTTCTATTATTCTGCTGGGCAGCCAGGAAGGACAGATCGATCCTTTGCTGAGCAGTATTTATGAGCGTACAACTTATGAGAACTATGAAGTATGTATCGCTTCATCCATTGAGAAGGCTTTGGAAGCAGCCAGAGGAGAGTATGTGGCATTCCTTCAGGAGGATATGGATGTTACAATGCCGGATTGGATACAAATGCTGTTGATGTATGTGCAGCAGGCAGGAGTCGGTATGGCTGCAGGACGTTTGGCTGCCAGAGACGGAAAGCTATGGGAGGCCGGATATATTACCGGGCTGGATCAGAGGAAGCTGGTTACTCCGATTGGCAGAGGGGAGAGGTATTCGGATTTGGGCTATATGGGCAGAATGTACTATGCTCATAATGTAAGCGCATGCTCCCTTCACGGGACAATAATAAGAAGAAATATGTCAGAGGCGCTGATTTCACTGAAAAAGAGTGGAATTACCAGTATGCGGTATCTGGGTCTGGGCTTGTGCAGCCGGTTTCGGGAGGAAGGATATCGCATTGTATTAAATCCGTATGTGGTTTTTTTAAAGGATGAGCCTGAGAGCATAGATGAAAGAGAATTGAAGCACGCAAGGAAGATGTTGGGATTTGAAGCTGACCCGTATTATAATCCCAACCTATCAAAGGATGGAAAATGGAAAGCCTGAGGTGGAGCATGAAGAACAAATCCAAACGATCCCATATGAGCAAACCTCAGAAGTTGATCATTTATTGGAAAACCTATGGAACCCGTTCTCTGATACGAAAGATCACATGTAAATTAGGGCTTTCGGTACAGGAAGCCTTAACTTACCATGCATGGAACCGTATGCATCAGCCAGGCAGGGAGGAGCTGCGTCAGCAGCGGCAGAGCACATTTGAGAGAAGGCCGGAGATTGCCGTGATCATTGACGGGCTAGAGGGAACCGTGGAAGAAATACGGCGTACCCGCCATAGTGTTCAGTCTCAAACATATACAAAGCTGCGGATATTTGAGATAAAGAAGAAAACAAAAGCAGAAGCATTATTGGAGGAGACAAAGGCAGAACTGTTCTTGTTTGTAAAGGCGGGCATCGAGCTGCGGCCCCAGCTGCTATACCGTATTGCGGAGTGTTGGAACAAAAATGATTCCATAGACGGGATTTATTTTGATGAGGATTGCAAAATTCAGGGAAAATATGAGAATCCGTATTTTAAACCAGACAAAGATGCTGAATTGATTTTAAATTTTCAGTATTTGGGCCTGGCTTTTGCTGTTTCCAGAGAACTATTAGAGCAGGCGCCATGCATCGAGCTGTGGGGGAATGACTGGTACGATCTGGCCCTGCATGTATTTGAAGGAGCTGGAGAGATTATTCATATTCCGGAGGTTCTTTTTGCCAAGACAAAGGATGTGTCTGCCAGTGGGTTTTACCGAAATACTCTGCCCGCTCTGGGGTCTTGTATACAGGCAAGCCTACGCAGAAGAGGCGTCAAGGCCCAGGTAGAGGAAGGCTGTGTGCCGGGATTTTTCCACGTTCAGTATTGTATTCGGGAACCACAGCCACTGGTGAGCATTATAATCCCTAATAAAGATCATATTGAGGAATTAACCACATGTATCGAAGGACTGCAGCATAAGAACAATTACCGCAAGTTTGAGATTATTGTTGCTGAAAACAATAGTGTGGAAGAAAAAACCTTCCGCTATTATGAGCGGATACAAAAGCAATATGATAATGTACAGGTAGTGAAGTGGGAGGGGGAATTTAATTATTCTGCCATCAATAATTTCGCAGTAAAAAGTGCGAAAGGGGAATTGCTGTTATTTTTGAATAACGATACAGAGATTCAGAATAAGGAGTGTTTGGAGGAATTGGTACAATGCTGCTACCGTCCAGGCATTGCAGCGGCTGGCGCCATGCTGTACTACCCGGATGATACCATTCAGCATGGCGGCGTAGTGATTGGCATCGGCGGCTTTGCAGCCCATGCGCTCTGGAGTCTTACGGATCGTGAGGAACGGTATTACCCCTATTCTGTGACCATGCGGGAATTTAGCGCCTGTACTGGGGCATGCCTGATGGTGAAGCATGATATATTCCGGCAGGTTGGGGGCTTTGAGGAGAAGCTTGCCGTTGCCTTGAATGATGTTGATTTGTGCATGAAGATTCGGGAGGCGGGGGAGAAGATCATCTTTAATCCCTATGCGAAGATGTATCATTATGAATCGAAATCCCGTGGATATGAGGATTCCAAGGAAAAAATAGACCGGTTTAACAGGGAGATTGCGTATTTTCAGGAAAGATGGAAGCGGCAGCTGGAGGAGGGGGATCCCTATTATAATAAAAATCAGACCCTTCACAAGGCAGATTACTCTGTAGAATGGATGATATAGCAGTTTAAGGTTACTGTGAACGGAGTGAACAGTAACAGCTTAAGGAAGCAAAAATAGGAATTAATATGTAAAATTTGCATATTTTGGGCATTGGTGTTATAATAAAACAATTCGGAATGGCGAGAAGTAATTGGAGGTGTGGACGATGAAAGGAATTATCCTGGCCGGAGGCGCCGGTACAAGACTGTATCCATTGACAAAAGCGATTTCCAAGCAGATTATGCCGGTATATGATAAACCGATGATTTACTACCCCTTATCTACCTTGATGCTGGCAGGAATACGGGAAGTATTGATTATTTCTACCCCAAGGGATCTGCCGGTATTTGAAGAGCTGCTGGGCAGCGGGGAACAGCTGGGAATGAAGTTTGCATATGCAGTTCAGGAAGAGCCGCGAGGGCTGGCCGATGCATTTATTATCGGGGAGAGGTTTATTGGGAAGGATGCCGTTGCTTTGGTTTTGGGAGACAATATTTTCTATGGACAAAGCTTTTCCAGGGTTTTGAAAAATGTGGCGGAGCGCACGGAGAATCAGTCGGGAGCAACAATTTTTGGCTATTATGTACGGGATCCCAGAGAGTATGGGGTGGTGGAATTCGATGAGGAAGGGACGGCGGTATCCATTGAGGAGAAGCCGGAGAACCCGAAGTCCAACTACGCGGTGCCGGGACTGTACTTCTATGATAATGATGTGGTGGAGATTGCAAAGAATGTACAGCCCTCTGCCAGGGGGGAGATTGAGATTACCAGTGTGAATAATGAATATCTGCGTCGAGGCAATCTGAAGGTGGAGACCCTGGGCCGTGGTTTTGCATGGCTGGATACCGGGAACCACGATATGCTTCTTGCGGCGGCGGATTTTGTATCGGCCTTCCAGAAACGCCAGGGGCTGTATATTTCCTGTATTGAGGAGATTGCTTACAAGCGGGGATTTATTGATTCAGAGCAATTGAAGAAGCTGGCGGAGCCGCTGATGAAGACAGAGTATGGACAGTATTTGATGGATATTGCCAATGGATTATAGAATTGTGATATAGGAGCAGAAAATGGGAAAGATAACAGTAACAGAGGATTGCAACGGGATAATCGGCCTTCGAGTGATTGAACCGGCTGTGTTCGGAGATGCCAGGGGATATTTTATGGAGACCTACAATTATAATGATTTTAAGGAGGTGGGGATTGACTGCATTTTTGTACAGGATAATCAGTCGGCCTCCAGGAAAGGCGTGCTTCGGGGGCTGCATTTTCAGATCAATTATCCCCAGGACAAGCTGGTTCGGGTGGTACATGGAGAAGTCTTTGATGTGGCTGTGGATTTGCGGGAGGGCTCCGAGACCTTTGGAAAGTGGTTCGGGGTGACTCTGTCTGCAGAGAATAAGAAGCAGTTTTTTGTGCCTAAGGGGTTTGCCCATGGATTTGTGGTGTTGAGCGATTATGCGGAGTTCTGTTATAAGGTGACGGATTTCTACCATCCCAATGATGAAGGAGGGCTTCTGTGGAAGGATCCGGAGATTGGTGTGGAATGGCCTATGCCTGAGGGGATGACAGAGGCGGATCTGATTATGTCTGAGAAGGATACTAAGTGGGGCGGAATTCGGGAGTATATTGCAGAGAAGGGGTAGCACTATGTCATTGGCAGTAGTACAAAGTTTATGAAATCAATATAATGCCTGAAGGAGCATTTATGTCAAAGAAAAGATTAGCTGCAACGGTAGTGGTATTAGCCATTATGGTGATATTGAATCTTCTGATTGCAAGGTATTACCATATACCAGTTGAAAATAAAAAAATCGAATTAAAGCTGGATGTACTTTCCGATCAGGGGAATACCTTTGAGCTGTTCTATCAGGAGGAAGGGGACGCAGAGTTCCACCCGGAAAAGGCGGTCCAGTGGGAGTATCAGACCCCCGGCCAGGTGCAGGAGATAACGTTCCAGCTGCCAGCGGCAGCAACTTATGTAAGGCTGGACTTTGGCATGAAGGCAGCGGAAAGCACTGTCAGCAATGTGGCTCTTAAGTATAGCCGTTATGAGAGGACATTGCAGAAGGATGTGCTTCTGGATACGATTCGGGAGAATGATATTGCAGGAGTTACGTCAGGGGATGATAGCGCAGATGGGAAGGCTGCGAATGGTTTCCGGGTAGATGCAAAGGCAGGGGATCCTTATCTTGTGTGGGATGCCGCCAGCTGGGAGCTGCGCTCAGTGGTGTCCGGGGGCAGCGCCACCCTGGAGCTTGTATTCAAGATCCTGATGTGCGTATGCATCGACCTTATTTTTTTCGTGGCCCTTGCCAAGGCCAAAGAATTGAAATCCTTGCCGATTGAACTGATTCATAACCGCAGGCTGATGTTCAGCCTGGCTAAAAATGATTTTAAGACGAAATATGCAGGCTCCTATCTGGGGATTTTCTGGGCTTTTGTGCAGCCGATTGTTACGGTATTACTCTACTGGTTTGTATTTGAAAAGGGGTTAAAAGCAGGAGGGATCAATACAAGGGTCGGGATCACCGTTCCCTTTGTCCTGTGGCTGGTGGCTGGTCTGGTGCCCTGGTTTTTCTTCCAGGATGTACTGAATGGAGCGACCAATGCATTAATTGAATATAATTATTTGGTGAAAAAGGTAGTATTTAAGATCAGTATTCTGCCTATCATAAAGATGATATCAGCCCTTTTTGTCCATGGATTTTTCGTGGTATTTATGTTGATATTATACACGGCAATGGGATATATTCCGCAACCGAGCTGGATTCAGATTATCTATTATACGATCTGTATCTTTATGCTGACGCTGGGGATTAGTTATGCAACCTGTGCGATTGTGGTGTTTTTTCGAGATCTGAGCCAGATTATTAATATCGTTCTGCAGGTTGGAACCTGGATGACGCCTATCATGTGGAATATACAGAGCGTGGAGCTGCATCCGATACTGGCTGGAATCCTGAAGGCAAATCCCATGTATTATGTGGTGGAGGGATATCGGCAGGCTTTGATTACCAATGAATGGGTATGGGATAATCCGGGAGGGACAATTTATTTCTGGATTGTGGTAGCAGGATGCTTTGGCATTGGTTCCTATGTGTTTAAGAAGCTGCGGGTTCATTTTGCGGATGTGCTGTAGGAAGGAGAAAAGCTGTTATGGGGTTTTATTTAAATCCGGGGAATGACGGTTTTCGGAGAGCGGTTCGGTCACAGATCTATGTGGATAAGACAGGACTGATTGCCTATACGAATCAGTGTTTCCAAACGGAACAGCAATATATCTGCGTCAGCAGGCCGCGGCGCTTCGGGAAGTCTATGGCGCTGAACATGCTTGCTGCATACTATAGCCGCGGCTGTGACTCGCGGGAGCTGTTTTCCGGCCTGGAGATTGAAGGTTGCAAAACCTACGAGGAATATCTGAATCAATACGATGTGATTTTATTGAATATGCAGCAGTTTTTGATTGGCGCCAGGGGTCAGGAGGCAACAGAATATCTGGAGCAGGAAGTGCAGGAAGAGCTATGGGAGCAATATGGTGAGGTGATAAAGAGACAGGATCTGGGGCTTGCTGATACCTTGCGGAGAATTTACAGCAGGACGGGCCGGCAGTTTGTTTTTCTGATTGATGAGTGGGACTGCATGATGCGGGAACGTCAGGAATCGGAAGAGCTGCAGAAGCAGTATCTGGATTTCCTGCGGAATCTTCTGAAGGACCAGCCCTATGTGGCTCTTGCTTATGCCACAGGGATTCTGCCTGTGAAAAAGTATGGGCAGCATTCGGCATTGAATATGTTTTGGGAGTATTCCATGACAGATCAGAAGTCATTGGAGGAATATACAGGCTTCACAGAAGAAGAGGTAGAGGAGCTGTGTAAGCGGTTTGATATGGATTTTGACGAAGCAAGCGGATGGTATGACGGCTATAGGCTGAAGCAGTTCCAACATATATACAATCCGAAATCAGTCGTGGAGGCTATGATCTGTCGTAAATATTCAAATTACTGGACTTCCACAGAGACCTATGATGCATTAAAGGTTTATATGGATATGGATTTTGACGGACTTCGGGCTGGTATTGTGCGGATGCTGGGAGGGGAGCGTGTTCCGGTGAATACCCGCAGCTTCCGGAACGATATGCGTACCTTTGAGACGAAGGACGATGTGCTGACGCTGCTGATCCACCTGGGATATCTGGGGTATGATTCGGAAGAAAAGAAAGCCTTTATTCCGAATAAAGAGATCATAGAGGAATTTGAGACCTCTATGAGTGTGAGCGGCTGGGCGGAGGTTATGCGTGTTCTGAAAGCATCGGAAAAGCTGCTGGAGGATACCCTGCGCGGCGACGAGGAGGCAGTAGCCAGAGGGCTTGATCTGGCTCATACAGAGGTGGCGTCTATTTTGACTTATAATGATGAGAATTCCCTGGGCTGTGCTATCGGGCTTGCCTATTACAGCGCGAGGAAGGATTACAGAATGATTCGGGAGTTGCCTACGGGACGGGGCTTTGCAGATGTGGTATTCTTGCCGCTGCCTTTTTCCAGGAAGCCGGCTTTGGTAGTGGAATTGAAATATGATAAGTCGGCGGATGCGGCAATTCGGCAGATTAAGGAGCGCCGCTATACCCAGGTGTTGGAGGGATATACAGGAGAGATTCTGCTGGTAGGGGTTAATTATGATAAGGACAGCGGGAAGCGTCATACCTGTGTGATTGAGAGGGCAAAGAGACAAAATGGACGAGATAGCAATACGAATTGACAATGTAAGCAAATTATATAAATTGTATGACAAGCCGATGGATCGCTTGAAGGAATCCCTGGGATTCTCGAAGAAGAAGCGGTACAAGGAGCATTATGCTCTTTCAAATGTCTCCTTTGATGTGAAGAAGGGGGAGACTGTGGGAATTATCGGTACTAATGGCGCTGGGAAGTCGACGATATTGAAGATTATCACTGGCGTGCTGAATCCAACTTCGGGGAATGTTCAGATTAATGGAAGGATTTCAGCTCTTCTGGAGTTGGGGGCCGGATTTAATATGGAATATACCGGGATTGAGAATATTTACCTCAATGGAACTATGATTGGATTTTCCAGGGAGGAGATCAGTCAGAAGCTGGATGATATCCTGGCATTTGCGGATATTGGGGATTTTGTGAATCAGCCGGTGAAAACCTATTCCAGCGGTATGTTTGTGCGGCTGGCTTTTGCAGTGGCTATTAATATCGAGCCGGAGATATTGATTGTGGACGAGGCATTGTCGGTGGGGGATGTGTTTTTTCAGGCGAAGTGCTTTCATAAGTTTGAAGAGTTTAAGGAGATGGGGAAGACGATTTTGTTTGTGAGCCATGATCTGGGGAGTATTGGGCGTTATTGTGATAGAGTGATTTTACTGAATAAAGGCGTAAAATTAGCACAGGGAACCGCCAAAGAGATGGTGGATTTATATAAAAAAGTATTGGTCGATCAAATAGAGACCGATACGCTGGAGAATAAAGAAAGCTTGGAAGATAAGTGTGATACATTAATTTGGAAAAATAATTATATGGTAAATCCGAACTGCCAGGAATATGGAGATGGAAAAGCAGAAATTGTCGATTATGCAATTATAGATTCTCAACAATTGTATACAAATAGTATTGTAAAAAATACGGAATTTTCCATAAAGCTTAAAGTTAAATTCAAAGAGCAGATAGAAGAGCCTATTTTGGCATTTACCATTCGTGATCTGAAAGGAACGGATGTAACCGGAACAAATACAATGTACGAAAAAGTTAATATAAATGTGAAAGAACCAGGGCAGGAAATTGTTGTGACATTTAAACAGCCTTTGGATTTGCAGGGGGGGGAGTATTTGCTTTCATTTGGTTGTACAGGATATAGAGATGGTAAATTTAATGTGTATCATCGTTTATATGATGTATGTAATTTGACAGTAATATCAGATAAAAATACGGTTGGATTTTATGATATGAATTCAGTTATTAAGGTGGAGTAAGGAAGAGATGGAAGAAAACATTGGGAAGGTACGATTGGATTATCAGTATTACAGTGGTAATGATTTATATTGTGATGGCGAAATAGAAGATGAATTGCTTGAAATTGCAAAAAAATATCAAAGTGAAACAGCCTTGAATCAAGTTATCTTTCAAAGGAAGAAGTGGCCAATTCTATATCATTTCTCTCATATAAGAAAAAACATCGTAGAATGGCTGCCAATAAAGAAAGAAGAGACTGTTTTGGAAATTGGGGCAGGATGCGGTGCGATCACGGGCGCGTTGGCAAAAAAGGCACAGATGGTTACATGTGTCGATCTGTCGAAAAAGAGAAGTATGATTAATGCGTATCGAAACCAGCAATATGATAATATTGAAATTTTTGTGGGGAATTACAAAGATATAGAAGGCCATTTAGAAAAATATGATTATATTACTTTAATTGGCGTTTTAGAGTATGCAGAATTATATATGGAGGATGAGAACGCGTATATTCATCTGTTGAAAAGTGTAAAGGGGCATTTGAAGGATAATGGAAAGCTTATAATTGCGATAGAAAATAGGTTGGGGTTAAAATACTTTGCAGGATGTAAGGAGGATCACGTAGGGGAATATTTCAAGGGTATAGAGGGTTATTCTACTACAAAAGGAGTGAAAACCTTTTCCAAAAAGGAATTAGAGATGATTATGCATACATGCGAATTTTCATCATACCGTTTTTTTTATCCGTATCCAGATTATAAATTTTCAACTTGCATTTATTCAGATGACTATTTGCCCAAAGCTGGTGAGTTAAATAATAATATTAGAAATTTCGATATGGAGAGAATGTTGCTTTTTGATGAAAGCAAGGTATTTGATTCGTTGATAGAAAATGGTCTGTTTCCCCTATTTTCCAATTCATTTTTAGTGGTGGCAGAGTAAACGGAGGCATATGATGGCAGATATAATATATGCAAAATATTCAAACGATAGAAATCCCCAATATGCAATTTTGACAACGATTGAGACGGATAACGGGAATAAATGGGTCTGCAAGAAGGCGATGTTTCCAGAGGCAGAAGAGCATGTTCAGGCGCTTGTAAAATATAGAGAAAAGCTTGAAAAACAGTATGCTAAAAGCGGATTTCGATTTTTGGAGGGAGCCATAGAAGGGGATTCCATTCGATTCCCCTTTGTGCAAGGACAAGCATTATCCGAAAAAATTATAGGATTTTTTCAGATAGGCGAACAAGAGAAAGCATATGAGCTGATTAAAACCTTTGCTCAGAAATTATGTTTGCCCGAAAGTCTGCATAAATTTAAAAAAACAGATAAATTTAGTGAAATATTTGGTGACATGGTATTTGAGCAGGAATTAGATGCCATGGATTTCTGCGATATTGATCTGATTTGTGAAAATATATTCTTGGAACAGGAATGGGTTGTTATTGATTATGAATGGACATTTGAATTTGATATTCCGGTGAATTATGTTTTGTATCGGGCAATTTACTATTTATTTAAGGAAAACGATTGGGGGATTCGCACAAATAAGGTATATGAGATGCTGGGAATCCAAGAGAAAGAGATCTTGATGTACGAGCAAATGGAGTTGAATTTTCAGAGCTATATTGGTAATACCAGCTTGCCTCTTTATAAATTAAGGGATTCGATAGGAATGCCTTTAATTAATGTTGGAGAGGCTGCCGAATTCTATAAAGATTATCAATATCGAGGGAAAATACAGGTATATTATAATCAGGGGAAAGGCTATTTTGAAAACGAATCTGTATATTTGGAAAATAAATATGATAAAGAAGGGAGATTTTCCATTGAAATTCAAGTAGATAAGGATACAAAAGAATTGCGATTGGATCCCATGAATGGACAGGGGATTGTTCTGTTAAGCAGAGTGGAGAATCAGAATGGAGAACCGTTAAATTATTATCATAATGGAAAAAGCATTGGAGAAAATTTGATATGTTTTGATGAATATGATACACAGATCTATATTATGTTGCCCGAAGATAAAAACAATAAGAAGATATATGTAGATGGTGTGATGGAGTTCGGAAATCGTGATATTGAGGAGTATTTGTGTTCGGGGGTTTCAAAATATGAAGATACGATCCTAGATTGCCAAAATCAGATACAGGATTGTCAAAATGAAAATATGCAATTAGAAAAAGAAAAGAATATGTTGGAAGAAGAAAATGCTAGATTAGAGCAACAGATAAAATCAATGGAAAGCACGAAGGTGTGGAGATTATACGAAAAATATAGAAAATTGGTTAAAAAGAGGTAGAAGAGTAGAAAATGAGCGATAAAATAACATATATTATTGATAGTACTCAGATAGTAAGAGAGGGAATGAATAACCTTCTTGTCATTTCCGGGTGGGCTGTCGCAGAGAGTGGCCTGGAGGTTAAAATCCAAATAGATGCTGGAAGCAACTGGATGCAATATCGATTTTGGAGAGAAGATGTTTGTAAGGAGGATTCCCAAAATCGGTGTGGATTTTATCTGTATATATGGATGGAAAGGTTTAAAAGCAGTGTGAATATCATGTTTTCTACTGCTAAGGAAGAGCGGAAAATTGTGCTGCCCATCGCCGGTATATTATTGAAGCAAAAGATAAAAAATTTGTCCTCAAAACCCCAAGGTAAATATGGAATACCTTTTCGGTCATTCAATGTTACAAAGAATATCATGTATTGCCTTGATTCTATCTATTATAATGAAGAAAGCAGAAAGGTGGCTATATCAGGGTGGACTATTTCGGAGGCAGGAGAAGTAGGTGTATCAATAAATGGAAATGGAAATATACAATGGAAAAACAGAGAAGATGTTGTGGAAAGCTTCAAGGAATTAATGGAGGTAAAGAAAGCGTGTGGATTTAGAGGAGAGGTTGCCTTTTTAGATCAAGATGTAATCTGCAGCATATGTATGGATGCAAAGGAGGATGGACTGATCTACATCGAGTATTTGCTCGATACGCTACAGAACTGTACACAAATAGATTACGGCAATTCGAAAAGTAGAGGATTCGGCCTGAAAAATATTAAGGAAATTTATCCGAATTTAAAAATGAGACAAAAATATGGGAAGGAAGGAGTACTATATAAGCGTAGAGAATATGATATCTGGAATCATGAGAATGATTTAAATAATTTGAAATATCAATGGAGTGAAATAGCAATACCGGATGAATATATTGCAATTCAGAAAAAACAGCCACTGATTAGTGTTGTATCAGCTATTTGGCTAACGGAATCAAATAAAGAAGATATATGTATCATGATGGAGAGCCTGCGGGAACAGCAATACAAGAATTATGAGGTTGTATTTTGCGGAGCAGAAAAATATAGAGCCTGGATTGAGGAGAAGTTTTCGCAGGTGAATTATGTGGGATACGATTGTGAAGATCAGTACCAATGCCTGGATGAAGCCTTAAAACAGGCAAAGGGTGAATGGATTTGCTGTATTGAACAGGAAGATAAAGTGTCTCCATATTTCTTGTCTACCTTTATAGAACATATCAATGAGAATCGTAGCGTACAGGCCATATATCAAGATTATGATATATGCTATAAGGGTATTCCTCAAATTAAAGTACAGAGAACAGAGTCGTTTGCGCAGGATGAAAATTTCGAAATGATGCTTGTGGGTACTTGTATTAATAGACAGTGGATGAGCAACTTAAAGGAAATGGAGAAATTTCGGTTGTCATGTGGGAAGGATAAAACTGTACATGAGAGACGAGTAGTATATCATTATAATGCTACGCAGAGCCCCTGGAATAAGAGCAAAACGAATATTATTGCATTTTATTTGACGCAGTACCATATTACGGAGGAAAATAATAAATGGTGGGGCGAGGGCTTTACGGAATGGCGGAATGTACGGAGAGGCGTGCCGATGTTCGAAGGACATAATCAGCCTCGGGTACCTGCGGATTTAGGATATTATGATCTGGTTGAGGATAGAAGCATTCAATACAAGCAGATTGATTTGGCTAAGAAATATAATATTTATGGTTTCTGCTATTATTATTATTGGTTTGAGGGAAAGCGCTTGCTGCGAAAGCCATTGGATCAATTTATGGAAAATAAAGATCTGGATATTCCGTTCTGTATCTGTTGGGCAAACGAGACATGGTCAAAGCGTTGGGATGGACAGGATAGTGAAATATTAATGCAGCAGGTGCATAATAAACGGACAGATATTGCATTTATTCAGGACGCTATTCCCATGTTTAGGGATGAACGGTATATCAGAATAGACGGAAAGCCATTGCTGCTGATTTATAGGATTAATCTTTTTCCGGAACCCTATAAAACCATTCAGCGATGGAAGAAGATTTGCAGGGAAAACGGAGTGGGTGATATTCATGTTTCTATTGTCCAGTCATTTGGAATGGTAGATCATAGAATTTATGGTGCAGACTCTTCCGTGGAATTTCCGCCGCACAAAATAGTTGGAAACCAAATTAATGAAGAGGTTCTTCCTGCTGGAAGTACGTTTTCAGGAAATATTTATAGCTATCAGGAAATCGTGGAAAATCTGTCAGTGATTCAAAAGCGGGATTATTATATGATACCTGGAAGCATGATGCAGTGGGATAATACTGCCAGGCGGATGGACAAGTCCAATATATTTACGGATTTTGATCCAGAATTATATCGAAGATGGATGATCCGTAATCACTATTATGCAAAAATATATAATAAGACGAATTTTACCTTTGTTAATGCTTGGAATGAATGGGCAGAGGGAACATATTTAGAGCCTGATGAAAAATATGGAACGGCACTGTTGGAAATATCCAGAGAGGTTACTAATTATAAATAGGTGAAATATGAAGGAAGATTTAGTAACAGTTGTAGCGCCTGCATATAACCATGCGGCATATATAAAAAACGCATTGAACTCAATAAAAAGACAGTCATATCAGAATAAAGAGATGGTTATAATTGATGACTGCTCTACCGACCAAACGCCAGCTATGATTCGGGAATTTCTGGGTGAAAGTAATATTAACACATATTTTCCGGGAGGAGTGCAGTTCATAGAGCACAAGCAAAATATGAATGCGCACAATTCACTGAATGAAGGGATCAGGCTTGCGAAGGGAGAGTATGTTGCAATTATTAACACGGACGATATGTATGAGCCGAATCGTTTAACATGCATGGTAAATGCATTGAAAAGCCAAAAGGGGAATCTGGCCTTCTCTAATGTAAAAATTATGAACCAATACGGAGAAATAAAACCCCATAAACCCTTTGAACAGATGCTTGAGAGAGCTGCGAGCTATCCGAGGTTAAGCATGATATTGTCTGTGGAAAATGTCAGCATTAGTACAGGGAATTATTTGTTTAGAAGAGACTTATTTGAAAAAATAGGAGGATTTGATACAAAGTATCATTTTATTCATGATTGGGATTTTGTATTGAAAAGCTGCTTGCTTGCGGAACCTGTTTATGTAGAAGAGACAAATTATTTATATCGTTTTCATGAGACGAATACCATAAAGCAAATCGATGAGTCTGAGGGGATGAGACAGAGAAAGGAAAAGGAAGTCCATGCGGTGCTTTTTAATTATTTAAAGAAGATAAAAAACAAAGAATATTCGAATGAGCAGATGGTTGGGGAAGCTGTGTGGAGCTATTTTTTGAACCAGAAGCAGGTATGTTATGCGTCAAGTATATGGAATGGGTTAAGAACAGACAGAGAAAAAAGTTTGTAGTTGATGGAAGGATTAATTGTAGAAAAAGACATTCTGTCAAGTAGATAATGCAAAGGAGTTGAAAATGAGAAAGAGAGAGCATTGGTGGGAAAAAAGTAAGCTATATTATGTAAGCATAATAATAACGCTTATGTTATCGTATGGATTTTCCATGACACACTTTTCAATTGGAATAGATGATGAAGCCTTTGGCTACTATTTTAATCAAGGCGGATTAATACAGCAGGGAAGAGTGCAGAGTTACATTCTTATGAAGTTTATTAATATTGATGAATACCTACCGATTTGGAGGGAATTGATTGGTCTTTTATTAATGACAATGGGGATAATGATTTTAGGCCATTTATTTTATAAGCTGTCAGGTGAAAGGTTTGGGAGCTATGAGGAGATTATTTTTTCATGTACAGCGATATCATTTCCTTATATTGCCAGCCTATTTGCATTTTCGATGTCTGTTGTTTCGTGGGGACTAGGATATCTTGTCCCAGCGGTAATAGTTAGTCTTTTGCTGGATAAAGATTTTGTTAGAAATGGTGTATGCAGATGGGGATGTCTGGGAGTGATTACTGCATTGGGCATGCTTGATGAACAGATTATTGTTAATACAGGTACTTTTTTTTTAAGTTCACTTGTTATAATATTTTTTTATTTCGAAGGAAAAGAGTGTCATAGAGCAAGGAGGTTTATTGTAGAATCAGGGAAAGCATTGGGTATACTTGTGTTCGGATTGTGTTCAAGAGTAGTTATAGTTACATTTATTCAGAAGATAGAAAATATACAACCTAATAATTATACAAGAAGTTATATTGAATATGATTTTAGCAAAGGATTAAAAGAATTTTTTTGGAAAATTTTTGAAGTTTTGAAAAAATGGTTTTATAATTCTACAAGTGATGATGTAATATTGCTATTTCGTCTATTTGTTGTATTAGTATTGTCTATGGCGATTTGGGGATTAATAAAAAAAAGAAATATTATTTTTTTTGGACTTTCATTTGCTTTGATTATTGCAGCAATAATATGGCCATTGATTACTGGGAAGATGTATCTTTATAATAGAGTAATGGTTTATATGGGAGTTACGCTTGGTTTTGGAATAGCATTTTTTTTTCATATATTGTTGCAAAGTTCTGCAAGATATAAAAAAGTTATTTTAACAGTTTTGGGTGTAGTATGTATATATATTATTGTAAATCAGACACAATATATAAATCGCGTTTTCCTTGCAGAATATACTTGCTGTGAAAAGGATAGAAGAATTATTGAGAAAATTGGGGAGGATCTGAAAGCCTATAAAAAAAAGGGTGTTATCTTTGTTGGTTTTCCAGAAGGGGCTGTTCAGTATGATGCATTTGTAGATACAAAATCTCTTTTTTATGTGGATAGATATGATAGTATAGAAAATGAAATTAATGGTGCAAGATTATTCTGGGATTTTAATCTATATGGGTACAGTATAAATCAGGGACCACATGCTGATATTAAAGAGGTCATCAGAGAGACAAACGGGATGAAAAATTATCCAACAGATGGATATATTAAAGAAACAAGTAAATATATTATTGTTAAATTAGGGGATGCACCATGGGAGCAGGTTCATTTTTCTGAAGAAAATATGTTGTATAATCAAGATAGTGTTTTATGTTCCATCGATGCAGTTACGGTTGATGATACAAATATATATGTAAATGGGTGGGCACTTATAAAGGGCGAAGTTTCAAGTAAAAACAAATATTTCGTAGTACTTGAAAATGATAGAGGCATTTATAAATTGAGAACCCAGCAAGTTGAACGACTGGATGTTACAGAAGCATTCGGAAATAGTATAAATTATGATATGAGTGGATTTGTTGTAAATTCAAATATATGCAACTATCTTGAGTCTGGAGATTATAGTATTAAAGTCATAATGGAAAAGGATGATATTTTATATGTAAATGATATAAAAACAATAACTATAAAATAACCTATCATTATACTTCTGTACATGAGACATGGTCTTTGTACCATGGATGCAGCCAGTTGAATCTTGGATTTTGGCTTTTGCCACATACGATACACGAGGGGGGAGATAATGCAGAAACAGTGCTTACACTGTTGGAGCAGAAAAAGTTTGTTTTCAACTCAATATATGAAAAACCAATGTTTCAAATAATTTCATTTTTTTTTACATCAATGATGATATGAATATTTCAGATCACTACACTTGTTATAAAGAGTGATCTTTGGTTTGAATTATCAATTTATATTGTATTAGTTATAGTGCAATGATATTCTTTGGCAGAGTAATGATATTACTGTATTATGCAGATAATTGATAGAAATGGGCCGTTTAAAATATAGTATCGATTGTCATGTTACTATTTTGGCTATACTGCGAGGCATTTCAGGCAGTGATAAGAAAGATTAGTTCAGAAAGCGCAGAAACTATTTTTATTATATTTTATATGGGCATTAACAATACCCTATAATGGTGGACTGGGCGAGATGACGATGAGATAATTATATTCCACAGTTTATTCATTAATATTATCGGGAATATGGCATTAAGTCTATTTTAATGATTTCCGGGCCCAGAGTAGGTATTGTTTGCCAATGTTTTTTGGACTTATGTATTTTGTCACATATGAATAAAAGGATGGCTAAAGATAAGTTAATAATTCAAGAGCAGAGCAAATAATACAGGGAATATTAGTTGTACTTATTTTTGGAGTATCTATTTGGACTTTAGGGGAGGCATATATTGGTTATCAAAGGCTTTATAGATGATAAGAAAGGAATTTTTATACAATGAGAAGGATTTGCATTTGGATTTATGAGAGGAGTGTTTGCACAAATGATAGATTTTAATATCCCACCATATTTAGGCAATGAACAGGAGAATATCAAAAAAGCAATCGAAAACCACAAAATCTGTGGTGACGGAGAATTTACAAAAAAATGTAATGCCTGGATTGAACAGCACACAGGTACAGCAAAAGCACTGCTGACAACTTCCTGTACACATGCGACAGAGATGGCAGCTCTGCTATGTGATATTCAGCCAGGGGATGAGGTCATTATGCCCTCGTATACATTTGTTTCCACAGCGGATGCTTTTGTATTGCGGGGAGCCAAAGCCATATTCGTTGATATCCGTCCTGATACAATGAATATGAATGAAAATCTAATTGAAGATGCAATTACAGAAAAAACAAAGGCGATTGTCCCGGTGCATTATGCAGGTGTTTCCTGTGAAATGGATACAATTATGGATATTGCAAGAAAACATAACCTCTATGTGGTAGAAGATGCGGCACAGGGGGTTATGAGCACCTACAAGGGACAAGCTCTGGGAACAATAGGAGATTTTGGCTGCTACAGCTTTCATGAGACAAAGAACTATTCCATGGGTGAAGGAGGGGCCTTATTAATAAGAAATCCCAAATATATAGAATTGGCAGAAATATATCGGGAGAAGGGGACGAATCGCAGCAAGTTCTTCAGAGGGCAAATAGACAAATATACATGGGTAGAGGTTGGCTCTTCCTATTTGCCGAGTGAATTGAATGCAGCCTATCTTTTCGCCCAATTGGAGAGGGCCAAGGAGATTAATGAGAATCGTCTTTCTCGATGGAACCGGTATTGGCAAGGCTTTCAAGGCTTAAAGGAAAAAGGATATATAGATCTTCCATATATTCCAGAGGAATGTGTACATAATGCACATATGTTTTATATCAAAACGAGGGATTTGGAAGAAAGAACGAATTTGATCCAGTATTTGAAGGAGGCAGGAATCGGAGCAGTATTTCATTATATTCCCTTACACGCCTCCCCTGCCGGTGTACGATATGGAAGATTTTGCGGAGAAGATAAATATACGACCAAGGAGAGCGAACGTTTATTAAGGCTTCCAATGTACTATGGTTTAGATTATGAAGATCAGGATAAAGTGATAGACAAGGTAATAGAATTTTATGGTTAAAGGATTATGATATGAAAAAGGAATTCTTCAGAGCATTTATATTGCTTCATATATTATTGGTTTTCTACTCGTTGGGAGGGATATGCTCGAAGCTGGCGGCACAATATGATTTTTTGTCTTTGCCATTTATTTTGTATTATGGAATTGTATTATTGATCCTTTTTGCATACGCAGTCCTATGGCAGCAGATTCTAAAAAAGCTGCCGTTGGTAACTGCTTATGCAAATAAAGCAGTTACTGTAATCTGGGGGATGCTGTGGGGAAGTATTTTTTTCAAAGAATCAGTGAATGGCTGGAAGATCATTGGAGCATTGATTATTATAGTAGGAGTCTACCTTGTTGTCTCGGAGAAGGAAGAAGAGGAGGGCAGTAGGAAGTGCAGTATATAGGGATTTTTCTGATATCAGTTTTTATTTCGTCTGTTTCGCAGATTATTTTGAAAAGCAGTGCCAGCAGGGAGAAGAAAAATTTGATTCAGGAATATTTAAATATGAAAGTAATTCTGGCATATGGCCTGTTTTTCCTATCCAGCTTAATTACAATTTTGGCATATAAATATGTTCCGTTATCTATGGGACCGATTTTAGAAGCCAGCGGGTATATTTTTGTGGCAGTGTTGGGAGTTGTTTTTTTGAAGGAGAAGATTGGAAAGAGAAAATTTGTGGGGTTATGTTGTATTATCATTGGAATTGTGGTTTTTAGTGTATTGGGATAAGTGCTAAGAATCAAAGATATGTGATTTGGGAATCCGAAGGAGCATCAAAGATTTCAGTTTGATGTAATGGATAGGAAGGCTGTGGAATGAACAACAATCGTAAAAGGGATGGACAATCGACAGGGCATTTATTGGGAAAAAGGATAGGGTTTCTATTGCTTTTTGCCATATTAATGTATTTGTTTTTCTATTTATATTATCGACAGATACAGGGAGGGGGTATATATCACAGCGATTTGCCAGCGCATATTGCAGCGGCCCTGAACCGTGAGGGCTATTCGATGTTAAGTATTATCTATTATATCGTGAAGGACATACGCTTGCTTGCCGTAATTTTGGCAGCAGTGAGCGCCTCCTTGCCATTTATAATTATGCTGGTGTTGAAAAATGGTTTAGAAAAACGGGAATGCTTTTTTTCGTGGCGTATATTGTTTTTTTGTGGAATATGTTTGACCTTTCTCGCTGAAATATATATTCCTGTTTTGGCGCCCTTCTTTTACAGCTTTACAACTGTGACTCAGCCATGGCATAATCAAACCTATATTTTCATGAAAATTTTTTCTCTGGGAGTTCTGATGATCTATGAGAAAATAAATAAATGCTATACGGAAAAGATAGGAGGAAAAGACTGGATTATTTTTGCAGTTTTACTTACAATTACCAATGCAATTAAGCCCAATTTTATTCTGTTTTTTGCGCCGATGATGTTAATATATCTAATTGCTGATTTCATTCGCGAAAAAGGAAAAAATGTAATACAATGCATCAAATTTGGAAGTGCCGTATTGGTATCATTAGCTATATGCCTGTATCAGAGCCAGGTGCTATTCCCTTCAGATGGCGATTCCGGAGCGATAATTTCTTTCGAATTATTAAAACAAATTATCAGTTCCCCACAACTTATATGGATTAATATTGTGTGCATTTTATTTCCTATTTGCGTACTTACACTTTCTGTGAAACAAAAAATGTTCAGGAAGAATGGAATGCTGATAAAAGCGTGGATTATGTATTTTATAGCATGGATGGAAGCACGCTGTATATGTGAAACAGGTCCCAGGGCGAATGATGGAAATTTTGGGTGGGGTATGTTAGCAGCAGGATGGATTTTGTATATTTATAGCTGCAGGGAGGCTTTGGAAGTATTTTATAAGCGTAGAGAAAAATTTTCCGTTGCAGATTGGATTTTAGGTGTGCTGTCTCTGGTATTTTTGATATTAAGTGCAATTAGCGGGCTGGTATATTTTTCAATCTTGCTTCGTGGAGATAGTTATTTTTGCTAGTTTTAAGTGTCTTAATCGTATTTTTGGATGAATTGGAAAAAGCTATTGAGAAATGACAGATTAATCTTGATTTATTGGCTATAATACTATAGAATGATTAGGTAGTCAAAAGGGTATTTGTTATTTTATCCTTTTCACGATAGGACT
>CAJUQB010000031.1 GCA_910588285.1 uncultured Lachnospiraceae bacterium
TTTGTTTTAAATTAGGACAATAAAAAGATTTTAAATGAATCATACCGCCGAAAATGTTTATGCATGAACCAAGGTAAGTATAAGATGAGCAGGAATATAGATGCCAGAGGATTTGAACAATATAAAAGGCTTGTAAAGTTTTTAGGCTCTGCCGCCATAATTTTAATAGAATGTGCTGTTTATTATCATGTATGGATGAATTGCTACAACAAAAATATGACGGAGGCCTTTTGGAAACGCGGTAACTGGTTAATTGTTGGAGAATATCTGATTATATTGCTTTTTCTGCTTAAAATGTATGGTGGCCTGAAGGTTGGAATATATAAATATTGGAATCTGGTATATTCGCATATGATAGCCCTCCTCGTTGTAAACGTTTTTGCTTATGTGCAGGTAGTGCTTTTTGATAAGAGAATCCATAACCCTGCCGCACTTATTGTCATGACATTTGTCGATTTTTTATTAGTGCTGGTGTGGGCAAAGATGTTTAAATATATATATACGTTCTTTTTCCCGCAAAAAAAGCTGCTGCTGATCTATGAGAATACCTCCCTGTTTCATTTGATTCATCGAATTGGTGAACGAGAAGACAAGTATGAGATTACGGATATGGTGTCAGTGGATGAGGGAATTGACAAGATCATGATGCGTGCACAATATTTTGATGGGATAATTATTGGCGACATATCGGCACAGCTTCGGAATCAGTTGGTTAAAATTTGCTATGAAAAAAATATCCGTAGTTACACAGTGCCCAAGGTTAGTGATATTTTGCTGCGAAGCTCTGTGGAACTAAATATTTTTGATTCACCACTATATCTTTCGCGCAATACATATGGACTGGCCTGGGATCAAGAGGTGGTCAAGCGTGCATTAGATCTGATGGTATCTGGTTTAATGCTCCTTCTGACCAGTCCCTTTATGGGGATAATTGCTCTGTTAATAAAAAGTACGGATCATGGTCCGGTATTGTATAAGCAGATCCGTCTGACAAAAGATGGACGTAAGTTTTCCATTTACAAGTTCCGGACAATGGTCATAGATGCCGAGAAGATCAGCGGGCCGGTGAAGGCTGGCGACAAGGACCCGCGTGTGCTGCCAATCGGACATTTCCTGCGTGCTACAAGGCTTGATGAATTGCCGCAGCTGATCAATATTCTGAAGGGTGATATGAGCCTGGTCGGCCCGCGTCCGGAACGTCCGGAATTAGAAGCGGTTATTGTTAAAAATATTCCGGAATTTAAGTACCGTTTGAAGGTTAAGGCAGGGCTGACAGGATATGCCCAGATATATGGGCGATACTGTACAACCAGCTATGATAAGCTGAAACTGGATTTGACATATATTCGCAACTATTCTATTTGGATGGATTTAAAACTGGTTTTGATGACGCCCAAGGTTCTTTTTATGAAGGAATCCACAGACGGTTTCGAAGATGGCCTATGGGAAGACCCGGCGCTTATTGATCCGGAAGAAAAGAATGATTAGGGGGATGATATGAACAAAGTTTTGACAATTGTTGTGCCCACCTACAATGCTGAAAAATATTTAAGGACAAATTTGGAATCCTTTTGTATAAAAGAAATTATGGCAGATATAGAGGTATTGGTGGTGAATGACGGCTCCACAGACCAGTCCCTCCATATTGCAGAGGAATATGCCGCACGATACCCGGATACATATCGTGTGCTGACAAAAGAAAACGGCGGACACGGCTCCGGTATTAACTATGGAATCCAGTATGCAGCAGGAGAATATTTCAAGGTAGTTGACGCAGATGACTGGGTATCGGAACAGCACTTTCGACGTCTTGTACGGACATTGAAAACATATAAGGCTGACATTGTGTACTCAGGTTTTTTGTGGGCATATGATAATGGGACAGGTGATATAAGCACCTTTAAAACAAAACCCGAAATAAAAAAGCCCTTTGCCGGCGTGGAATATAATAAAGTGTATTCCTTTGATGAGGTCAGCGATCGGCTCTATGTAAAGATGCATAATATGACGATACGCACCGCTATTCTGAAAGAGCATAACATTCACATGGATGAGGGCTGTTATTATGTGGACACAGAATACATTACATACCCCATTCCATATGTAGAGACCATATGCTTTGCAAAGGGGTATGTATATATGTACCGAATCGGGCGTGGCGGTCAGAGTATCAGCCTTGAAAAAATGCAGAAAAACGAAGCAAACTATGACAAGGTGCTGAAGGCTTTGATTCAATTTTATCAAAATCTGGGAAAAGATATTCCGTGTTCCAGTGCAAAAAAAGATTATTTGGCAGGAATGATTGCACGGGTGGTGGCCGGTAAGATGAAAATTGCCTTAAGCCTCCCCGCAAACCGTCAGCAAAAGAAAAAAATGCAAGCTTATGATAATCACCTAAAAAAAATATGCCCGGATGTTTATTATAAAAATATAAACTGGGCTGTTGAGGCTTTGCGTAAGAGTCATTACAGAATGTACGCGATAGGAAGTTTTTGTGTAAGAAAAAGGTATTTATGAAAAGAGGTAACTATGATCGAGACAACGACGAAGAGAATTCAGGCTTTTATGTATTATCGCCCGTTATTCTATCAGTTGGTACTAAAAGATGTCAGATTAAAATATCGAAGAAGCTTTTTGGGATATATCTGGAGCATTTTGAACCCATTAATGATTATGTGTATCATGGTGATTGTTTTTTCACAAATGTTCCGCTGGGATTTGGAAAACTATCCCGTGTATTTGATTGTCGGACAGACCATATTCAATTTTGTTTCCGAAGCATCGCAGCAGGCAATGTGGTCAATCACAGGAAATGCCGCATTACTGAAAAAAACATATGTTCCGAAATATATTTTCCCAATGTCAAAGGTTACAAGCTCGCTTGTTAATTTGGTATTTTCACTTGGAGCTATGGTCATCGTATTCGTTATATGCCATATCAGGCTGAATATATATATGCTTTTTATTCCGGTAATCCTATTCCAAGTATACGTTTTTGCCTTGGGCCTGGGATTTATTCTGGCACAGGGGGCCGTGTTTTTCAGAGATATCCAGTATATCTACGGCGCCTTCCTGACAGCCTGGACATATTTGACTCCCATTTTCTACCCAATACAGAGCCTTCCCTTTCAGCTGATGTGGGGGATAAAGCATTTCAATCCATTATATTCCTATATCACGCAATTCAGAACCATTGTTCTGGAAGGGATATTTCCGGATCCCCGGTTAATTCTTTACGGGTGTGTAGTAGCAACTGCGTCCTTGGTTGTCGGCTGTGTTGTTTTTCTGAAAAATCAAGATAAGTTTATTTTATATATATAGATGGGAGAAGCTATGAACCAGCAAGAGAAGGAATTTGCCGTAGTGGTAGAACATGCTACCGTCCGGTTTAATATGGCATCGGAACGGATTACCGATTTAAAGGAATATTTTGTAAAATTTATAAAACGGGAATTAATGTTTAAAGAGTTCCTGGCTTTAAAGGATATTAGCCTTAAGGTGAAAAAAGGAGAAGCATGGGGGATTATCGGAACAAATGGTTCTGGAAAATCCACTTTATTGAAGCTGATATGCGGAATTTTAAAACCATATAAGGGTTCTGTGGAAATGACCGGAACGGTTGCACCGCTGATTGAACTGGGCGCAGGCTTTGATGGAGATCTTACAGCACGGGAAAATATCTTTTTAAATGGCGCCGTACTTGGATATAATAAGAAATTTATGACAGAATATTTTGATGAAATTGTTGAATTTGCAGAACTGCAGAATTTCCTTGATATACCAATAAAAAATTATTCATCCGGTATGGCGGCCAGATTAGGCTTTGCAATAGCAACAATTGTGCGGCCGGACATCTTGATTTGTGATGAAGTGCTGGCTGTGGGAGATTATGCGTTTCAGAACAAATGTGAAAAAAGAATGGAGGATATGAGAAAGCAGGGGACAACTCTGCTGTATGTATCACATTCCATTGAATCGGTAAAAAGTGTATGTGATCATGCACTGTGGCTTGACCATGGCAATCAAAAAATGAAAGGCGATGCAGAAACAGTCTGTGACGCTTATATTTCGGCTCTGTGTGGTTGAGAAGCAAAATGTTTAAGAAAATCAAAAATCGTATGGGAAATATCTACAGGCACTATTTGGTGTCCATACGCAATTATGTAAAAGACAAGCCTGCCTTGGGATGCATTTTGAAAATTATTTTACGAATTCCGACAAAAGAATTTCGGGAGTATGTCGCAAGGTATGTTCCGACACGAACGATAGACGGCTATCCCTGTAGAACCAGAAATTTAAGGGTAGCATCTCTGGGCGATGAAAATCCAAATCGCCTGATTCTATATCTGGAACGGGACTCGGGGTCCGGCGGTTTTTGCGCTGAGTGGATCTATTGGTTAAACCGCTTAGCCTTTGCAGACGGAATCGGTGCCTCCTTTTGTATCAATTGGACATCAAGCCAATTTTATAAAGAGAAGGAAAACGTAAGCAATACGAATAATATATTTGAATATTATTTTCAGCAGCCGGGCCGAATAAAAGTAAAAGAAGCCCTTAAGAGTAAAAATGTCATCTTTGATGCCAATATTGCTGATTATGGCTATTATGATATATTTGCACCTGGCAGATCGGATGATTATAAAATGCAGCTGTCAGATATGGAAGCTATGGGGGTACTGCAGGGAAAATATATCCACCTGAAGGAAGGCCTTGCCGTGGAAATAGACAAGGAGATCAGGGATTTGATGGGAAATGAAAAGGTATTAGCAGTTCATGCACGAGGGGCAGATGCGAATATCCCATATAATAACCATCCCATTCCTGTTTCAGCAGCGGTATATATAGAAAAGGCCAAACGGGAGGCCCGCAGGATTGGCGCGGATAAGATATTTCTGGCTACGGATGACAATACTATTTTAAAAAAATTCCTTACGGAGTTTGGAGAGAAGCTATTATATTACAAGGATGTTGAAAGGTCAGACGGCCTTAGAATGAACTGCTATGGAGAACGCGCCCGCAGGCTGCATCATTATCATCTGGGAAGGGAAATTATTCGAGATGTGTATACAATGGCTCACTGCCATGGGTTTGTGTGCAGCAATTCCTATGTCAGCTATGTAGTGCAAATTGTAAAAAAATCTCTGAATCAGAATTTCGAAGCCTTGCATTGTATTCATACAGACTTCCGAAAAAAAGGATGGAATCTGACAGATCCGAATACAGTCCGAAGGGTGGAAGAAATATGGAACAAAGAATTATAGGGACAAAAGCTTAAGGATGGGAATTGCATCGGAATATATTTCGGAAAGGAGTTCAAATGAAAAAAGCGCTTATAACAGGGGTAACAGGCCAGGATGGCAGCTTCTTAGCAGAGCTTTTGCTGGAAAAAGGATATGAGGTCCATGGCATGACAAGGCGGGCCTCCATCGCTAATACGGCACGAATTGATCATTTAATGCATAATAAGGAACTGACCTTACATGATGGTGATCTCACTGATACCAGCAGTCTTATGCGTATTATAAATCTTATCAAGCCGGATGAAATATATAATCTGGCAGCCCAAAGCCATGTTCAGGTAAGCTTTGATGTGCCGGAATATTCCGGGGATGTTGATGCGCTCGGCGTGCTTCGTATTTTGGAAACGGTGAGAATGTTGGGCTTAAAAGATATCTGCCGTATTTATCAGGCTTCCACATCAGAATTATTTGGCAAGGTGGAAGAGATCCCGCAAAAGGAGACTACGCCATTTCACCCATACAGCCCTTATGCCGTTGCAAAGCAATATGGCTTCTGGATCGTCAAGGAATATCGGGACGCCTATCATATGTATGCAGTAAACGGTATATTGTTTAATCACGAATCAGAACGGCGCGGCGAGAACTTTGTCACAAGAAAAATTTCTTTAGCAGTTGGAAGAATTGCATGCGGCCTGCAGGACAAGCTGTATCTGGGGAATTTGGACTCCCTGCGAGATTGGGGGTATGCAAAGGATTATGTTGAATGCATGTGGCTGATGCTTCAGCAGGACAAACCGGATGATTTCGTTATTGCTACCGGTGAGCAGCATACAGTCCGGGATTTTGTCACAAGGGCGTTTCGGATTGTTGGAATTGACATCGAATGGACAGGCTCCGGTATTGATGAAAAGGGTATCAACAGCAAGACAGGAAAGGTGCTTGTTGAAGTGAATGAAAAATGGTTCCGTCCTACCGATGTGGATAACCTCTGGGGGGATCCGACAAAGGCAAAGACCATTTTAGGATGGAATCCAAGGAAGACCAGCTATGATGAACTGATCCGAATTATGGTAGAACATGATTTTGAACTTGCAAAAAAGGAAAAGATGTAACGCTATGGAAAAAAATGCAAAGATTTATGTTGCCGGACATACTGGGCTTGTTGGCAACGCGATTACACAGCAATTGCGGAACAAGGGATATGAGAATTTAATATTAAGAGCCCATAAGGAATTGGATCTGACGATCCAGACAGAGGTGCAGAGGTTTTTTGAAGACGAACGGCCGGATTACGTGTTTGTGGCGGCCGGGCTGGTTGGCGGTATTAAAGCGAATACTGAGGCCCCGGCTGATTTTTATTATGTAAATATGCAAATTGCAAACAATATACTCTGGTCAGCGCATACTACCCATGTAAAAAAGCTGTTGTATCTGGGAAGTGCCTGTATGTACCCCAAAGAATGTCCGCAGCCAATGCAGGAGGATTTGCTTCTTAAGGGGATTCCGGAATATACCAATGAGGGGTATGCTTTGGCAAAAATAGCCGGAGTCCGGCTCTGCAGCTATTTAAGAAGACAGTATGGCGATGATTTTATATCTTCCATACCTGCAAATGCATATGGAATAGGCGATTGCTTTGATCCCGAAAAATCACATGTCATTCCGGCTTTGCTTTTCAAGTATCACGAAGCCAAGGTATCAGGCGCTGATAAGGTCGTCCTGTGGGGAACCGGCCAAGCGAAGCGGGAATTTATTAATACCATTGATATCGCCAATTCCAGCATATTCCTAATGGAAAATTATTCGGGCGAAGAGACGATGAATGTTGGAACCGGAGAAGAAATCTCCATATTGGAATTATCCCAGCTCATAAAAAAAATCGTAGGATTTGAAGGAGAAATCCTTTGTGATACCACAAAGCCGGACGGAATGCTCCGGCGCATGGTCGATTCGTCGAGAATTCGGGAAATGGGCTGGCAGCCGGAGGTTACATTGGAGCAGGGATTGAGGGATTTGTATAAGGATTTCATGTCCCAAGAGAGGTGAACTGTCTATGATGAAAGAAACACCAAAAATAGCATTACCTTCCATTGGGTTTGGAACAGCTGATTTGGGTGATGCTGCGGAAATAGCAGCCTTTGCAGCATTAGAGCAAGGATATCGCCTGATTGATACTGCGCGGGTATATGATAGTGAATTTGCAGTAGGACAGGCGCTAAAAAAGGCGCAAAAGGTATTAAATATACAGAGATCCCAGGTGGTAATCCAGACGAAGCTTTCACCTATCGTATCTGGCTATGATGAAACATTAGAGGATTTTGACAAATCCTTGGAAGCATTACAAACGGAATATGTTGATGTATATTTTATTCATTGGCCCGTGATACGAGGAAATGAAGATACATACCACAGGAAAAATATTGAAACATGGAAGGCATTTGAAAAATTATATTACGAAAAGAAAATACGGATGCTTGGTGTTTGTAATTTTTTGGAACGGCACTTAATTGATATATTTGAACAATGTGAAATAATGCCTGGAGTCCATCAATTGGAATTACATCCGGGATATCAGCAAAGAGGATTAGTTGAGTTTTCAAGAAAACATCATATGTTAGTAGAAGCATGGTCGCCAATGGGGCGTGGTATATTAAATCAATCAAAATTTATTTCTATGGCGGAAAAATATGAAAAAAATATAGGACAACTGGCGTTGCGTTGGTCTGTAGAAAAGGGATTTATACCACTGACACGTTCAAAGAGCAGCAGACATATGATGGCCAATAAGCAAATTTTTGATTTTTGTATATCAAAAAAAGATATTGCGGTTTTAGATGCGTTAAATTCAAACTTGGGATTTATGGATATATGGAGCTATAAAAGACAGCAAATGTATTAAATAGAACCAATGATATAACCAGGGAGGTCAAATAATGAGAGTATGTGATTATATTGCCAGCAAATTATATTCTGTAGGTGTCGAAGATGTTTTTTTAGTTACTGGAGGCGGGTCTATGTTTTTAACAGACGGACTGGCGTGCCACGAAAAAATTGCAACAATACCCTGCCTGCACGAGCAGGCAGCTTCTATGGCAGCAATTAGCTATGCCCAATATAGGGATAATTACGGAGCCTGCTTTGTGACCACTGGATGCGGGGGAACAAATACAGTGACAGGTGTTTTACATGCTTGGCAGGATCACATTCCGGTAATATATGTATCGGGGCAATGTAATCGGAATGAAATGATGACTATCGCAAAGGTTCCGGTAAGAAATATTGGACAACAGGAAGTGGATATTGTTTCCATTGTCCAATCAATTACGAAGTATGCCGTTACGGTTATGGAACCGGATGATATTGTATACCATTTGGAAAAGGCATTATATTTGGCCAAGCAAGGGATGCAGGGGCCTGTTTGGCTGGATATCCCGTTAGATGTGCAGGAAGCAATCATAGAACCGGATCAATTGCGTCATTTTGATCCAGCAGAGCTTCCAGCATTAAAGACAATGCCAACGCAAGAAGAATTAGAATGTATTGTAAGTGCTTTAGAGCATGCAGAAAGGCCAATTTTTGTTTTGGGTGCAGGCGTGCGCTATGGGGCTGCTGCAGATTTATTCTGGGATTTGGTACATAAATATGGCATTCCTTTTGTCGGTACAAGAAGAGGATGGGATATTTGCCCGAATACAGATTCTTTACATATAGGTAATGCAGATATCCGCGGTAACCGTTCTGCCAATATGGCGTTGCAGAATGCAGACCTTGTAGTCGTGTTTGGAAGCAGACTGTCAATGTTTACTACCGGCTATAATTATGAGCTGTTTGCACGGGGGGCGGAAAAGGTAATCGTCATTGATATTGATGATCAGGAACACAAAAAGGATACTGTAAAAATCGACCATATTATCAATGCGGATGTCAGAGAGGTCCTCCAACAGCTTCCAGAGTTGAAGCTGAAGGATATACAATTATGGGCCGACAAGTGTGCTCACTGGAAGAAGATCCTTCCTGTTTTCACAGAGGAGCAGCAGGATGATACAAATGGGATCAGTAAGTTCGCTTTTATAAATGTATTAAATAAAAATCTAAAGGAAGATAGTGTCATTGTAACAGATGCCGGTGCAACAACAGAAATCCCTATGCAGGCACTGCTATTTACATCTGATCGGCAAAGGTATCTCGGAAGCGCTACACAATGCGAAATGGGATATGCCCTGCCGGGAGTCGTAGGAGCCAGTATTGCCAGAAGTAAGGGAGAGGCTATTTGCATTGTTGGAGACGGAAGCATCCAAATGAATATTCAGGAATTACAGACATGCGTTACGCAGCAGCTTCCTGTAAAAATATTTGTGTGGAATAATGGCCGATATGCAACCATTTATGGGCATCAGAAGGGGCTGTTTAAAGAACATTTTGTAGGCGTGGACGCTGCTTCCGGAACGGCTTTCCCTGATCTGGAGAAGATCGCGTATGCCTATGCAATGAAGTATTATAAAGCAAGTACCTTAGCGGAATTGAATAGCGTGATCCCATCTGTTATGAAGGAAGCAGGACCTGTATTATGCGATGTAATCTGCTGGAAGGAAGAAACAAATCCAATGGTAAAAGCCCAATTGCGTATGTCGGATGGAAGCAGGATCGCTTTACCTCCAGAAGATATGTTTCCGCCGATTGACCGCGAGCTGTTTGCAAAAGAAATGCTTATAGAGCCAATAAAATGGTGGGAATAAAGTAAGAAGAAAACTGGGGAGCAGTAATGAACGTGAAGAAAAAGATGTTGAATTTTATACGTATTTTCAGACCGATATACGTTCCGGTTTGTACACTGATTAGAAGATTATTTAGCAATACCAGTATTGTATTTTGCACATGTAAGTTTATACGTAGAATATCAAATCCTAATTTTCGCAGCTATTTGTCCCAATACAGAAATCCGGTGGAGTTAAGTGATCCGGCGTTAGCAAGCCATCCGATCATCAATATGCCAGTACATGTATTAGGACCTAAAAATAAGGGGAAGGTCATAATGCTATTGGAAAATCAAACATATCATGGAGGCTTTTGCGCAATATGGATTTATTATTTGAATCGACTATCTTTTTCCGATAAGATGGGCCTTTGCCACGTTATTAATTGGAATCAAAGTGATTTTTATCAGGAAGACCATCCCGTAAATGGAGCAGAAAGTGTTTTCGAATATTATTTTCAGCAGCCATGTGGCATTAGTCTGGCAGAGGCCCGAGAGAGTGCTTGTGTTGTATATGATTGGAATAATCCGGAGTTTGGCTATGATGATGTGTTCCATGTTGGTGGTGCGACTGATTATCGCTTTACAAGTGAGGATATTGAGAAATTTGCCAAAATTCAGCGCAAGTATATCAAATTACATCCTAAGCTTCAAAAATCCATTGACGCACAGATTGAACGCTTGTTTTGTGGGCACAAGGTTGTGCTTGGAGTACATGCAAGAGGGGCTGATACAAAGATCGGATATAAAAACCATCCGTTGATAGTTACAGCGGAAGATTACATAGAAAAAACAGAAGAGCTGGCGAAACGCATAAAGGCTGAGTTGATTTTTTTAGCAACGGATGATCAGGAAATGCTGGAACTGTTTAGAGATAGGTTTGGGGATAAGCTTATCTACTATGATGATGTGGTCCGATCAAGCAGTACCGTTATGAGCTGTTTTATAAAAAAAGAGAGAACAGACCATCATTACCTTTTGGGCCTGGAAATTATCAGAGATGTCTATACGTTAGCTGCATGTCAGGGCTTTGTTTGTGGTATGAGCTATGTGGGTATGGTCGTTCAGGTGTTAAAACGGGCCAACAATCAAAAATTCAGAGCATTTTACCGTATATTTAAAGGTTTGAGAAAAGATGGCATAGAATTAACAGATTCAAATGCCAGAAAGAAGATAAGTGATCAGTGGAATAAAGAACTTAATCAAGGAAATGATGAAAAGGAAATAGAAAATGAAAACAATTAATATACTTGATTGCACATTACGGGACGGCGGCTACGTCAATAACTGGGAATTTGATAATGAAACAGCCAAAAAAATTATAAGTTCTATTTATAACAGCGGTATTAGGTATATTGAAATCGGCATTTTAGGCAATGGATGCATTGCCGGAAAAAGTACAAAGTTTTCAACCTTTGATGAAATGAGGCCTTTGTTAGAGGAGAGAAAGCCAGACTGCCATTATGCAGTTATGATTAACCAGGCGGAAGCGTCCAAGTTCGTAATTCCGCCAAAATCAGAGGATACCGTTGACATCATTCGGCTGGCATATTTTAAGAGAGAGCTGAAGGATGCCCTGACATTCGCCTGTGAGCTTAAGGAAAAGGGCTACACGGTTTTTCTTCAGGCAATGGCAACATTCATGTATTCTGATACAGAACTGAAGGATATGATAGAAGAAATAAACCGGATAAAACCGGCGGCATTTTATATGGTGGACAGCTTTAGTAATATGTATCCAGGAGATATTGAAATTCTGGAAAACAAAATATTGAGGGGATTGAGTCCTGAAATAGAGTTTGGTTTTCACGCGCATAACAATCTCCAGCTGGCCTTTGCAAATGTTCTTGCATTTATATCAACAGAAACAAACAGGACCTTGTTTGTAGATGGAAGCATCTATGGCATGGGCCGCGGCGCCGGCAATGTTCCTGTAGAGCTTCTTATGGAGTATTTGAATAAAGAAAAAATACAGTTTGACATATCGTATATTTTAGAGGCTTTCCAAAATTATTTGAAGCCTGTATTTCACCAGTTTTATTGGGGGTATGCCCACCCCTATTTTCTGACAGCTGCAAAGGATATGAATTCCGTATATAGCTGGTATTTGGGAAATAACGGCATAGCGGATATTTTAATGCTGAACAAAGCCTTAGACGCCATTCCGGAGGAGTGTAAATATACGCTCATGCGCGGAGAGGCAGACCGCATATTAGCAGGATTACAGGAGGGGTCGCATGACATCTAGCGCTAAACTGCTGCGAAAAATGGTTCTGGAAATGGCCTGCGATGGCGGAAATGCAAATTTGCAGAGTGTATTTTCCTCCATAGACATCATTGATGTTTTATATGAAAAAATTTTACATATCAGCCCATATGACGCTGACAGCCCTCAGCGGGATTACTTTGTTTTAAGCAAGGGGCAGGCTACCATGGGGCTTTTGGCAAAGCTTGCAGGACGAGGCTTCTTCCCAGAGGAGGAATTGAGAACGGCATGCCGGCTGGATTCCAGGATTAGTATGCAGGCTGACAGGACAAAGCTTCCGGGAGTGGAGATATCTGCGGGAAGTCTGGGGCACGGGTTTCCGATCGCAGTGGGAATTGCCTGGGGAAACAAGCTGGCCGGCCGCTGCAGCAATGTATATGTATTGGCTGGCGATGGAGAAATGAATGAAGGAACCATGTGGGAGGCAGCCCTGTTTGCGGCAAGTGAAAAGCTCCATCATTTGGTGTTAATCATTGATGATAATTCTTCCCTGCAGGCAATGCTTGATGTTGGAGATCTTGGAGAAAAACTGAAGGCCTTTGGATTTGATGTGAAATATGTGGATGGCCATCAGGAGGAAGCATTGCTCCATACGCTCCAAGGCTTAAGCGGCGAAAGGCCCCATGCGGTTATTGCGAAAACGGTTCGGGGTTATGGAGCCAGGACACTCATGACAGACAATACATGGTTTCACAGAGCGCCGACAAAGGAAGAACTAAAATCATTACAGGAAGAAGTTGATCGGTTTGACGAAGAAAAACTGTCCATATAGGATTGTAGACTCTGAAATCCACAGAATTGGCCGCGTTACGGTGGTGAAGGATACGATTCAGGTTGCTGGAGAAAACCACCCTTATACATATGTCATCCATGCAGACAGTGTTTGTATCCTTCCGATTTTTAATGGGAAGGTTGTGGCGATTGAACAATACCGGCATACCTTAGATCAATGGATGCTTGAGCTTCCGGCAGGAGGAATTGATGATCAGGAAAGCAGTGAAGTGGCTGCGAGAAGAGAACTTCGGGAGGAAACCGGGTTTGAGGCTGGGGAGCTTGTCTATTTAGGGGAATATTTTATGAATCAGGGCATTTCTTCGGCAAGGTGTGACTTATATTTCACAGAATGTACCGGAGAAACGAAGAGCCATAAAGAAGCGACGGAGCTGATCCGGACAAAATTAATACCAATAGATGAATTTGATCAAATGGTATATAACAACGAATTTAAGCTGCTGATTGGCCTGACTGGCTGGCATCAGGCCCGAAAACGCGGATTAGTATAGGAGATA
Organism: uncultured Lachnospiraceae bacterium; assembly: GCA_910588285.1. Classification (GTDB taxonomy): domain Bacteria; phylum Bacillota; class Clostridia; order Lachnospirales; family Lachnospiraceae; genus 14-2. Next base: position 13,549 of record CAJUQB010000031.1, read on the forward strand.
TCATTTTGAGAAAAGCAATGAAAAGCAGTGTTCTGCGAATGCTGCAGAATCATAAAAATACCATGCTGATATTAATTGATATCGGTGCCTTTGGATTTCGGCAAAGCATGGGAGAATACCCTGACCAGATTAAAAATATTGGGATTTTTGAACCTGGAACAATAAGTATAGCGGCAGGCTTGGCCATATCCGGCATTGTCCCAACCGTGTATGGGATTTCACCCTTTATCGTACAGCGGTCTTTGGAGCAATTAAAGCTGAATTTTGTATATCAGAAAGTGGGGGGAAACTTTATTACAACCGGGGCTTCTTACGATTTTTCTGAACTGGGATATTCCCATTATTGTCCGGAGGATGTGGATACCTTGAAGACGCTTCCAGGGATGGAAATTATAGTTCCGGGTACTCCGAAGCAATTTGAGACATTGTTTGCAGAATGCTGTATGAATGGACATCCCAGCTATTTCCGGATGACGGATTATGGCGGAAAAGCAGATATTCCTGTTTCCTTCGGAAAGGCAGCCGTTATAAAGAAGGGGGCAAAGGCGACGGTTATTGCTTTTGCCGAGATGCTGGATGCTGTAATGGAAGCGACAATGGATCTTGATGTTACCATATTATATTACACAACAGCAGAGCCCTTTGACAAGGAAACACTGCGGAATCATATTGCCGGAGGAAAAATTTTTATATGCTCTCCCTTTTATGAAGGAACATTTGCCCATGACATAGCCCTGGCTGTCAAAGGGGCCCATGTGAAGAGTGATGAGCTGGCAGTGCCGAGGAATGTAATCCGTTCCTATGGTACGAAGCCGGAAAAGGATCAGTGCTTTGGATTGACAAGCGTGAATATTAGAAACAGGCTTATGGCATTGATTCACTAAATATGCACTGACAGAGGACAGGAAATGAATATTATATTATTATCCGGGGGATCCGGAAAGCGGCTGTGGCCCTTATCCAACGATATCCGTTCCAAACAGTTCATTAAAATATTTAAGACAGAAGATGGCTATGAATCCATGGTTCAGAGAGTTTATCGGCAAATATGCAGTGTAGATAAAAATGCTGTTGTGACAGTTGCAACCTCTAAGGCGCAGATATCAGCATTGCATAATCAGCTGGGCGATAAGATCGGGATATCTGCCGAGCCATGCAGGCGTGATACATTCCCTGCAATCGTTTTGGCCACCTCTTATCTGCATGATGTACAGGGCGTATCTGAGGATGAGGTTGTCATTGTATGTCCGGTGGATCCATTTGTTACGGAAGACTATTTTAAAGCCTTGTATCATTTGGGAAAGCAGGCGGAAAAAGGTGAGGCAAATCTTGTTTTAATGGGGATAGAACCCACCTATCCCAGTGAAAAATACGGATATATTATCCCTGCATCAAATGAGGAGGTCAGCGACGTAATTACATTTCAGGAAAAGCCGGATGTAAAAACAGCAGAAGGCTATCTTTCCCGCGGAGCCTTGTGGAATGGAGGGGTTTTTGCCTACAAAATCAGTTATGTATTAGATCAGGCGCATAAGTTCATAGATTTCAGAGACTATCAGGATCTGTATCAAACATATGATACCCTTGAAAAGATCAGCTTTGACTATGCTGTGGTAGAGAATGAGAAAAAGATACAGGTTATGCGCTTTGGCGGACAGTGGAAGGATCTGGGTACCTGGAATACGCTGACGGAAGCAATGGAGGGAGAAATCATTGGAAAAGGGATTCAGAACGAAGACTGCCAGGGGGTCCACATTATCAATGAATTGGGGATTCCCGTATTGGCCATGGGACTTCACGATGTGGTGATTTCAGCCAGTCCGGAAGGGATCCTTGTGTCAGATAAAGAACAATCCAGCTTTATAAAGCCATTTGTAGATTCATTAGACCAACAAATTATGTTTGCCGAGAAATCCTGGGGCAGCTATTTGGTTTTGGATGTAGAACAGGGAAGCCTGACAATAAAAATAAAATTAAACCCTGGACATTATATGAATTATCATAGCCATAAAAACCGCAATGAGGTATGGGTGGTGATTTCTGGTGAGGGCCACACGTATGTGGATGGAATGCGGCAATCTATTCGCGTGGGGGATGTAATTACCATGGAGGCCGGATGCCGCCACACTGTTTTTGCCAAAACAGAGCTGCAGCTTATTGAAGTACAGTTAGGTGAGGAGATCAGCGTCCATGACAAACAAAAATATGAATTGGAGTGGTAGGAAAGCTTTACCATTTATTTTGAAACCAGTAGGAAAGAATTATTTATGGGGCGGACGACGGCTTCGGGAGGAATTTGGCAAGGATATCGCCATGACACCTCTGGCAGAAACATGGGAGTGCTCTACCCATCCGGACGGCCCAAGTATTGTTTCCAGCGGCGAATTTACCGGGCAGACATTGGATCGGGTAATCAAAGAACATCCGGAATTCCTGGGGCGCTATGCCACAGCAACCGGCCAGCTGCCCATTATCGTGAAGCTGATTGACGCAAAGGAGAATTTATCTGTCCAGGTACATCCGGATGACGATTACGCAAATATTCATGAAAATGGGCAGCTGGGCAAGTCCGAAATGTGGTATGTACTGGACGCAAGTCCGGACGCACATTTGGTGTATGGTTTATGGCAGGATCTTGATAAAGATCAACTGCGGAGCTATATCGCAGACGGCTCCATCGAAAAGTATCTGCAAAAGGTGAACATACATAAAGACGACGTCTTTTATATAGAAGCCGGAACGATTCACGCAATCGGTGCAGGGGCTTTAGTAGCAGAAATTCAGGAAAATTCCAATCTGACCTATCGCTTATATGATTATAATCGGATTGATAAAAATGGAAAAAAGAGACAGCTGCATATAGAAAGGGCATTGGAGGTCGCAAGCCTGGAAAAAATGAGTAAGCCAAAGCAGCCGATGCGCGTCCTGCGTTATGGAAAAGGCTGCGCCAGGGAATTGCTTTGCCGATGCAAATATTTTGAGGTATGCAGAATGATCGTTAATACGGAGCATAATAGAGAATTGGTTTCTTATTATGCAGATCAAACATCCTTTCGTGTATTATTCTGTATCAGTGGATGCGGTACCATACTTATGGACCAGGAGCTGCCGCTGCATTTTTTTAAAGGCGACTGTATTTTTTTTCCTGCCAACAGCAAGGAAGTCAGAATTCATGGGTATGCACAGTTTTTAGATGTAAAAGGATAATGAGGGGGAATGGAACAATGGATAAGATTGGCGTAGGATATGCTTCTGTGACAGAGATTGAAAAGAAATATGTTTTGGAAGCATTAGAAAGCGAGCGGCTGTCTCAGGGAAGGTTTGTTGCACAGTTTGAGAAACGTTTTTCAGAAGCTCACGCAAAAAAGTATGGCGTAATGTGTAACAGCGGCACATCTGCGCTGCATCTGGCATTAGAAACGCTAAAAGAGATAGATGGCTGGGATGGCAATACGGAGGTCTTAGTTCCGGCTATTACATTTATAGCCACGTCAAACGCCTGTCTGCACGCAGGCCTTAAGGTGGTCTTTGTTGATGTTGAACCGGAAACCTACAACATGAATCCGGATGAGATTGAAAAGCACATTACCAAAAATACCAGGTGCATTATCCCGGTACATACATTTGGTATGCCATGCGACATGGGCAGAATTATGGATATTGCAAAAAAATATAATCTGCGGGTGATAGAGGATTGTGCAGAAGCTCATTTTGCAAAGGTAAACGGACAACCGGTTGGCGGGTTTGGTGATATCTCAGCCTTCAGCACATATGTCGCCCATACAATTACAACAGGGGTAGGCGGCCTGGTATGCACAGATGACCGTAACTGTATGGAGATTTTGAGATCTTTGGTTGCCCATGGACGCGCATGTACCTGTGAGCGTTGTGTTGCTTCCGATGGAATAACCGTATGCCCGAAGCGGATGCAGACAGAGATTGACCGGCGTTTTTCCTTTGTCCGTATTGGATACAGTTACCGCGTTGGGGAAATCGAAGGAGCGCTGGGCTTGGCCCAATTGGAACGGAATGAAGAGATTATGGAGCGGCGGCATAAAAACGCTGCATATTTAATTCAGGAGCTGGAAAAATTGGAAGAGTTCATTCAGCTGCCGCGGCATCCTGAAAATATTGAGCATACCTATATGATGTTTCCAATTGTAATTAAGAAAAAGGAAATTGATAGGAAAGAGTTTGTCCAATATTTGGAGAGCTGTAATATAGAGACACGTCCCATGCTGCCTCTTCTGAACCAGCCGATCTATAAAACCATATTTGGCAATATTGAGAAACAGTATCCGGTAGCAGAATATATTAACCACCATGGTTTTTATATTGGCTGTCATCACGGCATGACAAAAGAGCAGTTAGATTATCAGATTGAGAAGATCTCTGCGTTTATAAGAAAATTTTAAAACAATTCAGAAAAAAATGTGCAGCAGGCAGCACATAGTATGCCTGACCCCAGCAAAGAACCAGCATTTTGAGGGGAGCCGGGAAGCCGGCAGAAAGGAAGAGGATGAATGTTATAGCGGAGATTTACAAAATCGGTATTGTTCCTGTTATTGCATTGGATGACGCAAAAGATGCCGAGCCTTTGGCAAAAGCTCTGTGTAAGGGCGGGCTTCCCTGTGCGGAAGTGACTTTTCGCACCAATGCGGCGGAGGAAGCGATCCGGATCATAGCCGGAAAATTCCCGGACATGCTTGTTGGCGCAGGTACGGTACTGACCACGGAACAGGTGGAGCGTGCTGTAGGAGCAGGGGCAAGGTTTATTGTCAGTCCTGGTTTGAATCCCAAGGTTGTACAGTACTGCGTGGATAGGAATATTCCTGTCATTCCCGGTATTTCCAATCCATCTGATGTGGAGGCTGCATTAGAAATGGGAATTGAGGTTGTTAAATTTTTCCCGGCAGAAGCATCCGGAGGCGTCGAGATGATGAAAGCCATAAGCGCTCCTTATGCCAAGGTTCGTTTTATGCCAACCGGCGGCGTGAATCCGAATAATCTGAGGGATTATTTGGATTTCCCCAAGGTGATAGCCTGCGGCGGCACATGGATGGTAAAAAAGGATTTCATTGCAGCCGGCAAATTTGACGAGATTGCGCATCATACAAGTGAAGCTGTTGTTCGAATGCTTGGATTTGAGCTGCTGCATGTTGGCATTAATGCAAATAATGAAACAGAGGCTGAAAAGATTTCGGACCGTTTTGATGCATTGTTTGGGTTTACGAAAAAGGTGGGCAACAGCTCCGTATTTGCAGGTACAGCAATTGAGGCAATGAAAACTCCATACCTTGGAACCCATGGACATATTGCAATCGGAACAAATTATATGGACCGTGCGATTTATTACTTAGAAAAGCAGGGCGTAAAAATTGACATGAGTACAGCAAAGAAGAATGATAAGGGTAAAATAAAAGCCGTATATTTGCAGGGTGAAATCGGCGGCTTCGCTGTTCATCTTGTGCAAAAGTAGAAGAAGGGAAGGGGACGTATATGAGCAAAAAAATAGTTACCTTTGGAGAAATTATGCTGCGTCTTGCACCAGAGGGGTATTACCGTTTCGTGCAGGCGACAAATTATGGGGCAACATATGGTGGCGGAGAAGCAAATGTAGCCATCTCATTGGCAGGTTTTGGTATGGATGCAGCTTTTGTTACCAAGCTCCCCAAGCATGAGATCGGCCAGGCAGGCGTAAATGTTCTTCGGCAGTTTGGGGTAGATACCTCTAAGATCATCCGGGGCGGAAATCGTGTGGGCATTTATTTCCTGGAAAAGGGCGCCTCCCAGAGACCTTCCAAAGTGATTTATGACAGGGCCGGCTCTTCCATCGCCATGGCTTCTGCAGAAGATTTTAACTGGGATGAAATTTTTGCAGATGCAGAATGGTTCCATTTTACAGGCATTACGCCTGCTCTCGGAGATAATCTGGCGGCCATCTGTTTGGAGGCATGTAAAAAGGCGAAGGAAAGAAACATCACCATAAGCTGTGATTTAAACTATAGAAGCAAACTATGGTCAAAGGAAAAGGCAGGGCAGGTCATGGATGAGCTTTGCAGGTACGTGGATATCTGTATTGCCAACGAGGAAGATGCCGGAAATGTATTCGGTATTAAGGCCGCTCATACCAATGTCATAAAAGGTGAGGTAAACCAAGAGGGGTATCAGGAGGTAGCCAGGCAGTTAACGGAACGCTTTGGATTCAAATCAGTTGCCATAACGCTTCGCGAATCTATTTCAGCGAATGATAACAACTGGGCAGCCATGCTATATACCGGAGGAGCATATTACTTCTCCAAAAAGTACGCTGTGAGAATTGTTGACCGTGTAGGCGGCGGAGATTCCTTTGCCAGTGGTTTGATCTATACGTCTATACAGGGCTATGACCCGCAGGCAGCAGTTGAATTTGCGGCAGCGGCAAGCTGTTTGAAGCATACCATCGAGGGAGACTTTAATCAGGTGAGTATAGATGAGGTTATGAAATTAGCAGGCGGAGACAGCTCTGGCAGAGTACAGCGCTGAACGGCCAGCGGAATTTCCTGGAGGAAGAGAGTGTATTATGAGTCATCAAAATATACATCCGATTGTATCTGTTATAATTCCGGCATATAACAGCGAGAAAACCCTTGAAGAGGCCATTGCGTCTGTTGTACTCCAGGATGTTGCCGTTGAATTAATACTGATCGATAATGCCTCCACGGATCATACGGCAGATGTGATGCTATATTGTCAGTGTAAATGGAAATCCCCGCAAATAAGCTGGAAGGTGATACATTGTACAAAAAATTTCGGTGCTGCTGCTGCAAGAAATCTTGGTGTAGAGGAGGCCACTGCTCCATACATTGCGTTTCTTGACAGCGATGACTGGTGGGCGGAGGGCAAATTAAAGCAGCAGCTGAAGCTGCTGCATGAGACGAGAGGCATTATCTGTTCAACTGCCCGGGAATTCGCAACTCCTGAGGGAAAATTGACGGGGCATATTGTCCCGGTAAAACAGGTTATTACCTATCGAGACCTGCTTCACGATAATGCCATCAATTGTTCCTCTGTTTTGATTACCGCAGATGTGGCAAAGGAATTTCCTATGAAATATGATGCGTATCATGAGGATTATATTACCTGGCTTCGCATATTGAAAAAATATAAGGTGGCTTATGGAATTAATGAGCCGCTTTTAAAATATCGGTATTGGACAGGCAGTAAATCCTCAAATAAATGGAAATCCATGAAAAAGCACTATTGCTCCCTGCGCTGCGTTGGAATCCATCCATTAAAAGCACTATGGTATTCTGGGTTTTATGTAATGAAAGGCATACATAAATATTGGAGAATAAGAAGGAGATATCATGACTCTTAATGAAACATATGAATTCTGGTTAAATAACCCATATTTTGACACAGATACCCGCCAAGAATTAGCTTCTATTGCTGGAGATGAGGTGGAAATTACCGAACGGTTTTACAAAAATCTGGAATTTGGTACAGGCGGGCTGCGGGGCATCATTGGCGCCGGAACGAACCGTATGAATATTTATACCGTGCGAAAAGCCACCCAGGGGCTTGCAAATTATATACAGAAGCAATCTGTACGATCAAAGACAGTTGCCATTGCTTATGATTCCCGGAATATGTCTTCTGTATTTGCAGAAGAGGCAGCCCTCTGTCTGAATGCGAACCAGATAAATACATGCATTTTTCCTTCGCTGCGTCCTACTCCAATGCTTTCTTTTGCAATACGGGAATTAGGCTGTACTGCCGGAATAGTGATAACCGCAAGCCATAATCCGGCTGAATATAATGGATACAAGGTTTACTGGACGGACGGCGCCCAGATCACTGCCCCTCGTGATAAGATTCTTATGGACGAGATAAATGCTGTCACAGATTTTTCCCAGGTAAAAACTATGTCAAGAGAGGCTGCGGAAAAAGATAATTTGTATCATGTGATTTCATCAGAAATTGATGATAAGTACACGGCATCCTTAAAAACATTGATCCTTCATCCCGAGGTTTTGAAAACAGAAGCACCGAAACTGCGAATTGTATATACGCCTCTTCATGGGACAGGAAATCATCCGGTAAGGCGAATCCTGGAAGAAACAGGCTTCATTCAGGTTTACGTTGTAAAGGAGCAGGAGCTTCCGGATGGAAATTTTCCAACGGTTTCTTCTCCGAATCCGGAAAATCCAGAAGCATTTTCACTTGCTCTGAAGCTTGCAAAACAGGTGGATGCTGACCTTGTGCTGGCCACAGATCCGGATGCTGACCGTCTGGGCCTATATGCAAAGGATTACAAAAACGGAGAATATAAAAGCTTCAGCGGAAATATGACAGGAGCGTTCCTACTCTATTATATTGTTTCCCAAAAAAAAGCGCTGGGCACTCTTGCCGCCAACAGCGCTGTCGTTACAACGATTGTATCAGGGAAAATGGCCAGAGAGATTGCAGCAGATTATAATGTGGAATGTATGGAAACCTTAACAGGCTTTAAATACATAGGCGAACAGATTCATATTTTTGAAAAAACGAAAAAATATGAATATCTATTCGGCTATGAAGAAAGCTATGGATGTTTAGTCGGTACCTATGTCCGAGATAAGGATGCCATCGTAGCTGCTATGGTTTTATGTGAGGCTGCTGCCTGGTATAAGTATCATAATATTTCTCTTCCCGAGCAGATGGAGTTTCTGTTTGAGACATATGGTTACTATAAAGAATCTCTCACCACAATCACGCGGGAAGGAAGAGATGGAATTTCAAAAATCAACAGGGCAATGGATGAAATCCGCAGAGCAGCGCCGCGCCATATTGGCGGGATCCGAGTAATTCAATTCCGGGATTATCTTAATAATCGGATTTTAGACTTCATGACAGATCAAGAATTACCTGCAAATCTTCCTGCATCCAATGTTATATATTTTGAGCTGGAGGATAAAAGCTGGTGCTGCATCCGTCCTTCTGGAACAGAGCCTAAAATAAAGATTTATATTGGTGTTGTAGGCAGCAATCATACGGATGCAAGTCAAAGATTAACTTCTATTACTGATATACTGATAAAAATGCTGGAAGGCTGCCTATAATTTTTTTCGGAGAATTCCTTATTCCATAAAAATAAATGGAGGTCACTATGTTCATGCTAAAATGTATGATACTATGTATCATATTACTTGCTGTTCCTGCTTTTCTTGGATACTTAGCTACCTATAACGATAATTCCTGCCTTTTACGTTCGCCTGTTTCCAAATATATTCTGGGACACCTTGCTGCGCTGTCCTTATTTTGGATCTTATGTGTCCCCATGGCGCTTTTGAAGATATCCTTTACTGCTTTAACCATTGTATATTCCCTTGTGCTGAGTATCCTTTGTATCATCGCCATCAGGATTTATCCGAAAAAAGGTCTTTCAGAAAAACGAACGCATAACTGGAAAAGGATAAAGATCATACGCTTTGAGAACATTTATTTGTTCCTTTTCCTGCTGCTTCTGTGTGTCCAGCTTTATTTTGCAGCATTTTATGAATCTACAGTCTGGAGCTATGATGATTTTGACTATGTGGTGCGTTCCCTTGATACGATAACCAGTGACCATATGTTTTTGACTGATGTTATATCAGGAGAGGCGGTTCCCTTCTCTTTTAAACGTGTTTTAAACTCCTGGGATATTTATATTGCATACCTCGCTAAAGTATCCGGATTTCATGTAACTACGGTAGCCCATACCATAATACCAACATTTTTTTTGCTCCTTGCATATCTTGTATATGCCTATATTGCAGGACAATTATTTGATAAACGGGAAAACCAATGGATCTTCCTATGTATTCTTTCTGTGGCTTTTATATTTGGTCTGTACTCTCCATATTCTCTGACATTTCGTTTATTGGTTACGCTATGGCAGGGAAAGGCAATATTATCAGCAATCATTCTGCCCTTTTTGATTGTTTTTTTGCCCAATGCCTACATACAAAAATGGAATTTGCGCGCGGCATTTTATGTAATCATCATATCCATGGCAGCATGCTCCCTGACTCTGATGGGGTCCGGCATGTTGCTCATTATTTATACGGTCATGCTGATACTTATATCCATATACAAGCGAAAGTGTATGGATCCACGTTATTATATATGCGGCTGTGCAATGCCGGCATTGCAGATGATGCTTTATTTGGTTATGAGGTGAGTCCATGGAAAGCTTACAATTCTTTTATCAAATGACAAATACTTTATGGGGGACATATGGTTTTCAAGCACTTTTTTATGTCAGCTTGATTTTGATTCTATTATTAGAAAAGAGAAAGCTTATGCAAGCAGGATGGCTTGGGTATTCTGCTTGCATTTTTCTCATAATTTACAATCCCATCATGTATTTCATATGCAAATACATTTTTGGTGCTGGCAGCGATTTGACGGCATACTATTGCCGCCTTTTCTGCCTTCTTCCAATTGTATTTGCAATTGCATACGCATTTACCCTTTTAATGCAAAAAACCTCCAAATGGAAAAAGCTTTGCTGCACATTCCTATTGCTCCTCACGATTGCTTTGAATGGACGTAGCGCCTATGGAGAGAGCTGGTTTGTGCGGGCATCTAATGTGAATAAAGTTCCTGCTGATGTTATACAGATTTGTGCTTTATTTCCAGCAGAAGAGGATCAAATCTCCATCATGGTGCCGGCAGGTCTGACTGTATATATGCGGCAAATAGATTCTCGCTTCCGTATGCCTTACGGCAGATACCAATATGCAGATATTGGCAGCCAGCTGCAAAGTGAAACACAGAATTTAGAAACCATTCTCAGTTATGCTGCCGAGACATCCACGGATTATATCGTGAGCCTCTATCAGGAAGAGCTTTTGTCCCAATATATGGATTGGGGATGTGAGCTAGTCGGTAGGACGGATAACTATATGGTTCTAAAACAGCATTGTCCCAAATGGGTGCTGACACAATATGCGGATGCTACCGGAAACCAGGCTATGTTTTATATGATACAAAATATGGCAGATAAAACATTGATTGTAATCGACGGCGGCTGGGCGGAAAATGCCGAACAGGTCCGGAATGTGATTCTGGAAAAAGGAGGCACTGTAAATGCATGGATCCTTACGCACTATCACCCGGATCATATTGGAGCATTTAACAATATTTATCAGGATCCTCAGGGAATCACCATAAACGGTGTATATGCAACATCATATGATGTTGATTTATTCCAGTCAGCTGCCCAGGAATGGGATGGAATTGATACCTTTCATACCTTTGTGGATCATACTGCAGACGCAAATAATATCAATTATGTAGCAAGAGATACCGTACTCGAATTTTCGGATATGAAGATTACGTTTTATAACTGCTGGGATAATCTGCTGGAAAATATTGCTCCCGGCGATGTTTTGAACAACGCTTCCCTTGTATTTAAAGTAGAAACACCAAAAACCAGCGTTTTATTCTGCGGGGACTGCCACGGGGATATTATGTCTGATTTCCTGATCCGGCAATACGGTACAAGACTTCAGGCAGATTATGTACAGCCTGGGCACCATGGGAATAACTCTCTTACAACAGACTTTTACACCATAGTTTCTCCGACAGGTGTATTGTTCGATGCGCCAGGATGGCTGATGACGGGTGAAAATTACAGTGCAAAGGATCTGGCAGCATATTTTCAGGAAAAGGGGATTGTGTGTTATGATTACCGAAGTGCGCCTAATCGTTTCTTCCTCCATTAAATTAAGCAGAAATCAGAGTTCCAGATATTCAGATTCAAAATTTTGCCGAAATCGAGTGGGGATCAGCATAACTGATCCCCACTTTCCCTCCGCTGCTGGATCAGGGGCACTCCTCCCCAATCAGCACCTGCTTTCCCTCAAAGGCAAAGCCATAGTGGCGGATCCGCTCCTTCTCAAACCCACGGGCCACCAATGCAGCATCATAATTCTTATCCTGAATCTGCTTTAAGGCAGCAGCAACCGTCTCAGCCAGGCTGGCCTCCCTCAAGGGCTTTCGTACCTTAAACTCTATAATGACTGGATCCAGATCTGATTGTTTCCGGGGCACAAGCAGGATATCGTATCGGCCAAACCCGCTCTCACGGTTGGAGGTAATCTCATAACGGTTCGACAGCTCCACCATGAGCCCCAGGACGAAGCCATGGTAAAAGCGCTCTGGGGCATCACTTTTTGCAGTGCTTTTGGCAATATCAAAGCTGCTAAAGGTTGCCAGTGCAATCTCATTCATAAACTCATTCATAGCTTCCACATCATTTAAAAGCAACGCTTTGATGAAATTATTATAAGGCACATCCTCATCGGAGAACCAGTCCTGGATCATGTTTTCAAACATCATATAGACCTCCAGGTTTGTCAGTTCCATACAATAGGTAAAACGCTTGGTTCTCGGCGAAAAATTCCGCTCCGCCACCTTCAGATATCCGCTGGCCAAAAGCAGGCTCCAGACAGCCCCCTTTTTCTTCTGCAGCTGATCGAAGATGATCTCCTCATCGAGCTCTGTATTCAGGCAGCCCCCCCTCATCAGATCCTCCACAATCATTTTTGTCTCCGCATTCCCCTGGCGGATCAAAAGGCCTACCAGGCTGTTGGAGCTTGAGTTGGCCCAGTAGGGCTTATATTCCTTTTCCTCCAGGAAATTGATAATGGACCAGGGATTGTATACATCCTTCTGGCTTCCGAAGGTGAATCCGTCATACCATTTCTTTACATCTTCCTTCTGCTCCGGCATCCCCTGTAAATCCAATGCGTCAAAAACCTCTTCCTCTGTAAAACCGAACTGGGTGCAGTATTTTTCCGAGGTAGTTGTGATCACGGTCAGGTTATTCAGATCGGAGAAAATAGATTCCTTAGATACCCTGGTAATTCCCGTCATGATAGCTCGCTCCATGTAGGGGTTGGTTTTGAAGGTGGCATTGAACAGCTTGCGTATGAATTCCACCAGTTCCTTCCAATATCCATATACATATGCCTCCTGCAGGGGCGTATCATATTCGTCTAACAGAATTATGACTTTTCTTCCATAATATCGCATCAGATAATGGGACAGTCTGTTGAGTGCACTTACTGCAAGGTATTCCTCCATATCAACGGAGACACTCTGGAACTGCTGCTTCGCATTCTCATTCAAAAGTCCGCTGTCCAGCAAAAAATCATATTCATTGTACAGAATTCGTATAATCTGGCACAAGCTTTTCCTCGCTTCCGCAAAACTGGAATCCTTAATATTGGCAAAGGATAGGAAAATCACCGGATAGCGCCCCTGGAGTCTATGGTATTTTTCATCCTCCCAGATGGAGAGCCCTTCAAACAGATCTCCACCGTTTTCATATTCCTTGGAAAAAAAGCAGTTGAGCATATCCAGGTTCAGCGTCTTGCCAAAGCGCCGAGGCCGGGTAATCAGGGTGACTGCATCCTGGCTCTCCCACCATTCCCGAATCAAGTCGGATTTATCGATAAAAAAGCAATCATTCTTCCGTATAAATTCAAAGCTCTGGGCTCCGATTGAAATTGTTTTTCCCATGCTGCACCTCCTGATATTTCCATAATCTCCATAATTATCATAATGCCTGTATTCCCATTTCTTTTCCTGTGCTTATCGTAACATAAAATTGCCAGCCCCGCAAGGCGGCAGCCCTATTCGCTATAATACAGCTGCTTTGAACTTTTTGGCTTATCCGGAATACTCAGCTTAATAATTCCTGCTTCCACTAAGGGCATCACATGGGTCTGAATCCCATAGGTAACAGAACTTAAGCCCAGATATTCACATATTTCATGCCTTGTTCTTGGCGTTTTGCAAAAAAGGATGAGATTTTCAGCATCTTCGGAATATGCATCCCTCGGCTCATTTTCTATTGTTCCTTTGAAAAACTTCACGGTGAAGCTTCCCCTCTCGTCCAGAAACTCTGGCTCTTTCATATTATAATTTTCAAGCTCCCGGCGTATCGTTGGGATTCCGGAATAACGGTTTTCAGTTACGCCCATTAGCTCCAGCTCCAATGCCAATACCGGATTCCGTGTGTCAGGCTGAACCTTTCCCAATTGGTCTGCACGGATCCGTCCATATATACCGCCCGGATTTTTTATTTCCATACGATCCTCATACAGAATGATCTGTATCGGCATTCCTTCTGTGTGAATACTGTAATCCCGGTGTACCAGGGCATTAATCACTGCTTCCCTGACAGCTGCAATTGGGTAGTCAGTCCGATCCTCCCGGCGTCCCGTATGCCTGTCTATAATTGTCTTTGTCTTCATATTTCTTTTGACAAACTGGAGCGTATCCTCCAGCATTTCCATAACTGTTCCCCCTATTCGCTGGTTATCCAGAAAACGCTCCCCGCTGTCCCCCAATTCTCCAATTGTTGTCCCGGGAACAGAAATTGCAGTGATGCAGAGCTGCGGAAAATAAGCCTGGGGATAAATTCCAAATGCCAAGATTGTGCTGAGCGTAATCTCATGATTTCTCGTAACACTGAACAGCTCGTATATATCCTCATCATCTAACGAAGCCAGATTGTGCTTTCCCTCCTTCAGCTTTTGTACATAGCGGTCTAACGCTTCCTGATTCAGCACAGACAGCATAGCCCTTGGCACGGTACGGATGTCATCCTGATATTTCTGGCGGAATGCTTCATAGCTATAGACTTCATATTCGGTCATCGGTTCATCACTATCCCCAATACGGATATAGGAACCCTTCAGCCTTCCCTTCCCCTGGTAATAGCATGGGCGGTCCACCAGGTCAATTCCTGGAATTTCTGCCGATACAAAATACTTTTGATCCTTTTCCGCTACCGTCAGTAATGGCCTGACCACTGGCTCCATCTGTAAACACTGTTCATTAATTTTTTTCTGTAAATCTTGTGGATCATAAACACCGGCTTCTTCATAGCCATTATCCTCATCTACACCAAAAATAATGAGGCCGCCGTCATCCTGGTTGGAAAAACTTGATAATGTATCATATAAACGCTTAGGGCATCCTTTCATAGCACTTTTTAATTCAAGATTCTGAGTTTCATATTTTGAATTTTGAATTGATTTGAGTTTTGCAAGTAATTCTTCTGTTGTCATTTTAGTTTTATCCTCCTTGATTTAATATTTTAACATTTTTTTGAGATATTTGCAAGAAAATGAAATCTATTTGAGTTTCTATTTTAGACTTTATAGAATTCCCTTATTTGTTTTAAATAAAGAACTTTTTATATGGAATTTACCATTCATATTCCGGCAGTTACCACAGATATGGGAAACGGAGTTTAATTACATGAAAAAAATAGATAAAACACTGCTGATCAGGCGTACAGGTTTAGTTCTGTACGATAGTTTGGCGGTTGTTGCTGCCAGTTATCTCGCTTTGCTGGTAAGGTACGAGTTTGCGGCTTCTGCAATATCCACAGGGTATCTCATGGTATTGGTACGTCTGCTTCCATTTAACATAATTACTGCCGTACTGATTTTCACAGTATTTCGGCTTTATTCCAGTCTATGGGTATATGCTGGTGCAGCAGAACTGGTGAATATAGGCGCGGCCTGTATAACGGAAGGGTTTACAAATTTTATTCTTATCATGGTAACAAACAGACAACAGATCGTGCCAATGCCACGCAGTTACTATGTATTGTATACAACAATTCTTATTATATTGATATTTATCAGCCGCTATGCTTATCGCGGGATTCGTTTTTTGTTAAAGAAAAGAACCGATTTCACCAGTTCCAGAAGGGTATTGCTGATTGGAGCAGGCGCTGCTGGCGATATGCTGCTTCGTGAAATTAATAATAGCAGCTACCTTCATAAAAAAGTTATCGGGATAATAGATGATGATCCTCGGAAGATTGGAAATTATCTTCATGGCGTGAAGATTATCGGAGACCGAAGCATGATTAGTCAGAGTGTCAGCGAACAAAAGATTGAAGAAATTATTATTGCAATGCCATCTGCTCCGGCCTCTACGATAAAAGAACTGGTAGACATTTGCAAGGGGACAGGCTGCGACCTGAAACGGCTCCCCGGCATTTACCAGCTGGTAAACGGCGAGGTAAGCATTAGCAAGCTGCGTAACGTGGATGTCAATGATCTTCTGGGGCGTGACCCCATCCAGGTAGACCTGAATTCCATTATGGGATACGTGTCAGGGAAGGTGGTTATGGTGACTGACGGCGGCGGCTCTATTGGGAGTGAGCTTTGCCGTCAGATTGCTGCCCACCAACCACGGCAGCTGGTTCTGGTAGATATTTATGAAAATACTACTTATGACATACAAAATGAATTGAAGCATAATTTTCCAGACTTGAATCTTGTTGTATTGATTGCTTCAGTGCGTAATACAAAACGTATGGATCAGCTCTTTGAGATGTATCGGCCAGAAATCGTCTACCATGCGGCGGCTCATAAGCATGTCCCATTGATGGAGGACAGCCCAAATGAAGCAATCAAAAATAACGTACTGGGAACCTGGAAAGTGGTGCAGGCTGCAGATAAGTGGCAGGTAAAGCGTTTTGTAATGATTTCTACAGACAAAGCGGTGAATCCTACGAATATTATGGGGGCATCAAAACGAATTTGTGAAATGATCATCCAAACTTATGATAAGCACTCTAAAACGGAATATGTTGCGGTAAGATTTGGAAATGTGCTTGGCAGTAATGGGAGCGTGATCCCTTTGTTTAAGCGCCAGATTGCAGAAGGTGGGCCCGTGACAGTGACGCATCCGGAAATTATCCGTTATTTCATGACAATACCGGAGGCTGTTTCTCTGGTTCTACAGGCAGGAGCCTATGCCAAAGGCGGCGAAATCTTTGTCCTGGATATGGGAGAGCCGGTAAGAATTGTAGATCTGGCAAGAAATCTGATTCTGCTGTCAGGGCATAAACCAGATGAGGACGTTAAAATCGTATATACAGGTTTACGGCCTGGCGAAAAGCTTTTTGAAGAAATGCTGATGAAAGAGGAAGGTATGCAGGATACCCCCAATAAATTGATTCACATAGGGAAACCGATTGACCTGGACGAGGAACGGTTTCTGGAACAGCTGGAACATTTGAAAGAATATGTATTAGAAGAGCCAAATGACATTCGGGAACGGGTAAAAGAGATAATTCCTACCTACCAACCACAGTAGAGGCCAAAGGGAGGATCAAAAAAGAAATGGCACACATTTTTTTATCTTCTCCACACATGAGTGAAGAGGGGTATGAACAAGCGTACATTAAGGAAGCATTCGAAACGAATTGGATTGCGCCGCTTGGAAAAAATGTAACAGAATTTGAGAAAGAGATGGCAGAAAAACTTAATGCCACAAAAGCCGTGGCTCTTTCCTCTGGCACCGCAGCAATCCATATGGCATTAAAGGCTGTTGGGGTTCAGCAGGGGGATATTGTATTCTGTCAATCTCTGACTTTTTCAGCCTCGGCAAATCCAATTGTTTATGAAAAAGCAGTCCCTGTTTTTATAGACAGCGATGAGAGAACTTGGAATATGAGTTCAACCTCCCTGCAAAAAGCATTTGAACAGTATACAAGGCTGGGAAAACTGCCAAAGGCAGTTATTGTTGTTCATTTGTATGGATTATGCGCAGATATTGAAAGAATTGCAGCAATTTGTAAACGATACCAGGTTCCACTAATTGAGGATGCTGCTGAGAGCCTTGGTACCATATATAAGAATCAATATACCGGTACATTCGGAGACTATGGAATTATTAGCTTCAACGGAAATAAAATAATCACTACATCAGGCGGAGGAATGCTCTTATGTAACACAGATGATGCAGAGGATCAGGCACAAAAGGTGCTTTTTTGGGCTACACAGGCAAGGGAATCGGCCAGATGGTATCAACATAAGGAAATTGGCTATAACTACCGTATGAGCAATATTGTGGCAGGGATTGGAAGAGGACAGCTTCGGGTTTTGGATCAAAGGGTAGAAAAGAAGAGATATATCTATGAATATTACCAAAGGCATATTGGGGATTTACCAGGACTATGCCTGATGCCAATGTGTCAGGATGCATATAGTAACTGTTGGCTGACGACAATCCAATTATCTGATGCCTGCAAGGTAAAACCGGTCGATATCATTCTGGCGTTAGAGGATAAAGATATTGAGAGCAGGCCAGTATGGAAGCCAATGCATCTGCAGCCTGTTTTTGAAAACTGTGATTTTATTTCGGAAGTAGAGGAGCTACATATTACAGATGAAAAAATGGGAGCGGACAATAGTGTGGCGGGAGGATTGTTTCGTCGGGGGATTTGCATTCCATCTGATACAAAATTAACAGATATAGATTTGAAACGCATATGTATAATAATTCGAGACCAGGTATGTATGAAGAATATATAAAGCTTCGCAGTCTGTTTCTGATCAAAGCGATTCAGAGTATATGGTAATCTGGAGGAACCCAAATGTCAAAAAAACATTTTATTGGAGACGTACTTATGCTGGCTTCTGTCCCTTCCATGATCGGACAATTTAATATGAACAATATAAAAATTTTGAGGGATATGGGATATAACGTGTATGTGGCCTGTAATTTTCAAGATCGAAGTGTTTGCGATGAGACAGAAATAAATGACTTAAAAAAGAAACTTGCAAATATGCAAATAAAGCTCATTGACATTGTGGCATCAAGACATGTAATGGATATTAAAGCTCATTTACATACATATAAGCAATTGAAAACCCTCTTTACCAAAAAGAATTTTACATTTATTCACTGCCATACTCCTATTGTCAGTGCATTAGCCAGGATGGCAGCCAGGAAACATACAAAGGTGATTTATACTGCTCATGGGTTCCACTTCTTTACAGGTTCTCCGTGGCGGAACTGGATCTTCTTCTATCCAATTGAAAGGTGGTTGTCACGTTTTACAGATATTCTAATAACAATAAATAAAGAGGATTACAGAAGAGCACAAACCTTCCATGCGCGCAAGGTGGTTTACATTCCAGGAGTAGGATTGGATGTAGATCATTTTCATAAATGTGATATATCCAGGATGGAAAAACGCAGAGAATTAAATATCAGCGAAAATGCGATAGTATTACTCTCAGTTGGCGAATTATCAGCAAGAAAAAATCATGAAGTCATAATACGTGCATTATCACAAATAAAACGGAAAGATATTGTTTATTGTATTGCAGGAATTGGCAATCTGAAGGAAGAATATTGTTCTATGATCCATACATTAGGATTGCAGACAAAGGTTCTTCTTCTTGGAAATAGAACGGATGTAGATGAATTATGCAAAATGTCAGACATTTTTGTTCATCCCTCTGTCCGTGAAGGCTTAGGCATTGCGGCATTAGAGGGGATGGCATCAGGACTGCCGCTAATATGCTCTGATATTAACGGAATAAAAGATTATGCCATTAACGGTGTTACGGGATACTGCCTTGCACCACATGACATAAGCGGTTTTTCCCATGCAATTATCAAACTGGCAAATGATAAAGAATTGCGGCATACAATGGGACATGCTGCATATATGGCTTCAAGAGCCTTTGATATCCGAAATACGGAGCAAATTATGCGGCGAGTATATAAAACCGGAATGTAACTATCACATATAGAGAGCTTTATCAAACTGAATAAATTAATAATAGGAAATGAGGATAAAATTGAAACTAAGTAAGATATTTGAATGCATGGGAGGTAAGGTCGAGTATAAAATCTATAATGAACAGGAATTTGAAAGACTACAATTGGTAAGTCATACTTCAGAACAACGTGCCTGCATTTTTATAGATGATATAAAATATCTAAAAGATATCAAGGAAAATGTGTGTATGATTTTATGTAGTCCGGAAGTTGCCGAAAATACTGTTTTTTCCAGCAACACAGGTATTTGTATCATCCAGAAACCAAGGCTTGTTTTTTTTATGATACATAATTACTTGATGACTACAACCGATTATCCACGTAAAACAATCCCTTCTAAAATCGCTGCGAATACAACTATTGCTGAAACCGCAGTAATTGCAACAAATAATGTAACCATTGGAGAAAACGTTATAATTGAAGATTTTGTTGTTATAAAAGAGCATACGTCCATTGGTGATGGTACCGTTATACGTTCTGGAAGTATTATTGGAAATAATGGATATGAGTTTAAACGGGATGATAATCGAATCATGCCTGTTACACATGGGGGCAGGGTTGTCATTGGAAAAAATGTAGTAATTGGTGCTAATTCTGTAATTGATAAGGCAGTATACCCATGGGATATTACGCAGATAGATGATGAAACAAAGATTGACAGCCTGGTTTCTATCTCGCATGGCGTGAAAATAGGAAAAGCTGTAATGGTAGTTGCCCAAGCGTGCATTTTGGGAAGAAGCGTTGTAGATGACGGCGCAAAAATAGGGCCAGGAGCTGTTATTAGAAATGCTGTGCACATTGGGGAAAAGGCTAATATCAGTATGGGTAGTGTAGTGACACAAAATGCTCCGGAGCATAGCTGCATGACAGGAAATTTTGCAATTAACCATGATAAATTCATAAGCCATATAAAGGAACTGTTATAGGAGGGATTTGATTGTGGAAAAAATCTTTTTCTTTGCAAATTTTTTTCCAGAGGATTTTACCCGGGGAATCACCAAAAAAGTGTGGGCGCAGATGTATGCGCTCAAAGAGTTAGGGTATGAAGTAACATATTATACGGGATATTTGGAGGATGGAGTAGCTGTTTTTGATAGCGACGGAAAAGTTGTGAAAAAGAAAAAATATTCTTTAAAAAAAATAAACCATATTTATCGCAATCAGATATTAAAAAAAACAGCTGCTGAATTTATAAAAACAAATGGTTGCCACATTGATATTGTTTATGCAAGATATCTTTTTTTTGATGCAAATTACATAAGAATGTTGAAGCGGGCCCAGGAAGCAAAATGCAAAATTATTGTTGAAGCGCATTCCTATCCGACTTACATCAAAGGGGAATATATTATGTACCCGACATATCTGATCGATTACTTCTATAAGAGAGTAGCCCCAAAATATGTTGATCTGGTTGCAGCTGTTTCTTCTGTGCACAATATATGGGGAATAAAAACTGTCAATATAGATAATGGAATAGATTTTATCAAAACAAAGGCAAAAAAAACCAACAGCACAATGCCAACTGTTATAAACATTATTTGCGTATCCTATGAGTCGTCTGTTCACGGTTATGACCGGATGATACGAGGCTTAGGAAACTATTACAGGCAGGAAGGGAAGATTGAGGTAAGGCTGCTGCTTGTCGGAACTGTTCTGAATGAAACCTTAAAGCTGATACAAAAAGAAGGAATTGCCGATTATGTTGAGATCTTAGGAACAAAGGGCCCCCAAGAGTTAGATGAAATATATGACCGTTCTAATATAGGGATGGGTCTTCTTGCTCCTCATAGAATGGGGACGCTGGATTCTTCCGGACTAAAAACAAAAGAATATATTGCCAAGGGTATTCCATTCTTCTACGCAGGGTACGGTCTGGAATGCTCTGGTGCGGATAAATTTACGATACGATTTGATGCAAATGATGATCCGATTGATGTAGAGAAAATCGTTCTGTTTTATCTGGGACTGGAAAAGGAAGGACTGGAGCAGAGAATCCGGAATTGGGGCAAGCCGTATTCCTGGACCTACCAGTTGGAGAAAGTAATGAAGGTATTATATGAACAATAAAAAAAGCAAGCTGATAGATTTTCTGTCAGTGCTTCGTACCCTGACAGCAGCCTTATTTATTCCATTGCTTATTTCTCCACAGGGACTGGAAGGGCTGTTTTTGATGAATGCATTTGTCTGGGGAATAATGGTATTTATTACCCAACGACAGTCCCTTGAATATGTGCTGGGAAATAAACTTTTCTGGGTAAATTTATGCTACCCGGCGCTCCTTTATCTGATTGTAAATATTACAAACGGATTATTTATCAGACACAGTATCTTGCTTCCAATCATTATCTTTTACCTTCTATTCTATTACGAAAATGGCGGTTTTCAAAGTATAGAATACAGGATTGGTATGGGCACTGCCGTAGGATATTTGATTTTAATTCATTTTTATACAATATATATGTTAAATAAAGATGTAGATATATCCCGAAATCTTGCCTCTTCTGCATATAGTGAGCAGTATGCAAATATGTGGACAGGTGGATACGATCATATTTACTTAACTATGCTCGGAAGTATTTGCCTGTTTGCTATAATTCTCAAATGCAAAGAAAACAGGTTGCGTTGGGGACTATTTCTACTAGAAATGATACAGATGGTACTTCTTTTTAAGGCTGGATACACGATGGCTTTACTTTTTACCGTGGGAGGTTTTATGCTGATCATTCTATTGGGAGTAAAAGAAAATAGAAAATTATGGCTTATCATTTTGACAGGAATGCTTTTATTTCCTTTGATCGTAATGGCAGGTAGAGAGATTCTTATGTTTTTGGCAGAACATGTTTCTAATCGATACATGCATAACCGCTTAGTAGAAGTGGCAAATTTGTTGAAATTCAGCGGACTGAAAAAAAACGGTAGCATTGACGGACGCCTGTCATTATACCGTCTTTCGGCGGAAACGTTTTTCCATCATCCCCTTATTGGAGTCGGAAACAGTGATTCACTCAGAAAGGTTCTTTATGGCGGACATTCAACAATAATAGACAAGCTGGCAAATTTTGGTCTCATTGGAGGCGGGACCTATCTGGCGCTGATTCTGTATAATTTTAAAAGTATATGTAAAAGGATAACAAAGAAGCATCGCTATATATATATGGCAGTTTTTCTAATCTATTTTTTGTTATCGGTCGTAAATATAACAGATCTTACAGCACTTAATGCAGTAGTTTTTTTAATCATTCCGGCAGGAATATGTATTTACAGTGACAGGGAGCAGATGAAAAAATGAATATATTAATGATTTGCAACTCATATCCCAACAGACAATATCCAAATGCATATGTATTTGTTCACAACCAGACCCAGATGCTCCAAAAGCGTGGCCACCATGTGGTTGTCATGGATATTGATCTGCGCTCTCTCCGTTGGAGGCGTAAATATGGATTTTGGATTGATACATATGAAGGTGTAGTAGTTTACCGTATGTCATTTCCCTTTGTTACAAGAAGTCCGATGCCACCGGAATGTGTAAACTGGGTAACCAGGAGATTGGCATTAATTGTATACAAAAAAATGTTGCAAAATGGAGAGCGCTTTGATTTGATGCATGCCCATTTTGCATTTGCAAGCGGTGCGGCAGCTGCTGTCATTAAGAAGCGGTTTGGCCTCCCTTATGTTATTACAGAACATTCCTCCGGTATACATATGGGCAAGAAAAATATAGTAAAGGCCAGTTTGGATTGCTATCATTATGCGGATCAAATTGTTACCGTCAGCAATGTATTGAGGGATGCTTTGAAAAAATGTGGAATCCATCAAAGGATCCATGTGATTCCTAATGTGGTAAATACCAATAGATTTCGCCCAGATAGCTCATGTAAACAAAATGACGTATTTACTTTCTTGACAGTAACCCGACTTGTCCCCGAAAAAGGAATTGATCTTTTACTAACTGCTTTTGCCCAAATGCGAAAGCAGCATCCTAATATAGCGTTAATTATTGCAGGCGATGGGGATGAACGAAGCCGGCTTGAGAAATTGGCAAAGGAGCTTGAAATATCAGATAAAGCAATGTTTAAAGGAATGATTCCAAATCGCGAAATGCCATTGATATATAACAGGGCAGATTGTTTTGTCCTGCCTTCTCACAATGAGACCTTTGGCATGGTATACGCAGAAGCGGCTTCATGTGGACTGCCTGTAATTGGAACCAAATGTGGTGGACCGGAAGATATTATCTGTGAAAAGAACGGTTTATTAATAGATCGATTTGATGCAAAACCTCTGAAAGCAGCTATGGAAAAAATCTATGGGGATTACCAAAACTATTGCAATCAGAAAGAACAGATGCACCAGGATATTGAAACTCGATTTGGAGAAACTCGGGTTTATCAAATGCTAATGCAGGTTTACAAGCATCTGAAAAACGAGGGAAACGTATTATGAATAAAATTCTATACTGCCATGGAGGCAGCGGAAATAAAGGATGTGAGGCCATTGTAAGAAGCACACTTAATATTTTAGGGACGCAAAATACCACTGTGCTGAGTAATAACCTGCAGGAAGATCTTGAAGCGGGGCTGGATCAAATCTGTAGCTTCGGAAAGGCAACTTTTGAGATAAAACGGCATAGTTTGATTGATTGGATGATTAAGGGTTGGTATTTTTTGTTTAAGAGTCAATTTTTAACTTATCACATTTTATATCATCCACTGGAGAAAGTAAATTGGAAGAATGCAATTGCAGTTTCAGTGGGAGGTGATAATTATTGCTATGATGGCTCCGCTCCTTTATTATCAAGGTTTAATAAAAATATTAAACGGAAGGGGGGGATTTCCATATTATGGGGATGTTCTATCGAACCATGGCGTATAGATCGTAGATTAATAAATGATTTGAGGCGTTACGATTTGATTACTGCCAGGGAAAGTATCACGTATAATGCGCTGAAAAAAGCCGGTATTAAACACGTCTATCTTTATCCGGATCCAGCATTTACATTACCCGTACAACCTGTTGATTTTAATCCTCAAGACACAATTGGCATAAATCTTAGCCCCTATATGCTTGCTAATGCAGCTACAGCCAAGCAAATAAAAAATGAATTGTATGATCTTTTGGACTGGATCTTGCAAAAAACAGAATTGCATATTTTATTTATTTCTCATGTTGAGAAGCCAGGAAACAGTGATATAGAGACTGTTCTTCAGAATTGTGAGCCATATTTAAAGAACCCGCGGATAAATATTCTGCCTTCGGAGTACAACTGTATGGAAACAAAGGATATCATTTCAAAGTGCCGGTTTTTCATAGGCGCCCGAACACACGCTACAATTGCAGCATATTCAACCGGTGTACCAACATTAGTAGTTGGCTATTCTGTAAAAGCTTTGGGCATTGCAAAAGATATATGGGGAGAAAAAGACAATCTTATTGTCGACACAAGAACGGCGAAGGGCCCAAGTCTTCTGGATAAATTTAAATATATGTATAAACATGAACATGAACTACGGGATTATTTAAAGGAGTTTATTCCCGGTTACATTGCACATGCATGGAAGGCGGGAGATCTGGTGCAAAATTATGAAAGCTAAGGAACAGATACAGGCCGCCGTAATCCTATCCTATGCGAACATGCTGCTTGGGCTGCTCATTTCATTTCTATATACACCATTTATGCTTCGGATACTTGGGAAGAGCGAATATGGTCTATATAATATCGCAGCATCTTTTGTAGGGTATCTTGGATTGCTGGATTTTGGATTTAGCAGTGCATATATTCGCTTTTTCTCTCAATACCATGTAAAAAAAGATACTGAGGGATTGGCCAAATTAAACGGAACATTTACGCTGCTCTTTACGATCATAGGATTATTTGTATTAATTACCGGAGGCATATTAATCCTAAATTTAGATGTTTTTTTTGGAAAGAAATTAACCATAGATGAATTACAGAAAACAAAGCATTTAGTTGCAATCCTAGTTGTAAACCTGGCACTTTCATTCCCTTTTCAGATATTCAGCTCCTATATGAATGCCCGGGAAAAATTTGTATACCAGCGGCTGCTTCAGCTTTTAAAAACAATGGTTAATCCTCTTTTGGCGATTCTGCTTATGCTGGCCGGGTATCAATCATTTGCACTTGTTGCAGCCATCGTAACGGTAAATATGAGTATCAATATTGTAAATATGGTATATGCCATATATAAACTTCATATAACAATAAGTTTTCGGAAAATGGAAACACGGTTTGCAAAAGAAATTGCTGGATTTTCAGGTTTTATATTTATCAATATGGTAGTTGATGAAATAAATTGGAATGTTGACAAAATGCTGTTAGGAAGCTTTAGCGGTACGACAGCTGTTGCTGTATACAGTTTGGCCGGCCAAATAAATAGCTATTATAAATCAATTTCTACCTCAGTATCAAATGTTTTTTCTCCTAAAATACATCGGATGGTTCTGGAAGAAGACGATGCCGCATTAACAAATATCTTTACTCGCGTAGGAAGGATCCAGTTTATGCTATTGTCGGCAGTTCTTCTGGGGGTCTGCTTTTGGGGAAAATATTTTATCTTGCTTTGGGGTGGGAAAGGGTATGAAGATGCTTTCCCGATTTTACTGATTCTGATGTTTGCAGTTACGATTCCCTTAATGCAGAATCTGGGCATAGAAATTCAACGGGCTAAAAACATGCATCAATTTCGTTCCTTTGCATACTTGCTGATAGCCCTTTTGAATATTTTTTTGAGTATTCCTCTATGTAAAAGATTTGAAGGAATCGGATGTTCCATAGGAACAGCTGTTTCTCTGGTTATAGGGAATGGCTGGATCATGAATTGGTATTATTCCAAAAAAATGAAATTAGATATTCGTTATTTTTGGTCTCAAATATTAAAAATACTTCCTGCACTGATATTTCCTTTGGTTTATGGAATGGTAGTTACGACAATATTTCCGGTAAATAGCGTTGTGACATTTATTATTGAACTGGTTCTGTTTCTGGGACTGTTTGTATGGTCATTACATTCCCTTGGCATGAATGAGGAAGAAAAACAGCTGTTTTATAACTTAATAAATAAAGTTAGGAATTTGAAAAAATGATAAAGATATCAAAAAAATCTGACTGTACAGGCTGCCATGCCTGTTATAATATCTGCCCGCAGCATTGTATCACAATGACCGCTGACACAGAGGGATTTCAGTATCCTGTGATAGATACCAAACGCTGCATATCCTGCGGCCAATGCGAGGAGATTTGTCCGATAAAGCATGAACCCGCTCTCATGCAAGAGCCGAAGCTGTACTATGGCTGGAATCAACAGGAGGAGGTGCGGTATAAAAGTTCATCCGGCGGTATCTTTACGGCACTGGCGGAATGGATCCTGTCACATGAAGGAGTGGTATACGGCGCCGGTATGGATGAACAAATGACGGTAAAGCAAATGAGAATCTCTGCCAGGGATGAGCTGCATATATTATGTGGATCTAAATATGTGCAAAGCTGTGTCGGAGATACTTTTGCACAAGTAAAGGAGGATCTGGGAGCGAAACGCTGGGTATACTATTCCGGCACTTCCTGTCAAATTGCAGGACTTCGTAACTATTTGAAACGGGAATACGAAAAATTGATATGTCAGGACATTATTTGCCATGGGGTGCCATCCCCTAAGGTTTGGCGATTGTACCTGGAAGCGCAAAAAAGCCCTGCCAGATCACAAGTAGAAAAAGCAGAGTTTAGAAATAAAAGCAAAGGGTGGTCAAACTATCGCATACAGCTCACCTTTAAAAATAAAAAAACATATCAGAAGCATCATAGTAAAGATCTATTTATGAAATTATTTTTAAAAAATGTTATTTTAAGGCCTTCTTGCTATGAATGTCATTTAAAAAAAAAGTGTCAGGTAAGTGATCTCACTCTGGGAGATTTTTGGGGAGTTCATAAAGTTTTTCCAAAGCTTTATGATGATAAGGGAATCTCTATGATCTTGGTTAACTCACAAAAGGGACAAGCGTTGATAGATAAAATATCCCAAAATGATATTCGCCTGGGTTACATAGAACGGGATCTTTTAGAAGAAGGATATAATACATCAGCACGACATTCAGCGATCCCTCATATTCAGCGATCGAGATTTTTTTCAGAATTAGAAAATGAGGGAATTGTAAAAACTGGAAAATCTGTGCTTAAAGAACCCGTAAGCATTACGAAATTTAAGGAATCTGTCATAAAGAAATTGGTACAAGTAAAACGCAGGCTGATAAAGCTTCGAAATACAATTTTTTATAGAAATATTAGAGAGGAATTAAAATGATGGACGTTAAGGCTGACAGTAACAGGATTAATATAAAATCTCTCGTATATTATACGATGAGTAAATGGTGGCTTTATTGCATAATTCTTATATTGACTGCAGGTGTGACTTTTGCTTGGCAAACCATTGAGATAAAGCAGGAAAATATGAGTCAGCAAAAAACTTCCTTAACCCAGGAAGAGCAGGAGCAGCTGGATGCATTTTACAGTCAACAGGAAAGCGCTGACGTTTTGAATCAATATAACGCGAATTCCATCTATATGAAAATTGATCCCTATAATGAAACATGCTGTATATACCTGTTCCATATTCGGGATTCAGAGATGGCTTCCCAAATGGTATTTAATATAGAAAAATTATTTCAGGGTGGGACATTTGCCCAAATGGCAGCAGAACAGCTTCAAATTAACAGTAAATATTTGGAGGAACTGATTTGCTATGAGCTTTTGCCAATGGATCATAATGAATATATAGCAAAAATTATGATCCTAATGCCAGACAATGATCAAAGAGATTTGTTTGAACAGGTTTATACAGAAATATTACAGACAAATATTTTGAACAGATATTCGGATGCATTCTATGTATTTGAGAAAAACATGATAGAGCGAGTAGATAACGATTTATTATCAGGTCAGCAAAACTTTTTGTCAAGAAAAGCTACATCTGATAATATGCTGGTCTCTTTGAAAACAGCATTAAACGAAAGGCAGCTCAGGGTCTTAAACAACACGGAAAATCCTGCGGTTAAAACAACCTGCGATTTGAGAGCTGTCATAAAAATTGCTGTGGCCTTAACAGCATTTGCTGTAATTTTGGTAATGTTATATTTTGTACAAAATAATTTTATTTGTATAAAAGAGGATGTAGAACAGGCTTTTGACATAAGAGGCTTCTACCTAAAAGGATCGAATAAAAGGCAGAATTCAGAGACGTTTCATCAGCTGTTTGGCTTTATAAAGCATATTGGAGCTTCTAGCGTGTACTTTTGTAAGCCAACAGAGAGGGGGATGTTGGAAAAGCAATTTGCAGATTTCGCACAGGAAAGCTCTCTTGAAATAAAATTTATAAAGAAATTATGTGGGGATTACACAGAGGCTGATTTGGAAAAAGGGATAAAAGATGTCGTTGTCTGCTTGAAGAAAGGAAAAACAAGACTAAAAGAATTACAGCGTCTGTATGCATATTGTAAAGAAATGGACTATCGGATTTTGGCAATCGTATTGTTTTAAAAATGGAGAAAATTGATGGATAAAGAAAAACTATTAAAAAAGATAAGTAAAAGAGAAATTGTAGTTGGGGTTATCGGCTTGGGATATGTTGGCTTACCCTTAGCAGTGGAAAAGGCCAAAGCCGGTTTTAAAACTATTGGTTTTGATGTTCAAAAGGAAAAAGTCACTTTGGTAAATAGCGGAACTAATTATATTGGCGATGTGGTAGATTCTGATTTAAGGAATTTAGTATTAGAAGGAAAATTGTATGCGACCTCTGATTTCAGCTTTGTAAAGGATGTTGATTTTGTGGCTATCTGTGTGCCAACTCCATTAGATGCACATCAGCAGCCAGATATTAGCTATGTCAGATCATCCTCCGAAGAAATTGCAAAATATCTGAAGCCAAATACAATGGTTGTTCTAGAATCCACTACATATCCTGGCACAACGGAGGAATTGATTAAACCCATCTTAGAAGACGGTTCCGGCTTAAAATGCGGTAAAGATTTTTATCTTGGCTTTTCTCCGGAAAGGGTGGATCCGGGAAATCTGATATACAAAACAAAGAATACGCCTAAAGTGGTAGGCGGAATTGGAGCGGATGCCACAGAATGTATTGCGGCAATGTATCGTGCTGTCCTGGAGGGGGAGGTATTTGAAGTTTCCTCGCCAGCCGTTGCCGAAATGGAAAAGATTTTAGAAAATACCTATAGAAATGTAAATATTGGATTGATCAATGAATTAGCGATGCTATGTAATAAAATGAAGATTTCTCTTTGGGAAGTAATTGATGCCGCCAAGACAAAGCCATACGGCTTCCAGGCATTTTATCCCGGCCCAGGCTTAGGAGGCCACTGTATTCCATTAGATCCGTATTATTTATCGTGGAAAGCGCGAGAATATGGATTCCATACATCCATGATTGAGAGCTCTATGATGGTCAATGACAGGATGCCGGAATACTGTGCGGAAAGAGCAAATAAAATTTTGAATCAGTTCCAAAAATCTATGAAAAGCTCCAGCATTCTGGTACTTGGAATCGCATATAAGCAGGATATTGATGATTATCGTGAAAGTCCTGCCATACGAGTGATAGAGGAATTAAAGAAAATGGGTGCGCAGGTAGACTACTATGATCCATGGATTGCATCATATCGCAATAATGGAATATGTTATAAGGGCCTGAAATCTATTTGTGCAGAGGATGTTAAACATTATGATTTAGTAATGATTACAGCTGCACATTCAAATGTGGATTATGAAATGGTTCAAAAAAATGCAAAAATTATATTTGATACAAAAAATGTAACAAAAAATCTGGCTGATAGAAGCAATATAGAGATTTTATAAAAGCAGAAAGGCTATAAACAAATGTGTAATATAGTATTTTTGGTAGTATATCTACTGTTTGTTCCACTAATGATCGGCTATCTTTTTTGCAGTAAAGAGAAAAAGGAAGAACATGTGAAACTGATTTTCAGTTATGTCAGTGGTAACATCATTCTGTGGGCACTCTTTTGGCTTCTATGTGTTCCAATTGCTATGTTACGCCTAAAATTTTCGCTTTTAGTATGGATATTTAATATAACCATACTGCTTCTTATGGTTTTGTCATTTAAAAAGAATAGAACGGCACTCACAAAATCCATAAAAAGCAATGGCCTGAAACTTACAAGGCTGAATAGTATGGATTGCTTTATCCTCCTATGCATACTTGCACAGACAATTGTATCTGTGACATTTGCAACTTATATTGGCGCTGATGATGCAACATATATAGCAACCTCCCTTGATGCGGTAGTCAATAATAGTATAGCAACTGTTCGGCCAGACAGCGGGCTGCCAGGAGCCGTGTCCTTAAAGCTAATACTTACTTCATGGAATTATTATATTTCCTATCTATCCTATATCTCCGGAGTACATGTTGCGGCAATTGCACATACAATTTTACCACTTACTTTAACTCCTATGGCTTATATGGGATACAGTCTGCTGGGATATCAGATTTTTAATAAGGACAGGAAAAAAACGGAACTCTTTCTATTTTTTATGAATCTGTTTGTAATATTTGGATGCTATTCCTGGTATACCGCATCATTAAGACTTACTATTTGCATTTGGCATGGCAAAGCAGTTATGGCAGTTGTTGTTCTTCCATTTTTATTTTATTACCTGATGGATCATAGGGAATACCATATCAAAGAAACTATATTTATTATCACAATTATGATAGCTGCTTGTTCTATGAGCTTGATGGGCGTAGGACTTTCTGTATTGCTGCTAATATTATTTTTGTGTGCCAGATATAAAAAGGGCTGTTTGAAAAAATATAGATTATTGCTATTAGCCGGAGTATTAGTTTTCTGTATTGCATTATTTTATCTTCAAAAATTGTCCTATTGGAACTTTTTTACATTTGAAAAAATAAAAGAACTATATCCAAGAGCGCTGACAATGGCTCAAGATGTATTTGCAATTTATTGGAACAAAAGCCCAACGATTCTAATTTATTTAGCTAGTATGTTTTATCTTTTTGTGAACCGAAAGAAGAATGAGTTTTTTTATTTTATAGTTAGATATACACTTATCTTTTATATTTTTTTATACAATCCTGTTATATATTATGTGGCCTATATTTTTTGCCATGGAGCTTCTGTCTATGTGCGATTACTTTATATTATATTTCCGGAGGTATGCATGGCTGTGGCACTTTCCTTTTTGGTAAACTGCTTCTCACAGCGTTCCAAACGCATCGTCTCTATTATTATGGCAGCCATATGTATTGCTTTGTTTGGCCAAAATTATATAAAAACGGCCCAATTCCAAAAAGCTGAAAATATTTATAAATTGCCTCAGGAGATAATTACCTTGTGTGATTTAATAAATGAAAATGCTGCTGAAACGCCATATCTCATGGCAGATCAGGACCTTGTCAATTACATAAGGCAATATAGCAGTAAAATAACAATGCTTTATGGAAGGGGCGGCATGACGTACAAGGGGAAGGATTTATTTACCCTGATTCAGAACAGTGAAATTTCAATCGAAGAAATTGTATCCATTATGGAACGATATGATTGTAACTATATTATTTGGAAGAATCATAAAAATGAAATTGCAATGTTTTTAGAATATGGAACAACAATAGTTGCGTCTACAGAACATTATACTATTTTAAAAAGATAGCTCATTATGTTGGTGGGGTTTTTATGGAAAAACAAAAAGTACTTTGGATGAATTCCTTAAGAGGAATAGCCTGCTTGATTGTTATGTTATCACATATCGGTTCCATACATCCGCAATATGGAACATATTTTAATGGTTGCGGAAAAATAGGCGTGTGGCTTTTCTTTATCCTAAGTGGGTTTTGGTTTATGCTTCCTCTGTGCAAATATAACAAAAAAATTACATTCGCAGGTATATTGATTCTATATGTGAAAAAGCTAAAACAGTTATATCTTGTATATACAATTGTTTTACTGACTGCATTGGGGACAGGCTCTTTTTCGTATGCAAAAGAGTTTTTTCAACACCTTTTACTAATAAAAGGCCAAGGCCATTTTTGGTATATGCCAGTAATCATAAAGTTTTTTTTCGTTTCTCCTATATTTTGGTTTCTGAAAAACATTATACAAAGTGATGCTTATTTTGGAATAGTATTAATTGTATTAGGAATTATTTATGCCTTAATGTTTCCGTATACAAACTATCCAGAAAACTCTATATACTTATATTGGTATATGCCACTTTTAATCCTTGGAATGATACTTTCCGTTGTTTATATTCATTTGGAATCCAGAAAGATTCCATCCTGTATTTTTGATATTATTGTAGTTTTGATGTTTATTTTTATACTATCCATTACCCCTTGGGGGCGTCAGCTCCTATGGGATAAGCAGCCTTCTTCATACCTTCAAAACAAATATTTACTGATTGGCGGAATATGGTGTGCCATAATTTTGTCTATGCTTTGCGGGACCTTCTGGAAGAATATATTGTCCAATAGCCGTTTTTTACAATGGGTAGGAGATCTAAGCTATCCTCTCTATTTGATACATTATTTAGTTTTGGTTAAAATAAACGCTTTTCATATTTCATGGATATCAAAGGGAATACTTACAGTTTGTGTCAGCGGAGGGATAGCCTGGATATTTTCACACGTGATGCAAGGTACTCTGAAACAGTTCTTTATGGATAGAACTGGAGAAAAGGAGAAATAATGTATCGCTTATACATGAAAAGAATCATAGATTTTATTCTGTCATTTATTGCTTTTATAATATTGTTGCCTTTACTTTTATGTTTGACAATTATTGGGACAATTCAAATGAAGGGAAATCCTTTTTTTATTCAAACGCGACCAGGGTTGAATGAGAAAATATTTAAGCTCATTAAGTTCAGAACCATGTCAAACGAACGGGATATGACTGGAGAGCTGCTTCCGGATGAGCTTCGGCTAATCCCCTATGGAAGGTTCCTAAGAAGAACCAGCCTTGATGAATTGCCGGAGTTGTTAAACATCCTTAAGGGAGATATGTCCATTGTTGGTCCACGGCCTTTAATGGTTCAGTATTTGCCTCTTTATAACAGCGAACAACGGCACAGGCATGATGTCAGGCCCGGGCTAACCGGCTTAGCACAGATTAATGGGCGGAATAGTATAACATGGAGTCAGAAATTTGCATATGACATGGAATATGTTAGGAATGTTACATTTCTAATAGATATTAAAATTTTGTTTCTTACAATAAAAGCAGTATTTTCACAGGATGGCATCAGTTCAAAGGATTGCGAAACAATGGAAGATTTTACAGGAGAAAATTAAGGAAGCAATTGATAAATTTAATACATTAAGAAAGTGAGGTAATTATATGAATCAGGAACGAGTTGTGTTAGTAGGAAGTGGTCAGCATGCCAGAGTTGTAAAATATAATCTGGAGGCTCAAGGAAGATACGAGATTGCGTGTTTTACAACACAAGATCCGAATCTGGTGGGCAGCATTTATGAAGGCTATGAAATTGGTGGACTCAGTAATGATGTAGATAAGCTTAGAGAGAAATATCAGACCAATAAGTTCTTTATCGCCTTTGGTGATATGAAGAGAAGAAAACAGACATATGAGCACTATGTTTCAAATGGATGGGAAGCTGTGAATATCATTCATCCTAATGCGATCGTTTCGGATGATACCAGGCTTGGAAAAGGCATCCTGATTGAGTGTGGATGTTTGATCACTCCTAATCCTGTAATTGGAGATAATGTCGTTGTAAATACTGGTTCACAGGTGAATCATGACAATATCATAGAGAATCATGTATACATAGCTTCCGGAGTTATCCTTTCCGGCGGAGTTACGATATATGAAAATGCTTTGCTGGATGATGGCGTTATCGTTACACTGGGCCATTCCGTTGGAAGAAATTCGCTTATTGGAGCAGGCGGCGTTGTTACTAAGAATATTCCGGAAAATACAATTGCAT
Organism: uncultured Lachnospiraceae bacterium; assembly: GCA_910588285.1. Lineage (GTDB taxonomy): Bacteria > Bacillota > Clostridia > Lachnospirales > Lachnospiraceae > 14-2. Next base: position 48,176 of record CAJUQB010000031.1, read on the forward strand.
ATGGAAATCCTGCAAAACCAATTAGAAGCAATGGGTTTTAAAGGAAGGCGTATATTTGGTTTCGCCTTATAAGATATTTTACGGATAAAAATTATATGAGTAGGAAGCAGGTAGTGAGTGCCTGTTACAGAACTAGCGGGAAATTAAATGTTTTGTTAAAGAGCCGGAAAATCAGTTTCATATGAAATCCGGCTCTTACAGCTTATAGAATAAAGATTAATCTCCCTCCCCAATCAGCACCTGCTTCCCCTCAAAGGCAAAGCCATAGTGGCGGATCCGCTCCTTCTCAAACCCACGGGCCACCAATGCAGCATCATAATTCTTATCCTGAATCTGCTTTAAGGCCGCAGCAACCGTCTCAGCCAGGCTGGCCTCCTTCAATGGCTTGCACACCTTAAACTCTATAATGACCGGATCCGGTCCTTCCGGGTCCCGGGGCACAAGCTGGATATCGTAACGTCCAAACCCGCTCTCCC